>JBDTUG010000043.1:0-17275 GCA_040007855.1 Caldimonas sp.
TCGACGCCACCGGCTGCGCCGGCAAGGAAAACTGCATGGGCGACGACGCCGGCCGTTGCATGACGCACGACCTGTGGGCGAGCCTCAATTCCAAGATGATCGAGTTCCTCGACTCCGTTTCCCTCAAGAAGCTGGTCGACGAGCAGATCGCCAAGGGCATCTCGATCGAGGAGCACCCGGTCAAGCGGGCGATCTCCACGCAACCGGTCGTCAAGCCGATCAAGATCACCGCGCCGAATTCGGTGTTCGCCCTGGGAGCAGCGTTCTCCAAGTAGCCTTTTCCGCCATGGACATGACCCCGCATTTCCCGATCTACATGGACTACGGCGCGACGACGCCGGTCGATCAGCGCGTCGTCGACGCGATGATCCCGTGGCTGCGCGAGCACTTCGGCAATCCAGCGTCGCGCAGCCATGCCTGGGGCTGGGAAGCGGAGGCGGCGGTCGAGAAGGCGCGCGAGCAGGTGGCGGCCCTGGTCGGCGCCGACCCGCGCGAGATCATATGGACCTCGGGCGCGACCGAGTCCGACAACCTCGCCCTCAAGGGCGCGGCGCAGTTCTACAAGACCCGCGGCAAGCACCTGGTGACGGTTCGCACCGAGCACAAGGCGGTGCTCGACACGATGCGCGAGCTCGAGCGGCAAGGCTTCGAGGTGACCTACCTCGACGTCGAGGAAGACGGCCTGCTCGACTTCGCCAAGCTGGAGGCGGCACTGCGCCCCGACACGATCCTCGTCTCGGTGATGTACGTGAACAACGAGATTGGCGTCATCCAGGACATCGCGGCGATCGGCGCGCTGTGCCGCAGCAAGAGCATCATTTTCCACGTCGATGCGGCCCAGGCGACGGGCAAGGTGCAGATCGACCTGGCAACGCTGCCGGTCGACCTGATGAGCCTGGCCTCGCACAAGACCTACGGCCCCAAGGGCATCGGTGCCCTCTACGTGCGCCGGAAGCCTCGGGTGCGGATCGAAGCGCAGATGCACGGCGGCGGGCACGAGCGCGGCATGCGCTCGGGCACCTTGCCGACGCACCAGATCGTCGGCATGGGCGAGGCGTTCCGGATCGCCCAGGAAGAGATGGGCACCGAGAGCGAGCGGATCCGCATGCTGCACAGGAAGCTGGTCGACGGACTCTCGGTCATCGAGCAGACTTTCCTGAACGGCCACCCCGAACAGCGCGTGCCGCACAACGTGAACATTTCCTTCAACTTCGTCGAAGGCGAGTCGCTGATCATGGGCGTGAAGGGCATCGCGGTGTCCTCGGGCTCGGCCTGCACCTCGGCCAGCCTGGAGCCCAGCTATGTGCTCCGCGCTCTGGGCCGCAGCGACGAGCTGGCCCATTCGAGCCTGCGCATGACGATCGGGCGCTTCACGACCGAGGAAGAAATCGACTACGTCGTATTGACCTTGAAGGACCGTGTCGCCCGGCTGCGCGAGCTGTCGCCGCTGTGGGACATGTTCAAGGAAGGCGTCGACATCAGCTCCATCCAGTGGGCGGCTCACTGAGCGGCCCGCAAGCAGTTCCAGGAGAAATGAAATGGCATACAGCGCGAAAGTCGTCGAGCACTACGAGAACCCGCGCAACGTCGGCTCCTTCGACAAGGGCGACGATTCGGTCGGCACCGGCATGGTCGGCGCGCCCGCCTGCGGCGACGTGATGAAGCTGCAGATCCGGGTCGACAGCCGGACCGGCCTGATCGAGGACGCGAAGTTCAAGACCTACGGCTGCGGTTCGGCAATCGCCTCGAGCTCGCTCGTCACCGAATGGGTCAAGGGCAAGTCGCTCGACGAGGCGCTCGCGATCAAGAACACCCACATCGCGACCGAGCTTGCGCTGCCGCCGGTGAAGATTCACTGCTCGATCCTCGCCGAGGACGCGATCAAGGCGGCGGTCGACGACTATCGGGCCAAGCATCCCGCCGTGGCCTCGGCGTCGGCGCCCGTGCAGGCGACGGCGGAGGCGGTCGGCTGAGATGTCGGTCACCCTCACGGAATCGGCCGCGCGCCACGTCTCGCGCTACTTGGGCAAGCGTGGCCGGGGCGTCGGTGTTCGCCTGGGCGTGAAGACGACGGGCTGCTCCGGCCTGGCCTACAAGCTCGAGTACGCCGACGCTTTCGCGCCCGAGGATCACGTCTTCGAGGACCACGGCGTCAAGGTCATCGTCGATCCGAAGAGCCTGCCGTACATCGACGGCACCGAACTCGACTTCGTGCGCGAAGGGCTCAACGAAGGCTTCAAGTTCAGCAATCCGCGCGAGAAGGATCGCTGCGGCTGCGGCGAGTCGTTCCGCGTGTAGTCGGGCGCTTCGCCAATTTGACGCTTCGCTGGAATCGGCGGGCCCGCTGCGCGGGCCCTTCTGTTTTTTGACAATGCTCTTCGACCGCGACGACTTCGCTCTCTTCGACTTGCCCCGCCGCTTCGCCCTCGATGCGACCGAGCTGGCTGCGCGGCGGCGCATCGTGCAGGCCGAAGTGCATCCGGATCGGTTTGCCGCCGGCGGCGCGGCGGCGCAGCGGGCGGCGATGCAGTGGGCGGTGCGCGTCAACGAGGCGTTCGAACGGCTGAAGGATCCCTTGAAGCGCGCGGCTTACCTGTGCGAGCTCGCAGGCGTTCCGATTCGCGCCGAGGACAACACGGCGATGCCCCCCGAGTTCCTGATGCAGCAGATGGCCTGGCGCGAAGGCCTCGACGACGCCGTGACACCGGCGGCGGTCGAAGCGATCGCCCGCGACATCGACGGGCATCGGCAGGCTGCCTACGCCGAGCTGACGCGCGCGCTCGACGATGCGGCCGACCATGAAGGTGCGGCCCGGCAGGTGCGGGCGCTGATGTTCGTCGAGAGATTCGCCGCCGACGTGGCCGACCGGCTCGAGTCAATGGAGGCCTGAGCGTGGCCTTGCTGCAGATCTCCGAGCCCAGCGCTTCACCCGACCCGCGCCAGCGCCGACACGTCGTCGGCATCGACCTCGGCACGACCCATTCCCTGGTCGCCGCGGTCCGCAACGGCGTCGCCGAATGCCTGCCCGACGACGCCGGCCGAACGATCCTGCCGTCGGCCGTCCGCTATCGGCTCGACGGCCGGACCGAGGTCGGCCAGCGTGCCCTCGACCAGGCGGCGGCCGATCCGGTCAACACGATCCTCTCCGTCAAGCGCCTGATGGGGCGCGGCCGCGCCGACGTCGATGCGCGCCTGCCCTACGACTTCGTCGATGCGCCCGGCATGGTCCGGCTCACCACCGCTGCCGGCCTGAAGTCACCGGTCGAGATCTCGGCGGAGATCCTCGCCACGCTCCGGCAGCGCGCCGAAGACACCTTTGCCGACGACCTGTTCGGCGCAGTCGTCACGGTGCCGGCCTACTTCGACGACGCCCAGCGTCAGGCGACCAAGGCCGCCGCCGAGCTGGCCGGCCTGAACGTGCTGCGCCTCGTCAGCGAGCCGACCGCCGCGGCGATCGCCTACGGCCTGGACAACGGCTCGGAGGGGCTGTACGCCGTGTACGACCTCGGCGGCGGCACCTTCGACATCTCGATCCTGCGCATGACCCGCGGCGTCTTCGAGGTGGTGGCCACCGGCGGCGACTCGGCCCTGGGCGGGGACGACATCGACTCCGGACTGGCCGACTGGGCGCTCGCGAAGGCTGGCGCGGTCGCCGTGACGCCGGGCGACCGGCGCGCGGCCGTGGTCGCTGCCCGCGCCGCGAAGGAAGCGCTGTCGGCCGAGTCCGAGGCCACCTTCTCCGGCACCCTGAGCGGCGGCTTGTTGCGGGTGTCGGTCGGGCGGACCGACCTCGAGGCAGTCGCCCGTCCTTTCGTCGAGCGCACGCTCGCCGCCGTGCGCCAGGCGCTGCGCGATGCCAGGCTCGAGCCGAGCGGCATCGACGGCGTTGTCATGGTCGGGGGCTCGACGCGCATGCCCCTGGTGCAGGCGGCAGTGGGCGAGCTGTTCGGCCGGCCGCCGCTGATCGACCTCGATCCGGAAGAGGTGGTGGCGATCGGCGCGGCGATCCAGGCCGAGGCGCTGGCCGGCAACGCCGCCGCCGCCGACATCCTGTTGCTCGACGTCATCCCGCTCTCGCTCGGGCTCGAGACGATGGGCGGCCTGGTCGAACGCATCATTGCGCGCAACAGCCCGATCCCGACCGCGCGGGCGCAGGAGTTCACCACCTTCCAGGACGGGCAGACGGCGATGTCGATCCACGTGGTTCAGGGCGAGCGCGAGCTGGTCGCCGATTGCCGTTCGCTGGCGCGTTTCGAGCTGCGCGGCATTCCGCCCCTCGTGGCCGGCGCGGCGCGGATCAAGGTCACCTTCACCGTCGATGCCGACGGCCTGCTCGACGTCGCCGCCCGCGAGGAAACCGCCGGCGTCGAGGCCAAGGTCGTCGTCAAGCCGAGTTTCGGCCTGTCGGACGAGGAAGTCGCGAGGATGCTGGGCGAGAGCTTTCAGACCGCCGAGGCCGACATGGCCGTGCGTGCCCTGCGCGAAGCCGAGGTCGACGCCGATCGCCTGCTGGCCGCCACGGCGTCGGCGCTGGCCGCCGACGGCGACCTGCTGTCGGCCGAAGAGCGCGCCGCCATCGAGGCGCTGGCGGGGAGGCTGACCGTCGCCCGGCCCGGCGGCGATCGCTTCGCCATCGACGCTGCACTGAAGGCTCTGGGCGAGGGCACCGAGGCCTTCGCGGCCGAGCGCATGAACCGCGGCATCCGACGGGCGCTGGCCGGCCGTCGCGTCGAGGACGTCTGACCATGCCGGTGATCAAGGTCCTGCCGCATCCCGAGTACTGCCCCGAGGGCAAGCTCATCGAGGCCGCTCCGGGGGCTTCGCTCTGCGAGGCGCTGCTGGAGAACGGCGTCGACATCGAGCATGCGTGCGAGATGAGCTGTGCCTGCACGACTTGCCACGTCGTCGTCCGGGAAGGCTTCGCTTCGCTCGGCGATCCCGATGAAAGCGAGGAAGACCTGCTCGATCGCGCCTGGGGGCTGGAGCCGACCTCGCGGCTGTCGTGTCAGGCGATCCTGGCGCGCCAGGATGTGACGGTCGAGATTCCGAAGTACTCGATCAACCACGCCAAGGAAAAGCACTGAGCCGCCAGGCGCGGCAGCGCACCGGCCGGCTCAGGGGCCGTCGTGGGTGATCGGGCCGGAACGGCGGAACCAGCCGAGCTTGCCGATCGAGTCGAGGAAGGAGTCGGGCGCGCTGTTGTCGCGCTCGTCGAGCAGGCCGCGCGCGTCGAGCATGCCCAGGAAGACCTTCAACTCACCCTTCTTCAGGCCGCTTACCTCGACGAGCTGGGGGGCCGTCATGTAGCGCAGCGAGAGATCGCTCAGGACCCGGCGATGCGCAGTGCGTTGGAACTCGGAAGTGAGTTCGGGCCAGGCCAGGAGTCGGTACTCTTTCATCGTCCGCGTTCAGGAACTCGCTTGGCCTTGCGGCCGGGGAGACCCGAGCGTACCCCGGGCGGCGCGGCCCGGGGAAGGTGAAATGCCAGTGCTTTCGTGAAATTTGCGACAGTTGGTTCCAGGGCCGGCCGAACGGCGGAAATGACCTGATCAGCAGCGAGCCGGGTGCAGGGCGCGCCGTACCTCGCTCTGCCAGGGCAGCGCATGAACCAGTTGGTTCAGCTGGACGGCGACCTCGACATGGGTCAGGGCCTCGCCGCGATCGTCGAGCAGTTTCAGGTTGGTGACGAGCCCGAACGGGTCGGCCATTGCGACGACGCCCGTCTGGACTTCGACCCAGTCCCAGGCCACCCCAGCCGATTGCCTGGCGCTCGCATCGCCCCAGAGTGTCTGCCCGGTGCAGGGCGACTCGTCGTCGCCGAAACTCAACACGCTGGTACTCAGGTGCATCAGGTTTAGTTGGGGCGCGAGGCTGGCCTGCCACAATAGAGGCGGCCATGCACACACGATCCAGGCGGGGGTCATTGATGTTGTCGAGTCGATGGCGGGGTCTCCATTTGGCCTTTGGTGAGCGAGTGTGGCAATTCGTTTGGCGTTTGCCATCTGTCAAAGTTGTCAGGGTGATGGGAAAGATTTCACGCGGCCTGGACTTGCGACTCGCGAGGCGCTGAGCGGAATGCTCGATAGCGGATTTACGTCGGTGTTGGCGACCCGAACTCGGGACGAGTTTCGGGATCAGGTTGTCGGTTTCACCAGACGCCTTGGATTCGAAACTGTCTCGGTCACTTTGGTGATCGACCATTTCCTCGGTGAGCCCGAGTTCATTACGGTCGACAACACGCCCCGGTCGTACTCCGACTATTTCAACAGTAGAGAGGATGCCCGCCGTGACCCGGTGATGCAGCATTGCAAACGGCACAGCATGCCGATTATCTGGAACCAGGAAACCTACGCCAAACTCGGTCAGGGCGACAAATGGGAGGAGCAGGCCCGCTTCGGCTATCGAACTGGCATCGCGATGGCTCTACACATGCCCGAGGGACGTCACTTTGTGATGGGCGTCGATCGAGACCGCCCGGTTCCGAGTGACGCTGGGGAAGTGACCCGAATGGTCGCGGACCTGCAGCTGTTTGCGGTCCATGCTCAGGACGCGGCGTCTCGCATTCTCACGCCGGTGCTCAGTTCCCCCGGCCAACCCTCTCTCACTCCTCGCGAACTGGAAACGTTGCGGTGGACGATGGAAGGGAAGACGGCCTGGGAGGTGGGAAACCTTCTCGGGATCAGTGAGCGTACTGCTGCGCTTCATGTGAACAACGCGACACACAAGATGGGTTGCGTCAACAAGCATCAAGCCGTGCTCAAAGCGCTGCGTCTAGGCCTAATTCGCTAGATCCAAAGCAAGCGACGACCACGCCCGCATCGAAGCCGACGAGCCCGTTCGACTTTAGCCGTTGCGGCGAGTCGGTGCAAGAGAATGCCGTTCTGTCCGGTCGGCCGGACACTACTGCCACTTCCGTGCTGGATTGCACACTGTAAGACTTGACAGTTACGTCGTACCCGGCCGCCTGATCGAATGAAGTGTGTGCGCTACCTTTGCGCATCTGCCCGCTATCAGGAGACTCGCCATGCCCCAACAGCCGTCGACGCATACCCCCCTTTCCATTCCTATGGGAGCGCCGTCAAGCACTGCACCCGTTCCGCTCGCCCTCGGCGATCTCGGCAAAATCTCGGGCGCGGGAGGTGATGCACCGCGGGCTCCCCACAGTACGTGGTAAGTCTTCTGAACTTGCCTCCTAGGGCCTTTCAGCCTTATGGCCGCGCTGTACTGCTGATCGGGTGACGAACTTATTCCGGCGGGAAGTCTTTAACAGCCGCCAGCGCGAGTGGATCGGAACCGTCCAATTGACCCGTCCTGTCCCTCTGTGGATAGCGACGGGTTTTGTTTTTGCCGTCACGGTCGCGCTCCTTTCCTTTCTCTGGCTAGGTGAGTACACGCGCAAGGCGCGCGTCACCGGCCATCTTGTGCCAGGCCGGGGTGTGATTCGGCTGGCCGCGCCCCAGCCAGCAACCGTCGTCGAAAGTCAGGCGACGGAGGGCAAGCGAGTCCGGCAGGGCGACGTTTTGTTCATCCTGGCAGTCGGCCAGTCGAGCCCGTTGGGCGACACACAGGCGGCTGTCGAGGCTAGCCTCGCGGCACGCCAACTGAGCCTGCGTGGAAGCGCCTCACAACAGGCCGAGCTTGAGGTCTCACGTGTGGCCGCCGTCGATCGGCGGATCGCCGCGATGAAACGCGAGCTTGCTCCTATGGCAGCCGAGGAGTCCTTGCAGTGGCAACGCCAACAGCTCGCCGAGGAAGCGCTGGCACAGTACAAGGCTTACCTCGCCAGCAGCTACGTCTCCGAGGCCCAGGTTCGGACCAAAGCTGAAGAGCTTTTCGGCGTTAAGGCCCAAGTGATTGCGCTCGAACGCCAGCGTGCTGCGCATCTTCGCGAAATCGCGAGCTTGCAGGCCGAACGCTTAGAACTGCCCTTACGCTCGCGGGCAGTGCAGGCCGAGATCGATCGCGACCTCGCTTTGGTGGCTCAGCAATCCGCAGAGAATGCTGCGCGACAAATGATCGTAGTGCGAGCGCCGCGAGACGGCACGATCTCGGTCGTTGTCGCTGGGCCGGGGCAAAGCGTGGCAGGGTCAAGCTCACTGGCCAGCCTGATCCCGGCCGACACCCCGTTGGAAGCGCAGCTCTTTGCCCCATCGAGCGCGATCGGCTTCGTTCGGCCGAACCAGATGGTGATGCTGCGCTACCAGTCCTTCCCGTACCAAAAGTTCGGGCATCAGCGCGGCCGAGTCACTCAGGTGTCGCGAGCACCGCTGCAGTCCGCCGAACTGGCCGGGATCCCAGTCGTCGGTAGTATTGCGGGCGAGCCGCTCTATCGGATCACCGTTCGCCTCGACAGTCAGGACGTCGTCGCGTACGGTGCCGCCCAACCGCTCGCGCCGGGCATGCAACTCGATGCCGACATCGTTCTAGACCGGCGCCGGGTGATCGAATGGCTCTTCGAGCCGGTGCTCGGCATCGCGAGCCGGGTGTGAACCCGGCGTCGCTCCTCGACGCGTTGAACTTCGGCGGGCGTCGGCGCCTGCCGATGTTGTTGCAGACCGAGGGCGCAGAGTGCGGACTCGCTTGCCTGGCGATGATCGCGGCCCGGCACGGCCTCGACAGCGATCTGCCGACCCTGCGTCGCCGATTTTCGGTGTCGATGAAGGGGGCGACGATGGCTGATCTGGTTCGCGTGGCCGGGCAGCTTCACCTCAACCCCCGCGCTGTCCGTGCGGAAATGGAGCATCTGCCGCAGCTCGAGCTGCCTTGCGTCCTGCACTGGGACCTGAACCACTTCGTCGTCCTGAAGGCGATCGTCGGCGGGCGCGCCGTGATCCACGATCCGGCTCGCGGCGTGCGTCGGCTGCCGATGGCGGAGGTGTCGCGTCACTTCACCGGCATCGCCCTCGAACTCACCCCGGAGACCGACTTCCGACCCGGGGTCGAGAAGCAGACGGTGGGACTGCGCCAGCTCCTCGGCCGGGTGACCGGCCTGAAGCGCTCGCTGGCCCAGATCTTCATGCTCGCCCTGGCGCTCGAGGCGTTCATGCTGCTGTCGCCCTTCTACCTGCAGTGGGTGGTCGACGGCGTGCTGGTCAGCGACGATCGCGACCTGCTCGTCACGCTCGGCATCGGCTTCGGCTTGCTGGTGCTGATCCAGGTCGGCGCGGGGGCGATCCGCTCCTGGGCGGTGCTCCATCTGTCGTCGACGCTCAACCTGCAGTGGCTGTCGAATGTGTTCGCCCACCTGATGCGCCTGCCGGTGACCTGGTTCGACCGGCGCAACACCGGCGACGTGATGTCGCGCTTCGGCGCCGTGCAGCACATCCAGCAGACGATGACGACCAGCTTCGTCGAGGCTGTACTCGACGGGCTGCTGGTGGTCGTCACGCTGGCGATGATGTTCGTCTACAGCGGCAGCCTGACGGCGATCGCGCTGGCCAGCGTCGTCGCCTACGGCCTGCTTCGGCGGGCCTTCTTTCGACCCTTGCGCGAGGCCACCGAGGAAGCGATCGTCTTCGATGCCAAGCGCTCGACGCACTTTCTCGAATCCTTGCGCGGCGTGCAGTCGATCAAGCTGTTCAATCGCCAGGCCGATCGGCAGGCGCGTTTCATGAACCTGGTGGTCGACGCGATGAACGCCAACATCGCGACGCGCAAACTCGATCTGCTGTTCGTGGTGCTGCACAAGCTGGTGTTCGGCATCGAGCGGGTGGCGGTGATCTGGGTGGGCGCCTTGCTGGTGCTCGATCACCGCTTCTCGGTCGGCATGCTGTTCGCTTTTCTGGCCTACAAGGAGCAGTTCGCGCAGCGGGTCAGCGCCCTGATCGACAAGGCGGTCGAGATCAAGATGCTTCGCCTGCAGGGCGAGCGGCTGGCCGACATCGTGCTCGCCGAGCCCGAGCCGGTGGTCGACGGGCCGGCGCGGATCGCTCAGGGAACGTTGACCCTCGAAGTCGTCGACGTCGCGTTTGCCTACTCGGATGCCGAAGAGCCGGTGCTCCGCAAGCTGAGCCTGCGCATCGATCCCGGCGATTCGGTGGCCATCGTTGGTCCGTCGGGCTGCGGCAAGACGACCCTCCTGAAGTGCATGCTCGGCATCCTCGCTCCGCAGGCGGGGCAGGTGCGGATCGGCGGCGTCGACCTGCAACGGGTGGGGCTGCGCGCCTGGCGCGACATGATCGGCACGGTGATGCAGGAAGACCAGCTGTTCGCCGGCTCGATCATTGACAACATCACCTTCTTCGACGCCGATGCCGACGTCGCCTGGGCGAAGCAGTGCGCCCGGATCGCCGCGATCGCCGACGAGATCGAGGCCATGCCGATGGGCTGGCACACGCTGGTCGGCGATATGGGCACGAGCCTGTCGGGTGGCCAGCGGCAGCGGATTCTGCTGGCTCGGGCGCTGTACAAGCGTCCGAAGTTCCTGTTCCTCGACGAGGCGACCAGCGCGCTCGACGTCGATCGGGAGCGCGAGGTGAATGCGGCGATCCGGCTACTCGACATCACGCGAGTGATCGTCGCGCACCGGCCGGAGACGATCGCGTCGGCGGGAAGGGTCATCGTTCTGCAGGACGGGCGGGTGGCGCAGGATCTGCGCAGCGTGCCGAGCGCGGGGAACCACACCCGCTAGCTAGCTAGCTAGCGCCGCCCAATGGGTCCCCGGTGTTGGGCCGATCCGATCTTGCGCGCCAACCAGCCGTGGCTATCATCGATCGGCTCACCTCGCCGCTTCTCTATGCTCTTGAGCGGGAGCCAACCATGTTCGCCTGGCATGCCCTCGACAACGCCGCCGCAGCGGCTTCCGTGTTCAGAAAAAGCTTTCTGAGCGACGAGGTTCTGAGCGTCGTCGCGGCGCAGGATTCCTTGGCCCTGGATGGATCGATCCAATCATTCATGAGGGGTCTGGGATTCGAACGCTACAGCCTTGCGCTGATCCATGACGACTTTTCGAGCCCGGCGAGTGGCGTCGTCATAAGCGGTCTCAACAACACTCCCGCGGAGTTCTTGAGTGAATGGACCGATGTGGACGCCGGCAGAGGAGATCCTGTCATGCAGCAATGCAGGCGCTCCTCCGCACCGATCGTCTATGGTCAGGACACATACGTCGAGGCTGGCGTCGCGGCGAAGTGGGAGCGGCAGGCGCCATTCGGATATGCGAACGGCATAAGTTCGACGTTCCACTTGCCCAACAACCTTCACGTGTTTTTCGGCGTCGACAGGATTCGTCGTTTACCGAGGTGTCGAAGCGAACTCGCCACGATGGTCGCGAGAACTCATCTCTTCGGAACTTTCGTCCAAGGCGCGGCGTTGAGTCTGTTGAACGTCGAGCCTCCAGGTGCGGGACCGAGCATCCGTCTCAGTAGCCGTGAGTACGAATGTCTCCAGTGGGCCGCCGAGGGCAAGACCGCTTGGGAAACCGGCATGCTTCTGTCGATCGCCGAAGGGTCGGTGGCCAAAGTACTGGCCTCAGCCATCCGCAAGCTCGGGTGCGTCACCAAGCCCCAAGCCGTCGTCAAAGCGCTTCGCCTGGGCCTGATCAGCTAGAACGATTGCCTGCCGCCATTGGCTGGCTATCATGAGGCCCTTGTCCGCTCGAGGTCTCATGCTTACGTTGCATGCATGTCATACGGCAGGAAGCTTTGCTGGATTGTTCGGCGCCGATCTACTCGACGAAGACTGCCTGCGGCTGCTCGCGGTGAAGGAAGTGTCAACGCTTGAGCGGGAAATTCGGGCATTCACCGCAGCGATCGGCTTCGAGCGGTATGGTGCCGTCGTCCTTCGTGACGACTTTTCCTCCGAGGACAGTTGTGTGCAACTTGCTGCGATTCACAACTCTGAGCCAGCCTATCTCGAGACTTGGGATGATGCGGGTATGGCTAGGACCGACCCGGTGAGTCAACACTGCAAACGATCCAGTATTCCGGTCGCATACAACCAGCAAAGCTACGTGAGCGTTGGCGCCGGGGAGAGATGGGAACAGTAAGCGCCCTTCGGCTATGGCAGTGGAATCGCGACGGCGTTCCACCTTCCACGGAACAGACACCTTCTCTTTGGCGTAGACAGACGCGATCCACTCCCTTCGTCTCGAAGGGACCTCAGCGAATTGATGGCTCGGATGCAACTCTTTGCCACTTTCGTCCAGTCAATTGTGCTGGACTCGCAGGTATGGACTCTGCGATCCGAGATTGACGAACTCAAACCACTTCGGCTCAGTCCCCGCGAGTACGAATGCCTCCAATGGGCCGCCGAAGGCAAGACCGCTTGGGAAACCGGCATGATCTTGTCCATCGCTGAAGGCTCAGTGGCAAAGGTACTGGCGTCCGCGATTCACAAGCTCGACTGCGCCAGCAAGCCCCAGGCGGTGGTCAAGGCGCTTCGGTTGGGCCTGATCCACTAGACAGACCCAGCGGCACCCCGCCGCCTAAACTCGCCCGATGCGCGTCCTCGGCATCGAAACCTCCTGCGACGAGACCGGCATCGCGCTCGTCGAGACGACCGGTGACGCCACCCCCCGGCTGCTCGCCCAGGCACTCCACAGCCAGGTCGAGATGCACGCCGCGTACGGCGGCGTGGTTCCCGAACTCGCCTCGCGCGACCACATCCGGCGCGTCTTGCCGCTGACGCGCGAGGTGCTGGCCGGGGCGGGCGCGGATCTCGCCTCCATCGACGTCGTCGCCTATACCCGCGGCCCCGGCCTTGCAGGGGCCTTGCTGGTCGGCGCCGGCGTCGCCTGCGCGCTGGCCGCCGCGCTCGGCAAACCGGCGCTCGGCGTGCACCACCTGGAAGGCCACCTGCTGTCGCCGTTTCTATCGGCCGACCCGCCCGCCTTCCCCTTTGTCGCCCTCCTGGTGTCGGGTGGCCACACCCAGTTGCTCGACGTCACCGATGTCGGCGAATATGCCCTGCTCGGCGACACCATCGACGACGCCGCCGGCGAGGCCTTCGACAAGTCGGCCAAGCTGCTCGGCCTCGGCTACCCCGGCGGGCCGGCGCTGGCGCGGCTGGCCGAGTTCGGCAATCCGGGATCGTTCGCCTTGCCGCGGCCGCTGCTGCAACGCGACTCGCTCGACTTCTCTTTCGCCGGCCTGAAGACCGCCGTTCGCACGCACGCGCTCAAGCTCGAAGGCGCCAACTGCGAGCAACCGAGGGCCGACCTCGCCGCGTCCACCCAGGAAGCGATCGTCGACGTGCTGGTTCGCAAGTCGATAGCCGCGCTGGCCCGCATCGGCGCAACACGGCTTGTCGTTGCCGGCGGCGTCGGCGCCAACACCCTGCTGCGTCAGCGCCTGGCCTCGGAATGCGCAAAGCGACAGGCCCGGGTCCACTACCCGGAGCTCGCGCTGTGCACCGACAACGGCGCGATGATCGCCCTGGCCACGGCGATGCGGCTGCAGCGCGGCATCGCCGCGCTGTCGCGGGACTACGCGTTCGACGTGCTGCCGCGCTGGCCGCTCACCGACCTGCGGCAAGCGGCCACCGCGACCTGAGGCCGCGGCGCGCGGCTGCCGATCAGGCGATGCTCAGCTGGGTGGCGCCGGCGGGCACCTTCTTGGCCAGCGTCAGCGTCAGGACGCCGTTCTCGAACTTCGCTTGCGACTGGGTCTGGTCGACTTCCGCCGGCAGCACGATGGTGCGCGCGTAGACCGCGGCAGAGCGCTCGCGATAGAGGACGCGATCGGCCGGCCCGGCGTCGGCCGCCGGCACTGCTTGACCTTGCGGCTCGGCAGTGGCCCCTTCGGCGATGGCGCTGGTCAGCGCGACGCGCCGGCCTTCGACCGAGACCTTCAGTTGCTCGCGGGTGCTGCCGGGAACGTCGAGAACGACCGTGTAGGCGAGGTCGCTTTCCGTCACGTCCATCGAGGGCGTGCGGGTCTCGACGGCGGCGCTGGCGACGGCGGCGCTGGCGCCGCCGATACAGCGGTCGAAAGATTCGTCGAACAGGCGGTCGAGCACGCTGCCGAAAGCAGGTGCGATGGCGGCGCGGCGCGCGAGCGCGGCGGTGCGGGAAACGGGCAGAACGAACATGGGCAGGCTCCTACAATGAGGTCGGTCGCGGCACTGTGCTGCGACCCTGCCGCCGAAGTGAGTGCGGCATTTTCGTTTTCAAGGACCCCGGCCCGCACATTGCATGAGACAAGTCATAGAAGAGCTGCCGGGGTCGAAGATCCGCGAAGTTGCCAACGCCGCGCTCGGCCGCGACGACGTGCTGGCGTTCTGGTTCGGCGAGAGCGACGAACCGACGCCCGAGTTCATCCGCGCTGCGGCGATGCGCTCGCTGGCCGAGGGCGAGACCTTCTACTCGCACAACCTCGGCTTGCCTGAGCTGCGCGAGGCGATCGCGCGCTACACGAGCGCGCTGCACCGACCCGTCGATGCCAGCCGTATCGCCGTCACCTCGTCGGGCGTCAACGCGCTCATGCTGTCGATGCAGGCGCTGGTCGGCGAGGGCGACGAGGTGGTAGCGGTCACGCCGGTCTGGCCGAACCTCACGGCGCAGCCGGCGATCCTGGGCGCGCGCGTAGTCCGCCTGCCCTTGCGGGTCGAGGGCGGCGCCTGGCGACTCGACCTGGAAGAGCTGCGCCGGGCCGTCACCGCGCGCACGCGGGTCCTGCTCGTCAACTCGCCCGGCAATCCGACCGGCTGGACCTTCACCCGGGCCGAGCAGGAGGCGCTGCTGGCGCATTGCCGCGAGACCGGCACCTGGATCGTCGCCGACGAGGTCTACGAGCGCATGTACTTCGGTGCGGCGCCGGCGGCCGGCGCCGTGCCGCCTCTAGCGGCGCCGAGCTTCCTCGACATCGCCGAGCCCGCCGACCGCCTGCTCGTCGTGCACAGCTTCTCCAAGAGCTTCCTGATGACCGGCTGGCGGCTGGGCTGGATCGTCTGCCCGCAAGCCGCGGCGGGGGCGTTTGCCAAGCTGATCGAGTTCAACACCTCGTGCGCGCCGGTCTTCGTGCAGCGCGCCGGGCTCGCCGCGCTCGCCCAGGCTGAGACCTTCGTGCCGGCCCTGGCCGGGCGGCTGCGGATCTGCCGAGACACCTTGCTGCCGCGCCTCGCGGCGCTGCCCGGCGTCACCGTCGCAGAGCCGCCCGGCGGCCTGTACGCGTTCTTCCGCATCGAAGGCCAGGCCGACTCGCTGGCCCTGGCCAAGCGGCTGGTGAGCGAGGCGGGCCTCGGCCTGGCGCCGGGCGCCGCCTTCGGCCCGGAAGGCGAGGGGTGGCTGCGCTGGTGTTTCGCCTCGCACGACCCGGCGCGGCTGGTGCAGGGGGTGGAGCGGCTGGCCGCCTTCCTCCGTCTATAATCATGGGTTCGGCTGCCACGGCAGTCTGATCCGCACGGCGCCGGTCGGTTTCACCGGTGTCCGCAAGTCGACCTGGAAACCGTGTCGCGGCCTCGTGGGCCGGCGCCCGGTTTCATTGATTGGAAACGAGATGCCCGCCACCGCCGAACACAAGGCCGAGATCGTCAAGGTGCACGCCCGTGCCGCCACCGACACCGGATCGACCGAGGTGCAAGTCGCCTTGCTAACCGACCGGATCAACGAGCTCACGCCGCACTTCAAGACCCACCTGAAAGACCACCACGGCCGGCGCGGCCTGCTGAAGATGGTCAACCGTCGCAAGAGCCTGCTCGCCTACCTGCGCAGCAAGGACGCCGACCGCTACACAGCGCTGATTCAAAAGCTCGGCCTGCGCAAGTAGGACGAGACGAAGCCGGGAGCCTCTCGAACGAAGGCTCCCGGCGGATGGAGCGAGCGGCCGGCAGGCGAGGCTGTGTCATTCCACCGAAGTTCGAGCGCGATGGCGCGCCGCGAGCCTCCTTGGAATGGCATGTCGCCAGGAGAAGCTCTCGTTCCGGGTTCCCGGCCGCCCCGAAGGCCTTCGAAGCAACGGAGAACACGCCATGAGCATCTTCAACAAGATCACCAAGACCTTTCAATGGGGCCAGCAGACGGTCACCCTCGAGACCGGCGAGATCGCCCGCCAGTCGGGCGGGGCGGTCGTCGTCTCGATTGGCGACACCGTCATCCTGGCGACCGTCGTTGCCCGCAAGGACGCCAAGCCGGGTCAGGACTTCTTTCCCCTGACGGTCGACTACATCGAGAAGACCTATGCCGCCGGCAAGATCCCGGGCAGCTTCTTCAAGCGTGAAGGTCGCCCGAGCGAGCTCGAGACGCTGACTTCGCGCCTGATCGACCGGCCGCTGCGGCCGCTCTTCCCCGAAGGCTTCTACAACGAGGTCCAGGTCGTCATCCACGTCCTCTCGCTGAACCCCGAAATCGCCGCCGACATCCCGTCGCTGATCGGTGCGAGCGCCGCGTTGGCGATCTCGGGCATTCCGTTCAACGGCCCGATCGGCGCCGCGCGGGTCGGCTACATCGGCGGCCAGTACGTACTGAACCCGACCAAGACGCAGATGGCCGAGACGCAGATGGACCTGATCGTCGCCGGCACCGAAGCCGCGGTGCTGATGGTCGAGTCCGAAGCCAAGCAGCTGAGCGAGGAAGTGATGCTCGGCGGCGTGGTGTTCGGCCACGAGCAGGGCAACGTCGCCATCGCCGCCATCAACGAGCTGGTGAAGGACGCCGGCAAGGCGATGTGGGAGTGGCAGGCACCGGCCAAGGACGACGCCTTCATCGCGCAGGTCGGGTCGCTCGCCGAGCAGAAGCTGCGCGATGCCTACCAGATCCGTTCCAAGCAGGCCCGCACGCACGCCACGCGCGACGTGACGACCGCCACCCTGGCCGCGTTGTCGCAAGGCGGCGTCGCGGTCGACAAGGTCAAGGTCGACAACATCCTGTTCGACATCGAAGCGAAGATCGTCCGCAACCAGATCCTCTCGGGCGAGCCGCGCATCGACGGCCGCGACACCCGCACCGTGCGGCCGATCGAGATCCGCACCGGCCTCTTGCCGCGTGTCCACGGCTCGGCCCTGTTCACCCGTGGCGAGACCCAGGCGCTGGTGGCCGCCACCCTAGGCACCGACCGCGATTCGCAACGCATCGACGCGCTCGCCGGCGAGTACAGCGAGCACTTCATGCTTCACTACAACATGCCCCCGTTCGCGACCGGCGAGACCGGCCGGGTCGGCTCGCCGAAGCGGCGCGAGATCGGCCACGGTCGCCTCGCCAAGCGGGCGCTGGTGGCGGTGCTGCCCGACCGGACCGAGTTCCCGTACTCGATGCGCGTGGTCTCGGAGATCACCGAGTCGAACGGCTCCTCGTCGATGGCCTCGGTGTGCGGCGGCTGCCTCGCGCTGATGGACGCCGGCGTGC
>JBDTUG010000044.1:0-17233 GCA_040007855.1 Caldimonas sp.
GCAACAGGTACTCGGTGCCGCCGAAGCCGCTCTTGGCCATCCAGATGTTGCCGAAATAGCGCTTTGGGATCTTCATCTCGTGGCGGCAGCACGCGTGGTCGCTGACCACCCAGTCGAGCTCGCCGGCGAGCAGCGCATCCCACAGGAACTCGACGTCCTCGCGTGGGCGGATCGGCGGGTTCACCTTGGCCAGCTCCGCGGCCTTCGAGGTCGTGTCCAGCATCAGGTGACCGATCGTCACCTCGCGCCGGAAGTCGATGTGCGGGAACGCTTCGGCCATCATCAGTGCCGCCTGCACCGCCTTGCGCGAGCTCAGGTGCAGCAGGTTGATGTTGGTCAGCGCCGTTTCATTGGCCAGATAGCTGGCGATGAACACGGCGAGGCCCTCTGAATGCTGCGGGCGCGACGCGCTGTAGGCTGCCAGGCCCCTCCGCGACTTGTCCTTCTCGACGATCCGGGTGTAGGCCGTCATGATCTCGGCCGTTTCGCAATGCAGCGACAGCGAGATCTGCCGGGCGCGCTCGGGCATCTTCTCGCGCGCCGCCTGGATGCCGCGCATCACGAACTCGAAGTGCGCGAAGTCGTAGCGCTCGTCCTTGCCGATCATCAGGAACTCGCGCTGCGAATCGCTCGCGCCGTGCAGCCCGTGCGAGCCGTAGAACATGAAGATCTTGAAGCTCGCCACGCCGTGCTTCTCGATCAGCATCGGGATCTCGTCGATGTGCGTCTTGTCCATCGGCGCCAGGTGGTAGCCGTAGTCGACGTGGAAGCGGTTCTTGCTGGTCTTGAGCACTTCCGGGAAGAACCTGGCGTAGCGCCCGCCCTTGTTCAGGTAGTACTGGCCGGTGCGAAAGTAGTTGAGGCTCGAGGTCACCCCACCCATCGCCGCCGCCTTGCTTTCGCTCACCGCGTCTTCTTCCAGCGGCGAGTAGATGCCGCTGTGCATGTGCGCATCGACCACGCCGGGGAATGCGAGCCGGCCCTTGCCGGCGAAGACTTCTGCGGCGCGCGCCGGGTCGATGGCCGGCGCCACCCTGGCGATCTTGCCGCCGGTGATGGCGATGTCGGCGTCGTGCACGGCGTTGCCTTGCGGGCGCACGACGCGCACGCCCTTGATCAGCAGGTCGAATTCGGGTCGGCTCATGATCTCTCCATTGGCTTCGTCAAACGTCGTTTCAGCTGGGGCAGCAGGCCGCCCGCGTCGACCATGTCGAGCAGGAAGGCCGGGATCGGATCGCAGCGCAGCGAGCTGCCGTCGGCACGGGTGACCACACCGGTGCGGGCGTCGAAGGCGAGGGCCTCGCCATCGTCGATCCGGTCTGCATCGGGCGCGGTCAACAGCAGCAGGCCGACATTGAACGCGTTGCGAAAGTAGAGGCCCGAATAGGAAGGTGCGATCACGGCCGCCAGCCCCAGGTGGACCAGGACGCTGGCCGCCTGCTCGCGCGACGAGCCGATGCCGAAGTGCGGCCCGGCGACGACCACGTCGCCGCGCCGCACGCCGAGGGCGAACTCGGGACGCACCGACTCGAGGCAGTGGCGTGCGGTGACCTCGATGCCGTGCTTCATCGTCGCGCCGGGGGCGAGCTGGTCGGTGTCCACATCGGCAGGCAGTTTCCAGGTCCTCACGTCGGCCCCCCGTCAGGCGCGGCGCGTGCGCGGCTCGCCAACATCTCGCGCGCATCGCTGATCGCGCCGCGCACGGCCGAAGCGGCGACGGTGTAGGGCGAACCGAGGTACACCTGTGCCGTCGCCGCGCCCATGCGGCCTTTGAAGTTGCGCGCGGTCGACGAGACGACGGTGCTGCCCTCGGGGATGCTGCTGCCATAGCCTGCGCAGGCGCCGCAGGCGCTGGGCAGCAGCGTGGCGCCGGCATCGACCAGCGCGCCCATCACGCCTTCGGATTCGGCCTGCGCCGCGTCGCGCACGCTGGCCGGTGCGACCAGCAGCTGCACGTGCGACGCGATGCGTCGCCCCGCGAGCACCCGGGCCGCAGCGCGCAGGTCGTCGAGCTTGGCGCCGGTGCAGGCGCCGAGATAGGCGATGTCGATCCGGGTCGGCGCGAGTTCGTCGACGCCCCGGACGTTGGCCGGACTGTGCGGCAGCGCGATCTGCGGTGCCAGCGCGTCGGCGTCGAAGACATGCCGCGCGCCGGGCGCGTGCTCGTCACTGTGCCATGGCGCAATGTCGACCTCCGGCGCGCCGTGCGCGGCCAGCCAGCTGCGCGTGGTCTCGTCCGGTGCCACCAGGCCGGCCTGCGCACCGAGCTCGGCGCTCATGTTGGCCAGCGTCATGCGCTCCTGTATGGCCAGCGCACGCACGGCACTGCCACAGAACTCCACGGCCTGGTAGGCACCGCCGTTCATGCCGTGCCGACCCAGCATCGCCAGCATCATGTCCTTGGCGCTCACGCCGTCGGTGAGCCGGCCGTTCCATTGCATGAAGATCGACTCGGGCACCTGAAGCCATATCTCGCCGCTGGTCACGACGCCCAGCATCTCGGTCGCGCCGATGCCGAACATGTAGGCGCCGAACGCGCCGCCGGTAGGCGAGTGCGAATCGCCGCCGACGCAGAACATGCCGGGTCGCAGGTGGCCGTGCTGGGGCACGACGACGTGACAGATGCCTTGCGAGTCGTAGACGTGCGGCAGGCGCTGCTCGACCGCCCAGTCGCGCGCGATGCGCACGATGCGGCGCGATTCGTCGTCGGCCTCGGGTACGTAGTGGTCGATCACGAGCACGACCTTGTTCTTGTCCCAGAGCTGTGCGCCGAGCTCGGCCAGCATCGGCTGCAGCCGGCGCGGGCCGCTGGAGTCGTGGAACATCGCCAGATCGACGCGGCAGGTGACGATCTCGCCGGGCACCACGTGGTCGCGCCCCGCCGCGCGGGCGACGAGTTTTTGCGCGAGCGTGGCCGGCGCGTTCATCTCGCTCGCTCCGTCCGCTGCGTGAGAGGGATTGGCACGGGTGGACGATGCATCACTTACAGCCCCAGGTAGGCCCGACGAAGGTCGTCGCTGGCCAGCAGATCGACAGGCAGGCCGGAAAAGCGCACGCTGCCGTTCTCGAGCACGTAGGCCCGGTCGGCGATCTCCAGCGACTGGCCGACGTTCTGCTCCACCAGGAGGACAGCCAGGCCGTCGTCGTGCAGGCGGCGGATCAGCGTGAAGAGCTCCTCCACCAGCCGCGGCGACAGGCCCAGCGACGGTTCGTCGAGGATCAGCAACTCGGGCTCGGCCATCAACCCCCGGCCGATGGCCAGCATCTGCTGTTCACCGCCGCTCATCAGGCCGGCCCGCTGGGCGACGCGTTCCCGCAGATGCGGAAAGATCGCGAACACGCGTTCCAGGTTCTGCGCGCGACGCTCGCGGGCCCGGGTGAACGAGCCCAGTTCGAGGTTCTCGCGCACCGTCAGGTTCGGGAAGACCTTGCGACCCTCGGGCACCTGGATCAGACCGGCCTCGACGATGGCGCGGTAATGCGCCCCGGAAAGGTCGATGCCATTGAAGTGCACCGTCCCGCCCCAGGCCGGGTAGATGCCGCACAGGGTGTTGTTCAGCGTCGACTTGCCGGCGCCGTTGCTGCCCAGCAGCGCGACGATCTCGCCGCGGTTGACGCACAGATCCACGCCACGCAGCACCTCGACGCGCCCGTAGCCGCCGCGCAGCTCGCGCACGTCGAGCAGCGGTGTCATCGAGCCGCTCCGCGCAAACGCGCCGCAGTGCCATGGCCCAGGTAGGCCTCGATGACAAGGTCGTCGTTCGTCACTTCGGCCGGCGTGCCGGCCGCGATGAGCCGACCCTGTGCCAGCACCCACACGTGCTCGGCCAGATTCATCACGGCCTGCATCACGTGCTCGATCATCAGTACCGTCACACCGCCGGTCATGCCGCTCGAAGCATCGCCGTGCACGATCGCGCGCACGATCGGCAGCATCTCCCGAATCTCTTGTGGGTTCAGGCCGGCCAGCACTTCATCCAGCAGCAGCAGCTTCGGCCGCGTGGCCAGCGCCCGCGCCAGCTCCAGGCGTTTGCGGCCCGCCACGGTCAGGTCGCCCGCAGGCTTGTCCAGCAGCGGCGCCAGGCCGACCTGCTGCGCGATGCTCTCGGCAGCGGCCAGCGCGGCGGCACGGCGTGGCTCGCGCAGGTGCGCCCCGACGGCGATGTTCTCGCGCACCGTCTGCGCGGCGAACGGCTGCACGATCTGGAAGGTGCGCGTCATGCCGGCACGGGCATTGAGATGCGGCGGCCGGCCGGTGATGTCGTGGCCGTCGAAGCGCACCGTGCCTGCGTCCGGCTTCAGGAAGCCGGACATCAACGCGAACAAGGTCGTCTTGCCCGCGCCGTTGGGTCCGATCAGCGCGGTCAGCGTTGCCGGCGCCACCTGCAGGCTCACGTCCTGGGCGGCGCGCAACCCGCCGAAGGCGATCGACACGCCGCTCAGCGACAGCAGGGGCTCAGCCACGACGGCCTCGCAACACATCGCGCAGGCTGCGCCCGACGCCGGACAGCCCTCTTGGCACGAACATCACGATGAGCACCAGCACCGAACCGTAGACGATCATGTTCAGTCCCGGCAGCTGGCCGAACAGGTTGCGGGTGAGTTCGCCGAGCAGGTGCAGCACCGCCGCGCCCAGTAGCGGGCCCCACAGGGTGCCCATGCCGCCGACGATCGCGGCCACCAGCGCCTCGACCGAGCTCACCGGACCAAAGGCCAATCCCGGGTCGATGTACTGAAAGACCTGCACGTAGAACGCCCCGCCCGCCCCCATGAACGCGGCCGACAGCGTGATCGCGCCGAGCTTGACCGACCACGGATCGACACCGAGCGCGCGTGCCGCGTCTTCGTTGTCGCGCACGGCCTGCAACTGCGCACCGAAGCGCGAGTGGCGCAGCCACGACGTCGCCAGCATCGCCGCGACCACGAAGCCCAGCACCAGGCCGATGTAGCCGCGGCGCGAGGCGAACTGCATGTTGGCGAACGATTCGTGCAGCGGCAGCATCAGCCCCACGCCGCCGCCGGTGAATTCGACCGACACCGCGAGGATGCGAAACACCTCGGCGAACGCCAGCGTCACCAGCGCGAAGTACGAGCCCTTGAGCCCGTAGCGAAAGGTCAGCGCACCGACGAATGCGGCCACGCAGCTCGCCGCGGCAACCGCGGCGGGCAATGCGAGCCACGCGTTCCAGCCGAAGGTCGACTGTGCGATGGCCTGCATGTACGCGCCGGTGCCGAAGAACAGCGCATGGCCGAAGGAGAACTGCCCGCCATAGCCGCCCAGCATGTTCCAGGACTGGGCGAGCAGCGACGCATACAGCGCCATCATGATGAACGTGAGCCACACGCCCGAGTCGAGAGTCAGCGTCAACGCGCCGACCGCGGCGGCGAACGCGGCGATGGCGGCCAGGTCTTTCATGCCTTGGCGCCGAACAAGCCTTGCGGCCTGAACAGCAGCACCCCGATGAACACCGCGAAGATGCCGATCTGGCCCAGCGATTCACCGAGGAACAGACCGCCCAGCGACTCGACCACGCCGATCAGCAAGCCGCCTGCCAGTGCCCCGCCGAAGCTGCCCATGCCACCCAGCACGACGATCGTGAAGGCCACCGGCACGAAGCCGGCGCCGACCTGCGGGTTCACGTAGTAGGTGGGCAGCAGGAAGCACGCCGCCGCCCCGAGGCACGCGAGCCCGATGCCGAAGCACATGGCGTAAACGTGATCGACGTCGATGCCCATCAGCTTGGCACCGTGCTTTTCCTTCGCCACCGCGCGAATCGCCCGACCGAGGTCGGTGCGGGTCAGGATCAGCAGCAGCACCGCCGATGTCGCGAGCGCCCCGGCAAATGCCACCAGTTTGGGCAGTGCGATCATGGCCGGGCCGATCGCCACGGTCGTCAGCGTGTACGGCGTCTCGATGGTGCGCGTGTCGCTCTTGAAGACCAGCAGCGCCAGGTTCTCGAGGACGATGGAGATGCCGAGGGTGACGAGCAGGATGTTTTCATCCTTGCCATGGCCGGCCCGGTTGATGATGCCTCGCTGCAGCGCGTAACCCAAGCCGAACATGCCCGCAATGACGATGGGCAGCGCCAGGTAGGGGTCGATGCCGAGCTGCACCTTCAGCAGGTACACGGCGTACAGCGCCACCATCAGCGCCGCGCCGTGCGCGAAGTTGATGATGTGCAGCACGCCGTAGATCAGCGTCAGCCCCAAGGCGATCAGCGCATAGACCGCGCCGGTCGTCACGCCGTTCAGGACCGACGAGAAGACGATGCCGAAGTCGTACAGAGCGGCTCCGCTGCGCGCTCAGGCATGCATCGGAAAAATCGGGTCGGCCTCGCGGTATTCGCGCGGCACGATGACGCGGATGTCTCCCTTGATCACCTGCGTCATGAGTGGCTGCGCCCCGAGGTTCTGGCCGTTCTGAAACCGGGTCGCACCGTAGGGCAGGAAGTGGTCGCTGAAGGTGCTGCTGGCCAGCGCTTCGGTGATGGCGGACCGCTCGGTGCTCCTGGCGCGCTCGATCGCATCGGCCAGCAATCGGACAGCGGTGTAGGTGTTGAAGATCTCGTAGGTGAAGAACAGGCCCTTGGCCTCGACGCGCTTGCGCAGATCGGCAGCACGCTTGTCCTTGGGGTTGAACCAGTGGTTGCAGTCGATGATGCCGTTGGCTGCTTCCGGGAACTCTTTCAGGAACTTGTAGCTCGACGCCGCTCCGCCGAGAACCGAGTAGATGGCCTTGGGTGTCACCTTCTGCTGCTGCATCGTGCGCACCAGCAGCGCGTACTCGTTGTAGTAGTTGGCGGGGATCACGATGTCCGGGTTGACCGCCTTCATGCGCAGCACGATGTTGTTGAAGTCGCGCGTCGGGTTCGCGTGCTTGATGACTTCCTTGACCTCGAAACCGAAGCCCGGCAACTCGCGCGCCAGCAGGCCCGCCGTGCCAGTGCCGAACAGGCTTTCCTCGTGAATGATCATGACTGTCCTGGCGGGCTTGCCTGCCAGCGTATTCAGCACGTGCAGGTTGCCCACTGCCACTTGCGCGCTGGTGCGGTAGCCGGGCCCGAAACGGAAGGTGTTCTTCAGTCCGCGCTCGACGATCTGGTCGGCCACGCCGACGTCGACGACGTGCGGCAGGTTGTACTTGGCCGCTGCTTGCGTCGTGGCCAGGCAGATTGCCGAGGCATACGCACCGACGACGGCCGAGCAGCCAGCCTCGTTCATCTTCTCGATCTCGGCCGCGCCGGTCTGCGGTGCGCTTTGTGCATCGCCGAGCAGTGTTTCGATCTTCGCCCCGCCGAGCGACTTGATGCCCGACCTGTTGATGTCCTCGATCGCCATCAACGCGCCTTCGCGGCATTGCTGGCCCGAGTACGCGAGCGCGCCGGTCACCGGGTGGAGGATGCCCACCTTGACCGCCTTGGGCTGTGCGCCACCGACGATCGGGAAGGCCAGCGCGGAAGCTGCCGCGGCAGATTGCTGAATGAATGTGCGACGATCTTTCACTGAAAGGCTCCTGCGTTTTCGGATGGATGATGGGTCAATGAAACTGTGCGGAAAGCTCTTCGCTGACCCACACCTTCGCGTCGATGCCGCCCACGCGCGACAACTGCATTTCGTACTGGTAGCGATCGGGTCGGTACAGCCCCTGAAGCCACTGCACCGGCCGCTCGTCCATATCGAATACGAGGCGCTGCACGGCCAGCAGTGCAGAGCCGACGGCCACACCGAGCAGCCTCGCCACGGCGACGTCCGCCAGCCTGGCCGAGATGCTCTGTCGCGCCCGGCCGATTTGCACGCCCGACTCTTCGAGCAGCATCAGGATGGGCTTCTTGCCCAACTCTCGCCGACCGAAGGCGCTCGCGATCGCTTGCGGCACATGGGTCGTGATGTGGGACAGTGGCCCGTCGCGGGTGGACCGGACGCGCACCGCCCTCTGAACCAGGGTGTTGCGAGCCACATCGAGTTGTCGGGCGACCTGCTCGGACGCGGGAATCACCTCGATCTGCACCACCTTGACAGCGGTGCACAACCCCATGCTGACGATGTTCTCCAGCAGTCCGGTGAGCTTGGCGCGTTGCCGCGATGGCGGCTCCCTCGTTGCAGGGGTCGTGTCCTGGGCCAACGCCACGGTACCGCGACCGGGCGAGCGCTCGATCAGTCCGTCGGCCACCAGTTGCCCCAGAGCCCGGCGCACCGTCACGCGTGCGACACCGAATTCCTTCACCAGGTCCATCTCCGCCGGCACTCTCGCCGCGAATCGTCCGTCCTCCAGCTGCTCCCGCAACACGAGGTAGATCCGGTGGTACTTGGGCAGCGGCAACGGATGAGCCATGGCTTGGCAGTCTGCGGTCCTTCCATTGTCCTGGCAATAGGACAAATGATGTCGGCGGGTGCGACCCTTCGTGCCCTGAGACGTGTGGTTTTCTGAGCGCTGGACAGGCGCGGGCAATGCGAGTCCAATCCCGCCTCACGGCGCCTGGCCCGACTTCTTTGATGTAACGACGCTCGGAGGAACAATGGTCAACGTCTTGATCAAGCGCAATGTCTGGCTGGCAGGGGCATCGCGGAAGAGCGGAACCCAGTTCTCCACTTTTTCGCAGCAGAGCTTCCCGTACTCGGCCAATACGCCCTATCCGCTGTTCATCGAGGCCAAGCACAGCGTCAATCAAGTCGACTACCCGATCGGCTTCGTGTCGATCACCGGGTCGGCCAATGGCCACTTCGTCATCAGCGGCTATCCCACTCCGCAGTACGCGCCGGCCCCGTCCGACCTGCCGCCGGCGTTTCAATCCCCGCCGGGCCAGGCCGAAGCCAATACGACCGTCAACATCGGCGATACCGATGTGGCGATCACGCTGTGGTACCTGCCTGCGGGCGGCGACGGCCCCGGCACCCCCAGCACCTACATCGCCTCGTTCGACATCGACAAGAACGATTTCTTCTTCGACCCCAACGTGGCGAACGATTTCGTCACCGTGGCACCGGATGCGGCCTTGACCGGGCCTGCGAACCAGACCGGTACGGTCCCCACGACGAAGGCCGAAACCATCAGCGCGAAGGCCAGCATCCTCGGCGTGCCGTTCGTCAAGTGGGCGATCATGGAGAACAGCCCGGCCGGATCGGATTCCGTCGCCACCAACGCCTTGAAGACCGCCGCGAAATCGTCCGCCTACGCGATCGGCTTCTATGGCACGGCCAACAAGCACAAGCCTTTCGTCAATTTCGTCGACTTCTATGCCGCGTGCTGGCATGCCCTGTATCCGGGCGAAGCGGTGGATGCGCCGAAGAAGGGCGACGGAGGTCCGCCGCAATGGCGCGGCCTCGGCCTGCAGTTGGCGACGCTGATGACGATGCAGGACAAGATCGCCAACGTCAGCGGCCGCGCCAAGGCCAGCGTCAAGGCGGCGATCACTGCCAATGTCAAGAAGATCACGGCGAAGATCGACAGCCATTGACGAGGGCCGTGGCATTGGCGCCGCCAGGCCCTCTCGACCCGCTCAGGGCCGCGCCGGCCTCGCCTGCGCCGGCGGGATCGCCGACTCGAACAGCGCACCCGCCTCGTGGGCAAACCAGATCAGCGACAGCGCCACGCGCTGCGGCACCGGCGGCTTCCAGAGGGTCTGCTGGGTCGGGAAGTCCTTCAGCAGCGACCCCATGTAGTTGGTCGCCAGGTCGGTGATCGCGTCGGCCGGGTAGGTCGTCAGATCGGCAAAGAGCAGCGGCGACGCCGCGCTGGCTGCGTCGATGCGCTGCGGCAGCGTGAGCAGGAAGGGGCCGGGCGATGCGGTGAGGCGCGCGCGCAGCTCCGGCCGCGTGAACAGCCCGCTCTGCATGCGCACCTTGACCTGGCAGCCGAGCGCCGCGCCGTAGTTCAGGTCGGGGCGCATGCGCTCGCGCGCGGCGACCACCGGGATGCAGAACAGGTTGAGCGCCGGGGCGTCCTCGGGCCGGACGTCGCGCGCGTCGGACTGTGTCTGCACCACGCCCAGCAGTTCCTCGTAGCGCTTGCGCACGTCGCGCTGATCCAGGTCGGCCGCGCTGCGCAGCAGCACGTAGGTGTAGGCGCCGAAGCCTTCGCGCTCGGCGTTCCAGGTGTCGAAGAAATCGTAGGCGTGGCCGCGCAGGTCGGGCCGCATCGATGCGGACGGGCCGGGAAGCGGTGGCCGACCGTTGGCCCCGGCGGCGGCGGCCACCGCATGCACGACCTCGACGGGCTCCTGCCCGTAGGCCGCGCGGTACGCCGCCCGCCAGCGCACAGTGGCCGCGCGTTCGGCCGCTTCGAGCGCGGGCCGCAAGGCGGCCGCGGTCGCGGCCATCTGCCCCGCCAGCAGCCGCGCTTCGTCGCCGGCGTTTGCCACTTGCGGGCGGAGCGCGGCCAGCGTGGCGAGCTGCAATGCGAGCGAGGCGGCGAGCGCGGCCGACAGTGCCTCGGCCTCCTGGGCGTCGCGCAGCAGGCGCTCGCGCGCCGCGGCCAGCGCTGACTGCGCCCCGGCCTGCTGGGCGACGAAGCCGCGGTACTCGGCAGCCAGCGCCGCCTGCTCCGACCCGCCCACGAGCTCGAGGTAGGCCGTGGCATCGCGCAGCCTCAGCGCGGCCGCGGCCGTGTCCTGCAGCGCCGCTTCGTCGGTGGCCAGCGATGCGAGCGGCGCGCTGTCGAGCGCAGCGCCCGCGACCGCGCCGGGCCCGGCCAGCGCCGCCGGCAGCGCCGCGACCGCTGCCAGCGCCGGCAGGGGCGCCGGCTCTCGCACGCCCGCCACCCGGTCGAGTTTGACGGAGCTGCGCAACGCCGCGCTCGCCGCCGCATGGCGTTCGAGCAGGTCGGCCTGGCTCGCCACCACCACGCCCGCCTGGATCTTCAGGCTCTCGCTGCGCGAGCGCACGCCGTCGAGATCGCGTCGCGCGCTGTCGGCCGACTGACGGCCGCTCCGCGCCGCGAGGCGCAGGCCCTCGCCGGCCAGGGCGAACGAGCGCTCGCTGTCGCGCCGGGTGGCGAAGGCTGCATCGCCGGCGCGGGCGGCCGCGGGCAGCTGCGCGGTGCCGGCCGTCGCGACGACCGCCACCGCCTGGCGCGACTGCTCCGCCCCGGCCAGCACGGCTGCGAGCGCCGCGAGAGTCGATTCGGTCGTGCCGCGCAGCGGCGCGATCGCCGCGAGCGCCTTGCCGACGCCGCGGTCGGCCTCGTCCTGCGCGGTCTCGAGTGACGCCAGGCTCCTGGCCAGTCCCGCCGTGGTCTCCACCTGCCGGCCTGCCCGGTTTTCGATCTCGCGCCACTGCTGCACCAGCGCCCGCAGGCGGTCGCGCCGCGCCTCGGCCTGTTGCAGGCGGGCGAGCGCGCGGGCCGACGGCGCGGCCTGCGCCGGTGCCAGCCAGGGCAGGGCCGAGAAGGCGACCAGCCAGCGGCGGCGTTGCCGGTTCACGGGCGCTTTTCCCCGGCCTGTGGCACGCCCGAGCGGCCCCCGAAGTGCAGCGCGAGCTCGACCGCCAGCGCCACCAGGGCGCCCCAGACGACCGAGGTGAAGCCGGCCGCCAGCGGTTGATCGCGCACGTAGGCAGGAAGCGTGCTGTCGAGCAGCAGCCAGGTGGCCAGGGCGACGATGGCCAGCACGCCGGCCATGCGCAGCAGGCGGCGCAGCAGGCTGCCCGCCACCCGCCCGGCCAGCTCGAGCGCCGGCGGCCAGGGCGGCTCGGCCACGTCGGTCGCTGCGACCACGGCGGTCGCAGCGGCGTCGGGCGCGGGCATGTCGGGCTCGTGCTCTGGCTTGACCCTCGCCTTCAGGCCGTCGAGCAGGCGCAGCCGCCCTTCCTCGCGATTCCTGATGCCGACCAGGTCGATGTACACGATCGCCGCGAGCAGGCCGCCCGGCCGGCAGTCGCGCACGCGCACCGGTACCAGGCGGCGGGCAACGCCGGTCGGGTCGGCGGCGAAGGTCGCGGCCCATTCCGGAGCGGTGAAGTCGGCGGCCAGGAACGAAGGCGACAGCACGGCGATCGTCCGCCGCGTGTCGGTCAGCGCGCGGTTCATGTCGAGCACGAAGTTGCCACCGGGCCGGAAGTCCCAGGCCTGCACCACCACGCTCCAGCCCGAGGCCTCGACCTGCCAGGCGAGCCACTCGGCCCAGGCCTTGTCGGCAGAGTTGTAGCTGATGAAGAAGTCTTTCATCCTCGTCCTGGATCGCTCACGCCTTCAGCCGATCGCCTTGGCCGCGTTCGTCAGCCCCGCGACGACGCTCGCGGTGAGCTTCTCGGCCTCCTTCTTCTCCTTCGCCACCTGCGCGCGGACGCTCTCCATGATTGCCGGGTTCAGGCCCGGGTGCAGGTCCGGCCTGGGCGGCTTTACCGACACCGGCGCAACGTACTCGTCGCTGCCCGCCCCCCGGCCGGCGGCGCCGGCCGAGGCCCTCGGCGCGGCAGCGCCTTTCGCGCTGTCGACGCCCAGCCCTTCCAGCCACTTGCGTTGTGCGTCGGTGAGGTCGCCCATGGAGTCTCGACCTTACTACTCCAGCGCCAGGTCGAGCACCCCTTTCGCCGCCGCCCTCTCGCGCAGGGCCGCGAAGTAGCGCTCCAGATGCGGCCACGACGGCCGCGCGTACAGGTCGGCCGGAAGACCGAACCAGCGGTGCAGCTCGCAGCCGATCGGCACGTCGGCCATCGTGAAGCGGTCTCCGGCCAGGTAGGACCGCCTGGCGAGCTGCGCCTCGAGCAGCGCGAGCAGCGGCGCACGATCACGTTCGATTCCCAGAGGCGGAATGCGCGGCCGCCTTCGGTCTCGGCGTCGTCGTCCTCGATCGCCGGCACGAGCGCGTTCGGGTTGAGCGCGCGGTAGTCAGGCGTCCGGACCACGCCGAAGCGGCCGCCGGCATCGGTGCGCCGGTACGCGATGCCCCTGCGCGCACCAGACGACCTTGCGGACGTTGATCGAGCTGAGGCGGCCCCAGATTTTCAGCATGTGGCTCAGCTCCCGGCGTGCTCCAGTGCGTCGAGCGTCAGGCGGATGGCGGCCGCATCCGGCGGCGTGCCCTGGCGCAGCAGCGCCAGTGCCTGTTGCAGGTCGGCCTTCGCGGCCCCGGGATCGCCATGCCCCTGGCGCAGGCGCCCGCGCAGCGACAACGCGTGTCCCAGAGACGCCGGTGCCGGCCGGGCGCGCTCGGATTCGACCACCGCGTCGAGCAAGGTGGATGCCTCGCCCCCGGCCGCGGCGCCGCCCTCGCGGGTCAGGGCCTCGGCGAGCAGGAGTGCCCGCTCCGCCCAGATCGGATGGCTCGGCGGAAAGCGCGCGGCCGTCAGGGCGAGCGCATGACGCCGCAGTGTCAGGACCTCGTCGTTCCTGCCCTGGCGCGCCTGCAGCGTTTCCGCGAGATCCTCTTCGATCAGGGAGTTCTGGTATGCCTCCTTGCCGAGCAGCTCGGCGACGCGGCGCAGCGCCTGTCGCTGCACGGCTTCCGCTTCGCCGGCCCGTTGGGATGCGGCGAGCGCCTTGCCCCACTGGCTGGCGTAGTACCAGGTGAAGGCATTGTTCGGGCCCAGCGACTGCAGGTTCAGGTCGTACGCGTCGCGGAGGTCGCGCTCGCCCTCGGCGATGCGCTTTTGCGCCAGGTAGAGCAGGCCCCGCTCGCGCAGGAGCTCGCCGCGGGCGCCGGGGTCGCCCGCCGGCATCGCCGTCATCCCTTCGGCATAGACGCGCTCTGCATCGTCGTAGCGGCCGGTTCGTACGTAGAGCGCGCCGAGCCCGGCCAGTGCGCGCGGCAGCCACCGGTTGCGCGGACCGAGCTGGTCGCGGTAGATGTCGGCGCTCTCGCGATAGTCGGCTTCCGCTTCGCCCGTCTTGCCCGAACGCAGGAGCACGCCGGCGAGGGCGAGCAGGGCGTCGGCACGGCTGGTGCTGTGGGCGCCGCCGCCCCGTTGCATGCGCTCGAGCGCATCGCGCAAGGCCGGCTCGGCCTCGGCGTCGCGCCGGGCCTGGGTCAGCATCTGCGCGCGCACGAACAGGGCGAATGCCGTCTCCCGGTGATCGCGCCCCTGGCGCCGCTCGAAGATGCGGATGGCATCGTCGTTGAAGGCCAGCGCGTCGGCCGGCGCGCCCTTGCCGTACGCGATGTAGGAGGCCAGGCGGCTCTTCACGCGGGCGGCTTCCAGCGTCTCCCCGGCGCCGAGCCGCTCGAGGATCTGCAGCGCCTCCCGGGCGAGCTGCTCCGACTCCTCGCGGTGGCCGCGAAAGTTGCGGATGCTGGCGAGCTTGCGCAGCGATTCGGCGACCTCGACGCTGCCCGCGCCGAAGCGGGCCCGCCGCTCGTCGATCGCACGGCGGATCAGCGCCTCGCCGCTTTCCAGGTCGCCGAGGTCGGCCGTGATCTCGCCGAGGTCGTCGAGCAGCTCGGCATGAACCTGCGGATCGCCGCCGAGCTCGAGATCGAGGCGGCCGACGGCGGCGCCCACCAGCTGCCTGGGCGTGCGGCTGTCGGCCCCGGGCCGGCGCAGCGGGTCCTGCTCCATGAAGATCGAGACGACGAAGTCCTTGACGCGTTCGGCGCGCTGCGACTGCAGCTCGGCGCGATGCAGTGCCCAGACGATGCCGATCACGCCGGCCACCAGCGTCGCCATCGCCGCGCCGCTCGCCGCCACGCCGAGGCGGTGGCGGCGCACGAATTTGCCGGCGCGATAGGCGAACGAATCCGGCCGCGCGAGCACCGGCTGCCGGTCGAGATGACGACGCACGTCGTCGGCGAGGGCGAGCACCGAGGCGTAGCGATCCTGCGGCCTCTTCTTCAGCGCCTTCATCACGATGGTGTCGAGGTCGCCGCGCAGGGCGCGGCGAAGCCGCTCCGGCGTGGTGGCGCGCAGATCGGCCGGCGTTCGACCGCCATCGGTCCGGGCTGGCGCGTCCGGACGGGCCTGGCTGGGCGGCGGCGGATCGCGCTCGAGCACGTCGCGCTCGATCTGCGACAGGGTCGCCGTCGGCCCGCCGTGGGGGCGCTGGCCGGAGAGCAGCGCATACAGCAGCACGCCGAGCGCGTAGACGTCGGTGGCGGTCGTGATGGCGCCGCCGGCGATCTGCTCGGGCGCCGCGAACTCGGGGGTCAGGGCCCGGCCGCCGAGGTGGGTCAGCTCGGTGGCCGCGCCGCCATCGGCTTCGTCGTCGATCAGCTTGGCGATGCCGAAGTCGAGCAGCTTCACGGCACCGTCGGCGCTCACCAGGATGTTGGAGGGCTTGAGGTCGCGGTGCACGACCAGGTGCGCATGCGCATGGGCCACCGCTTCGCAGACCTGGAGAAAGATCCGCAACCGGCCGGCGATGTCGAGGCAGCGCTCGTCGCACCAGCGATCGAGCCGCTCGCCCTCGACGTACTCGATCGCGAGGTAGGGGCGGCCGCCGCCGTCGACGCCGGCGTCGAGCAGGCGGGCGACGCGGTCATGGGTCAGCTCGCCGAGGATCCGGCCCTCGCGCGCGAATCGCCGGCGCACCACCGAGCCGGCCAGGTGCGCATGGAGCAGCTTGAGCGCCACCGGCGCATCCGACAGGCCGTCGCCACGGCGCGCCAGCCAGACCTCGCCCATGCCGCCGCTGCCGATCGGGCGGATCAGGATGTAGATGCCGACCGCCGTGCCGGCGGCGAACGTGGCGGCAGGCGCAGGGTCGCCCAGCAGTCGCGAGAGGGCCGGTGCGGCAGGGAACTCGCCCGACTCGGCGCGCCGGTCCGCCTCGAGGAGGCCCTGCACCAGCGCGTGCAGCTCCGGCTGCAAGCAGGCCAGCGCCGCGAGCTCAGGGGCGCGGCTTGTCGGCGCCAGCTCCAGCATGCGCTCGAATTCCGCATAGGCGCGGCCCTGCAGCGAAGGCGGCTCGTTCACCCTGCACTCTGCCCGATCGCCTGGAACACGAAGGCGCGCGCCTTGCGCAGGTCGCGCTTGACGGTGGCGGCAGACAGCGACTTGACGGCGCAGATGTCCTCGACCGCCATGCCGGCGAAGAAGTGCATCTCGAACACGTCGTGGCCGCGTGCGTCGATCCGCGCCAGCGTCGTCAGGGCCTGGTCGATGGCCAGCAGATCGGCGCCGCGCAGTCCGCCGTCCTCGAGCGAGGTGGTGAGCGTCACCGCCGCGCCGCCGCCGCCGCGCCGCTCGGTCGCGCGCTCACGGACGTGATCGACGATCACATTGCGCATCACCCGCGACGCGTAGGCAAAGAAGCGATGCCGGTTCTCGAACTCGAGGGCATGGCGGCCGGCCATGCGCAGATACGCCTCGCTGACGAGGCCGGCGGCATCGAGCTGGGTGGCGCCATCCACGCTGCGCAGGTGATGCCGGGCCAATGTGCGCAGCTCGCCGTAGACGCGTGCGTAGAGCGTGTTCTCCGCAGCCGCGTCGCCTTCCCCGGCCAGGGCGAGCAGGCGCGTGATGTCCTCCATCCGCGCAGCATAGAACAGCCCCGCCCGCACGCGCGCCGGGCCGAAGCCACGCGCCGGCTGCCGAGGCCGCGCATCGTCGCCGCCCGGGGCCTTGCCGCCCGGACTCCTACCTAACGGCCCACCACGCCGGGCGGATCGGGCTGCGGGTTGAAGCCGCGGATCGCTCCCGGCGAAACGAACTTCGTTTCCAGCGTCGCCGTGTCGAACACCTCGTAGCCCGCATACAGGCCGGTACAGGGTTCTGGCCCGAACCGCGATCTCGAAGTGACGAGGACGCGCGCGCGCAGGCTGACCGGCAGGCCGGTCTTCACGAACAGGGGCGCCGCCACCGACGTCGAGTGGCCGCGGGCGAGGCTCACGTGCTGCGCCGGCCCGACTTCCTGGCCGTCGACGTCCAAGAAGTGGATCGAGGCCCGGCACGGATCGGGCGGCGAGCCGACCACGTGGCCGAGGTTGACCAGCTGGACCCGGCCGTTCTGGGTGATGCTCTGCACCGCCGGCAGGAAGTCGATGCTGATCAGCTCGGCGGCCGCGGCGGGCGTCGCCAGGGCGACCGCGGCGCAGGCGATGGCAGTCGCGGCGAGCCTGTGTCCTCCCCTGCGCGAGCGGGTCGCAAGCCGATCGGCGGGCAGGAGGTGGACGATCTTCGGATCTTTCATGCTTCTCTCCGGTCTGAGCCGCCGAGGGCTGACGGCGAATCGGGTCGCAGCGCGGCCCGCGATGTCCCTCGACAGTACAAACGGGAAACGACGACGAAAAGCTCATGCCGACACCGGCTGACCACTAGCTTCGACCCGGCTTTCTCACGACGATCGCCGCCGCACCGAACATGG
>JBDTUG010000045.1:0-17169 GCA_040007855.1 Caldimonas sp.
CATCACCGCGATGACAAGCGCCGCGCGGCGCTCTTGAAGAAGGCCGGTCTGAAGTACCCGCAGGCCTGCATCGAAGACGTCGACAGCAAACCCGGACGGGGCTTCGAGCGCAGCTCGTTGATGAGCCTGGCGCTGTCGCGTTGGGTCGAGGACGGCACCGCGATCCTGGTCACCGGCCCGACCGGGTCGGGCAAGTCCTGGCTGGCCTGCGCGCTGGCGCAATACGCCTGCCGGCGCGGGCACTCGGCGCTGTACCTGCGGGTGCCGCGCCTGGCCGAGGACCTGCGCGTGCTGCACGGCAACGGCGGCTTCGGGCGTTGGCTCGCCGCGGTGGCGCGCACCGATGTCTTGCTGTTGGACGACTGGGGGCTGGCCGCCATGGACGGCCCGACTCGCGCCGATCTGATGGAGGTGATCGACGATCGGGCGGGAACGCATCCGACAATCGTGACGAGTCAACTCCCGGTCGAGCACTGGCATGCCTGGATCGGCGACGCAACCGTTGCCGACGCGATCCTCGACCGGCTGCTGTCGCGCAGCCATCGGCTGAACCTCAATGGTAAATCGATGCGACCGAGCAAAGCGGCCGCGTCAAACACCAAGGGCGGCGACACCGCCACACCACAAGGCGCCGCCGCATAGCGACGCCGCCCCAAACAACCTCAAACGGAGCCGATCAACCCACTTCAAATACCCACTTCCTACAATCCATTCCACGCAACTCAGCACCGACCACTCCGATCGGTCACGTTCCCGAAATCGTCGGTCACGTTCGCCGAAATACGCACCAGGGACGTCGACACGCTCGAGCGCCTCAACGGTCGCAGCAGAAGCGCACCTGTGGCGCTGGCTGAGTTCAGCGGGCGAAACCGAGTGCGGCGTTTGATCTTCAGGCCCCGGTGTCAGCGGTACACGTCTCGCCGGTTGCCGACCTGGACCACGAGAATGCGCAGGATGCCGTCGTCGATGGCGCAGATGAGCCGGCAGTCGCCGACCCGGTAGCGCCAGTACGTGCCGAGCGTTGGGCCGGTCAGCGCCTTGCCCAGGCTCCGAGGATCCTCGTGGGATGCCAGTCGCTCACGTAAGAACGTGGTGATGCGCCTTGCCTCATTGCGGTCGAGCTTGCCGAGCTGTTTGGCCGCCGTGGCGGTCAGCTCAATCCGCCAGGCCAAGCTGCCGCTCCACGTCCTCGAGGCTGTAAACGAGCTCCTGACCCTTACGAACTCGCTCCATCGTGACCGAGGCTAGATAGAAATCTTCCAGGTCCTCCAGGCCGTTTGTTACCAACTCGCGAAGGTAGTACGCCTTGGTGCGGCCTGTCGCCGCCGCCAAATGGTCGAGCCGCTGTTCGATGTCGGCGTCGAGTCGGATGGAAGTGGCCATGGAAGGATCAGTAGATACGTGTATTCATTGTATTACATTGAGGCCACTTCCGGGCGCCGCGAGCCCGCGATGTGCTGCTGGCCGACTTGGAGATTCCCGTCGCATCCTTCGAGGATGTCTATGGCGGCAAGCTGGTCGCTGCGATGGACCAGTAGCATCCGCGCGACCTCTATGACGTGATGCAGCTCTTCGATTCACGAAGATGACTCGCCGAGTTCAAGAAGCTTGCCGAGGCGTATTCCCGCATGACCGTCGCGGAGGCCGACGTTGCGCTGGGAAATCGTGACCTACTGGAGATTTGCCATGACGCCTAAAGCCAAATTCAAGAGCGATGCCTTCGAAGCAATCCATAGCGCTGCCACAGGCCTGCGCCGTGCCGGCACGATCGACAGCAAAGATCAAAAGTAGCGACAAGCACTCGACGGGTAACATTCCTTCGTGAGGCAACCCGGCGGACAAGATAGTTGACGCCGGCCGGATCGCTTTCAGCATGAACCTGCGGCCGCGAAACTTCCTACGAGCCTACAGGTGCTCGTCACTGATCTTGGCGGCGTCACTCGCAAGCGCGGTGAGCCTAGCCGCCTGGGCGACGACGAAGTCGCGAAGCTTGCCGACGAGAGCCCTCTCAGGCTCGTCCACGTAGTCGCTTGCCAGCGCCTGCTTCGGCGCGTGTTCTGTTGCCAACCTGGCCAAGCGCAGGGCCTCGCGCTTCAGCAAGCGCCGGTCCACCCCGCATCGCTTCGCGAAGTCTGCCAGTTGAATCGCTCCGATCTCTTCGAGCGAGAACGCATCGCCGAACGCCATCGCCAGTTCGTGGTCGATGCCGGGGTATTGCACGACGCTGACCAGGTCGTACCAGGGGGCAGGCTCCAGACCCTGCCTGTGAACGAAGAATGAAAAGTTCTTGCCGTGAGCGTCGCTGTTGCCGATCACGAACTGGAACAGCGCCCACCGCAGCATCGTCAGGCGAGCTGCCGCCTTGTTGATGGTCTGGTCCACGCGGTCGAACAGGACTTCGAAGCCGACTCCTTCGCGAATGTTGCGGACGGCTTCGCCGCTGCCCAGATTTCGCTCGTACTTGTAGGCAGGCGGAAGATCCGAGGCTTGGCATGCATCGATGACGTGCAGTCGTTGCACGACAGGTGCTTCGGGTTGTCCGAGCACGACGCGGTCGAAACGGCGGACCACGAGGACCGGCCTCGGCGTTCGATAGATGCTGACATCGGCTGCCGGAAGACCCATGCGTCTGGCGAGCGACATGCAGAAGTGCTCGTTGGCCACCAGTTGCGGAGTCACTGTCTGATCAGGCTCCGGTTTGAGGATATGTGTCGACGCGAGCGGCGGCTCGACAAGGAACATGCGTCCGCCATCGTCGAGCGGTCGGTCGAGGTAGACCATCAGCTTGTCCTGCACGCCCGCGATCGACATGCGAACCTTCCCGTCCCACACCGCGAGCGGGATCGCGTCTCGCTCGCCGAGTCGCCGGTTCAACTCGTCGCGAGTCACTTCCCGCGACGGCTGCGCCGGTACGGTAGGTGGTATTTCGTCGGGCGGCCAGAATCGGATCGCACCGGTGGTCTCTTTGCCGAGCTCGTTGATGAGCGCGAAGATGTTCGCCTTCGACACGTGATAAGTCGTCGCGGTGACATCGAGTGCACGCCCTTCCGGCAGCAGGTTCTCGACGAAGCGTTTGACGGCGCCGACGGCATAGCCGTCGGTGGGAGGGTCCAGCGGCAGCGGAGGCGACAGCGGAAATGACTCCGGGGTGCGTACCCAGTCGTATTCGTAGGCGAGCGACCAACGGTCGTTCAGCGGCTCGTAGTCCAGCGTCGCGACCCTTTGATCATTCGCCCAGAGGGCCAGCGAATGTCTGGCGACATGGGCACCTTCTGTTGTCATGGTCGCTCCCCGTCACCGGCGCTGGGTCTGACCACTGACTGCAACCAGGGATGATCTTTGGGGCCCATCACCAGAGCCAGCCCCAACCCGTCAAGCACCGTCAGGAGCTTGTCGAGGCGCACCGAGCCCTTGCCGTTCTCGAGCCGGGAGAGCAGATCAACCGACACGCCGCTCAGGGCTGCTGCGTCGTCTATCCGGAGTGACTGCTCGCGTCGACGCGCGCGAACCATGGGTCCGAACTCCGAAGCGCTTTGGATGTGCAGGGGGAAGACAGTTTTGGTTGAGTTCGAATTCATTTCGGATTTTGATGAATTTCTATCATTTTTTGCATTCCAGAGTGTACTTTTCTCCAATTCCGAAACTATCGCATGAGATGCGATGTCTGGCGAAAAATTCCTCAAATTCCGAAATTGGCAGAGTAAGTCTGCTGCGTCGGCTGAATCGGACGCCCCTCGCGGAAGGCACTCTGCGTGTGCAAGACGATTGGCGCCGACCGAAAACTGAGCCACCTATGAGGGCTGTGTGGAGTGAACCCGTACCGGGATGCGAGCCTTGCTCCGGCGTACGCCCGGGACACTTCCGGGCCCATTAAGCGGCGCGGCGCACAGACGCGCTCCTGCCCTGTCGATAGATTGGTTGCTTCGGCGATGAGGGAACGGCCATGGCACGGATCTCGCGGTGAGAGCGGCAATGTGCGCTGGGATGGTGGCGCTGCTGGCGGCGTTCGCTGCCCAGGGCCAGTCCCGGGGCGAGCTGCTCTATTCGACGCACTGCGTCGGGTGTCACACCACGAAGATCCACTGGCGCGATGGCCGGGCCGCGAGCGACTGGGCAGGCGTCTTGGCCCAGGTCGGGAAGTGGCAGAACGCGAACTCGCTGGCGTGGAACGAGCAGGACGTCGCCGCGGTGGCGGGTTACCTGAACGAACGCTTCTATCGATTCGAGCCGTTCGCGCCAGCGCCCGCAGCTTCGACGGGCACCGTCCGACGCTGACGCCTTGCCGAGGCCCTTCAGACAGGGTCGGGTCGCCGGTGTGCCGGTCTCACCACCCGAACTCAGGCAGGGGTTGCGAACAGTGCACCGACACCGGCGGTGATCGCCATGGCGAGTGCGCCCCAGAACGCCACCCGCCAGGCACCCGGCGCGACGGGCGCGCCGCCGACCTTGGCGGCGATGGCGCCCAGGACGGCCAGGAAAGCGAGGGATAGGCCGAAGACCCAGAAAGCAACGTTCTGCGTCGGCGCCAAGGCAGAGACGCCGACAGGCAAGGCCGCGCCGATGGCAAAGCTTGCCGCAGAAGCCAGCGCGGCCTGGACAGGCTTGGCGCTCAGGGCAGCCGATATGCCGAGCTCGTCGCGAGCGTGCGCTCCGAGCGCGTCATTCGCCATCAGCTGCTCTGCCACTTGCATGGCCAAATCCGCCTTCAGGCCACGGCCGACATAGATGCCCGCCAGCTCTCGTGTCTCCGCTTCTGGATGCTTCGCCAGCTCGGCGCGCTCCCGGTCCAGGTCGGCACCCTCGGTGTCGGCCTGCGAATGGACCGACACGTATTCGCCGGCGGCCATGGACATGGCCCCGGCGACCAGTCCCGCGACGCCGACGAGAACGAGGTTGCCATGGGTCGAACCAGCCGCGGCGACGCCCACCACCAGGCTTGCCGTCGAAACGATGCCGTCATTGGCGCCGAGCACGGCAGCACGGAGCCAGCCGATGCGCTGGGTGCGGTGGTGTTCCATGCTGGCCCAGCCATCGACGAGGGGCGGCCCCGACATTCAGCAGCCGACCACGAGCGGGTCCGCGACCTCGTTGACGGAAAGTTCCGACGTCGGTTCGGCCAGAACGGCTTGCCGGACGTGCGCATCGATGTTCATGCAAGGGCCTCGAGGGTCGGGAGGGTCGCAAGCGTGCTCGCTCGCGGTGGCGGGGTCTGTGCGATAACCCGCTTAGTTTTAGGGACACCGCAGGCTCTCATGTCGATTCTCGTCGGGGCGGCAGCATGAAGACATCGGATTCTGCCGCGCGACGCCCCAGGTCGCCGCTGGCAGGTCGGTTGCGTAAGATCGGCCGCGGCCTGAACGCGCCCGGCGGCGGGCGAGCCGGCCGAAGACGGTCGCCGGGGCCGCAACACCAAGGGAGTCATTGAATGAACATTCTTCGTCGGATCCTGATTGCCGCGGCGAGCAGCGTGCTGCTCGCACCGGGCGCGTTCGCCCAGACCAGGCTGAAGGTGGCCGGGGTCTACACCGTGCCCTTCGAGCAGCAATGGGTGAGTCGCATCCACACCGCGCTGAAGGCGGCCGAGGCGCGCGGCGAGATCGAATACAAGGCGAGCGAGAACGTCGCCAATGCCGACTACGAGCGGGTCATGCGCGAGTACGCGACCCAGGGCAACCAGCTCGTCTTCGGCGAGGCCTTCGCGGTCGAGGCGGCGGCGCGCAAGGTCGCCAAGGACTTCCCGAAGGTGTCGTTCCTGATGGGCAGCTCGGGCAAGCCGCAGGCGCCGAACTTCTCGGTATTCGACAACTACATCCAGGAGCCGTCCTACCTGGCCGGCATGGTCGCCGGCGGCATGACCAGGACGAACAGGATCGGCATGGTCGGCGGCTTTCCGATCCCCGAGGTCAACCGCCTGATGCACGCCTTCATGACCGGCGCCCGCGAGGTCAACCCCAAGGTCGAGTTCTCGGTCAGCTTCATCAATTCCTGGTTCGACCCGCCCAAGGCCAAGGAGGCGGCGTTCGCGATGATCGACAAGGGCGCCGACGTCCTCTACGCCGAGCGCTTCGGCGTCAGCGATGCCGCCAAGGAGCGCGGCAAGCTCGCCGTCGGCAACGTCATCAACACCCAGGACAAATACCCCGACACGGTGATCGCCTCGGCGCTTTGGCACATGGAGCCGTCGGTCGACCGGGCCATCAAGCTGGCCAAGGAAGGCAAGTTCACCGCCGACGACTACGGCGTCTACTCGACGATGAAGCACAAGGGCGCCTCGCTGGCGCCGCTCGGCAGCTTCGCCAGCAAGGTGCCGGCCGACTTGCAGGCGAAGGTCGAGGCCAGGCAGAAGGCGATCCTGTCCGGCGCGTTCGTGGTCAAGGTCGACGACAGCCAGCCGAAAGCCGCCTTCAAGTAGGCGCCGGGCCGCCCACCGGCCTTGCCGTGGCGCCGTCGTCCGGGCCGGTCCTGCGCATGCGCGGCATCTGCAAGCGCTTCGGCGACCTGCTTGCCAACGACGACGTCTCGCTCGACCTGCACGCCGGCGAAGTGCTGGCGCTGCTGGGCGAGAACGGCGCCGGCAAGTCGACCCTGATGTCGATCCTGTTCGGCCACTACATCGCCGACGCCGGGCGGATCGAGGTGTTCGGCCAGTCGCTTCCGGCCGGCGAGACGCGCGCCGCGCTGGCGGCCGGCGTGGGCATGGTGCACCAGCACTTCACGCTCGCCGACAACCTGAGCGTGCTCGACAACGTGATGCTCGGCAGCGAGCCGCTGCACGGCCTCGTCACCCGCCGCGCCGAGGCGCGGACCCGCCTGCGCGCGGTTGCCGCCGGTTCCGGGCTGGAGGTCGACCCGGACGCGCGCGTCGCTCAACTCTCGGTGGGCGAGCGCCAGCGGGTCGAGATCCTGAAGGCGCTCTACCGCGGCGCCCGCGTCCTGGTGCTCGACGAGCCGACCGCGGTGCTGACGCCGCAGGAAAGCGCGAGCCTGTTCGCGACCCTGCGCCAGCTGGTCGGCCAGGGCATGGCGGTGATCTTCATCAGCCACAAGCTCGACGAGGTGATGGACATCGCCGACCGCGTCGTCGTCCTGCGCGGCGGCCGGGTGGTGGCCGAAGCGAAGACCGCCGCCACCACCAAGGGCGAGCTCGCCCGCTGGATGGTCGGCCGCTCGGTGCCCGGGCTGCAGCGCGAGGCCGCGCCGGCGCGCCCGGCGGCGCGGCCGCGCCTCGAGGTGCGCGAGCTCTCGGCGCGCGGCGCGCGGGTGCCCTTGCAGCAGGTGTCGTTCAGCATCGCCGCCGGCGAGATCCTCGGCATCGCCGGCGTCTCGGGCAACGGCCAGGGCCTGCTCGCGCAGGTGCTCGGCGGTGTCGTGGCGGCGCCGCCCGGCACGGTGCTGATCGACGGCGAGCCGCTCGCCGGCGACGTCCGGGCGGTGGTCGCGCAAGGGGTGGCGCGGGTGCCGGAAGACCGCCAGTCGGTCGGCGTCGTCGCCGATCTGGCGGTCTGGGAGAACCTGTCGGCCGAGGCCTTGCCCACCCGGACCCTGTCGCGCTGGGGCTGGATCCGGCGCGGCAAGGCCCGGGCCTATGCGACGGGTGTGCTGCAGGCCTTCGACGTGCGCGGCGCCACCCTGGCCCGGCGCACCGGTGCGCTCTCCGGCGGCAACGTGCAGAAGCTCTTGCTCGGGCGCGTCCTGCAGCGCGCCGACGGCCTGCCGGCGCGGCTCATCGTCGTCCACCAGCCGACCTGGGGCCTCGACATCGGCGCCGTCGCCTTCGTGCACGGGCGGCTGCGCGCGGCGCGCAACGCCGGCGCAGCGGTGCTGCTGATGTCCGACGACCTCGACGAGATCGAGCTGCTGGCCGACCGGATCGCGGTGATGAGCCACGGCCGGCTCGGCGCGGCCCGCCCCGCGGCCGGGTGGAACCGCGAGCAGCTCGGCCTGGCGATGGCCGGCGAGGATCGGGGCGGCGCCGGTGCGGCTTGAGCTGCGCGCCCATGCCGGCGTGGCCAGCGCGCTGCGCGCCGGCTGCGTCGCCGCGCTCGCCGTGCTCGGCGTCGCTGCGCTGCTGGTGGCGGCGGCCGGCGCGCCGATCGGGCAGACCTTCGGCCTGTTGCTGTCGGGTGGCTTCGGCTCGGTGTTCGCGCTGACCGAGACGCTGACCCGCGCCATCCCGCTGATGTTCACCGGCCTCGCCGCCACGGTTGCCTTCAAGGCGCGCCTCTTCAACATCGGCGCCGAAGGCCAGCTCTACGCCGGCGCGATCGCCGCCGTCGCGGTCGGGACGAGCGGCGCCGGCTGGCCGGTTCCGCTGCTGTTCGTCGCCATGCTGCTGGCCGCCGCCGCCGCCGGCGGGCTGCTGCTGCTCGGCCCGGCGGTGCTGAAGCTGCGCTGGGGCGTCGACGAGGTCGTCAGCACCCTGCTGCTCAACTTCGTCGTCCTGCTCGGCGTCGGTGCCCTGCTCGACGGGCCGATGAAGGACGCGTCGGCGATGGGCTGGCCGCAGAGCGTCGCCCTGCCGGCCGAGCTCGAGCTCGCCAGGCTGGTGGCGCAGACCCGCATGCACACCGGCCTGCTGGGCAGCGTCGCTGCGGCGGTGCTGCTCTGGCTGCTGCTCCGCTTCACGACGCTCGGCTTCGCGATCCGTGCACTGGGCGCGAACGCCCGGGCGGCGGCGTTCGCCGGCGTGCCGATCGGGCGCACCATGGTGTGCGTCGCCTTGCTGTCGGGCGGGCTCGCCGGCCTCGCCGGCGCGGTCGAGGTCGCCGGCCGGGCCGGCTACGTCACCCTCGACATGTCGCCCGGCTACGGCTACACGGGAATCGTCATCGCCATGCTCGCCCACCTGAACCCGCTGGCGGTGGTCGGGGCGAGCGTGCTGGTCGCCGGCGTGCTGGTCGGCGCCGACAGCATGAGCCGGGCGATCGGTGTGCCGAGCTACCTGGCCGACGTGGTGGTCGCCAGCGCCATGCTCGCCGTCCTCACGGCCAGCATGCTGACCCGCTACCGGCTGCGCTTCGGTGCCGGCGGCGCCCCGCCATGATCGTTCTCGACATGATGGCCAGCGTGCCGTTCTGGGCGGCGGTGCTGCGCGTCGCCACGCCGCTCGTCTTCGGCACCCTCGGCGTGCTGCTGTGCGAGCGGGCCGGCGTGCTCAACCTCGGCATCGAGGGGCTGATGGTGGTCGGCGCCTTCGCCGGCTGGTTCGCCGTCTACCTCGGCCTGCCGCTCTGGGGCGGGGTCGCCGCGGCGGCGCTGACCGCCGCCGGCTTCGGCCTGCTGCACGCCTTCCTCACGGTTCGCCTGGCCCTGTCGCAGCACGTCGCGGGGCTCGGCCTGACGATGCTCACCACCGCGCTCTCCTACTACGCCTACCGGGTCGCCTTTCCGAAGGTGAGCACGCCGCCGACGATCGAGCCGTTCGCGCCGATGACCTGGTTACCGATCCCCGTGTTGCAGCAGCAAACGCCGCTCACCCTACTGGCGCTGCTGCTCGTGCCGCTGCTCGGCTACGGCCTGTACCGCACGCCCGCCGGCCTGGCCCTGCGAATGGCCGGCGAGAGCCCGCAGGCGCTGGAGAGCCAGGGCATCTCGGTGGCGCGGATGCGCACCTCGAGCGTCGTCCTCGGCTCGGCCCTGATGGGTGTGGCCGGCGCCTTCCTCACCCTGGCCGCCTTCAACGCGTTCTTCTTCAACATGGTCAACGGGCGCGGCTGGGTCTGCGTCGCGCTGGTCGTCTTCGCTGGCTGGAAGCCGGGCAAGGCGCTGCTCGGCGCGCTCCTGTTCGGCTTCTTCGACGCCTTGCAGCTGCGCCTGCAGCAGACCGACGCCGGGGTCCTGCCGTACCAGGTCTACCTGATGCTGCCGTACCTGCTGTCGATCGCCGCGCTGATCGTCGCCTCGCGCCGGGCAAGTGCACCGCAGGCCTTGATGAAGCCTTACATCGCCGGCGAGCGTTGAGCGCGCCGCACGGCCCGAGGCTCAGGCGGTCTGTTCGCTTCCGCTCGAGGGAGGGTCACTCCTGCGCCGGCCGGCGCGCCGGTCCGTACTGACCTCGCGAAGGACCGCCCGGTCGCCCTCCCGGACCTCGCCGCCGCAGGCGAGCAGCATCGCCAGGAATTCCGGCGAGAGGGCTTCGTCGACCAGGTCGTCAGCGTTTTTCCGGCGGTCGTTGGGGTAGGGCACGCGCAATCTCCTGGGCGGAATTCTCGCGCGGATCGAGCTTCCCGGCACCGGCCTCGCTGTAGGACGGGATGCCGCCGGCGGCCGGTGGCGCAGGCACGCCCGGCGCGTCGTCGTCGCTCGGATGGACAGGCCCGCAGGCGGGAGCGGAGCGCGCTGTTCAGGCGGGCGCGCTGGTCGAGCTGAAGCCGTGGTCGCCCAGCTCGAAGCGCGACATGCCGAGGTGGCGTGCGCCGCGCTGCCGGCCGGCCTGGAAGGCGGCGCCGGCGTTGCGCGCCAGCCGGCCGGCCATCGATTCCGGGCCGGGCCGGCGCTCCGCCGTGACGCTGTTGGCGGCGATCCAGACCGAGGCCGCGCTCGCCCGGTCGGCGAGCACCACCGCCATCCGCGAACGCAGGTCGGCGAGGCTGGGCGACGACCAGTTGCGCACCAGAGACTCGAAGTCGGCAAGGGCGCGCCGCAGCTGGTCGAGCGGCAACTGCCCGACCGTGCGCAGCCCGTACTTGGCGAACTTGCGCTCGAAGCGGGCAAGGTGCGGGTAGACCCGGGGATGGCTGTCGTCCTCGGCGAGCACGCGGCGCAGTTCGCCGCGCATCGTGCGCAGCAGCTCGGGAGTCGCCTGGAGGGCGCGAATCGCCGGCTCCGGGCGGGTGGGCTGGTCCTGCAGGGGCGCCGGCCGGATCCGCCAGTCGCCGGAGCGGCGCGCCCGCGCCGCGAGCAGGCGCAGGATCGGCCGGGAGATCAGCAAGGGCACCGTGAGGACGGCGCTGCACAGGCGGGCCAGCAAGGTGAGCATGAGCGAGGCTCGATCGTTCGACACCGGTCTATCGGCTCATTGGCCGGCGCTCACGAGCGGCGTTACCTGTGCTTACGCGACCGCCACGGCGGGCCGGGACTTGCCAGGCGACACCGTCTGGGGCAGCAGCGCGATCGGCGCCGGCTCGGCGCAATGATCCCGATAAACGAGTGCGAACGAACCGGCGCGAAGGTACCCGGTCGTCAGGCGGCGATGGCCGAAGCGGCGGCGGCCGCCAGGCACTTGTTGCACTTGCCGAGGCCCGGCAGGCGCGAATCGGGCTTGCCGTCGCCGGTCTTGAAGTTCGCCTGGCAGCGTCGGCACACGTACATCTTCGAGCTCGACATCATCGGCTTGACGCCCGGCTCGCCGGCCGGCCGGGCGGCGACGTATTCGGCCTGGGTCTGGCGCAGCTTCAGCGCGGGGTTCTCGGCGCCGGAAGAGGAGCTGGCCGCCGGCTTCGCGGCGGAGGCCGGGACTTTGGATGCTTTGGAGGCGGATGCAGAACTGGGACGGGTAGCCATGGCGATCCTGGTAGTGGCAGCACAGCACCAGCCGGTGCCGCGTCGCGCGCGAGGGGGCACTATTGTCCCAGCAAAGCCGGCCCGGCGCCCGGAGGGTTTGCCTTGACCCCGCGTGGCGCCCTGCCGGGCCGTCCCGGGCCGCCGCGCCGGCGGTCCGGCGCGCGTCTGGCCCCTACTCGCGCTTCAGGCCGGCCGGCCGCTCGAGATCGAGCTCATCCTGGCCGACGCTCACCAGCGAAGGCGCCTCGCTCGCGAGGGCCGCCGCGAACCGCGCGGCGACGCCGGCGACAGCGATCCGCCGGCCGGCCGCGCCGAGGTGGGCGGCGGCGTAGCGCTGAACCTCGGCGGCGCTCACCGCCTCCAGCGAGGCGATCCGCGTCTTCAGGTCGGCCGGCGGCCGACCACTGACGACGAACGAGCGGATCGCACCGGCCAGCCCGGCCGTCGTCTCGACGCTGCGGCTGAAGCCGCCGATCAGGGTGGCCTTGCGCGCCGCCAGCTCGGGCTCCGGCACGGCGCTCTGCATCACCCGGTCGAGCTCGGCGTTGATCAGATGCACGACCTCGGCGGCCGACTCGTTCTTGGTCTGCGCCGCGGCCTGGAACAGCGCCCCCGGGCCGCGCCCGTCGATGCGGCTGCTCGCGCCGTAGCTGAGGCCCCGCTTGATCCGGATCTCCTGGCTGAGGCGCGACGAGTAGCCGCTGCCGAGGATGGCGTTCAGGACGTCGCCGGTCGCCCGGTCAGGCCCCTGGCGGGACGGCAGCGGCAGGGCGAGGGCGACGCCGGCCTGGCCGGCGACTGCCATGTCGATCACCGCGACCGCCGGCCCCTCGGCCAGGGTCGGCACGGGCGGCGCCGGCGGCACGGCGCCGGCAGGCGCCGTCCAATTGCCGAAATGGGTCCGGGCCAGGGCGAGCCCGGAGTCCGGCCCGACGTCTCCGGCGAGGATGAGCACGGCGCGCTCGGGACGAAAGGTGGCCCGGTGCAAGGCGACCAGGTCGTCGCGCCGGATCCGCGGCAGCGAGGCCGGCGTGCCGCTCGCCGGATGGCCCCAGGCGCCGCTGCCGTAGGCCAGCCGCGTCGCCGTCAGGTCGGCGAGCGTGCCCGGGTCGGCGTAGCTGACCTTCAGGCCGTCGAGCGTCTGGATGCGCAGCCGGTCGAGCTCGGCCTGGGCGAAGGTCGGCTCGCGCGTCACCTCGGCGACCAGGCCGAGCGCCGCGCCCAGCTGCGGCGTCGTCACGGTGATCGAGACCAGCGACTGGCCCCAGCCGGCGGCGCTCTCGAGCGAGCCGCCCAGCGCCTCGGCGGCTGCCGCCAGCTGCGGCGCGCTGTGCCGGCGCGTCCCCTGGGTCAGCAGGCCGGCGGTCAGCGAGGCGAGACCCGAAAGCCGCGGCGGATCGAGCTCGCTACCGGAGAGGACGACCAGCAGGGCGCTGACCAGCGGCACGCCTTCGCGCCGCGCGACGACGACGCGCAGCCCGTTCGGCAAGGCCTGTTCGAGCGGCGCGGCGATCGTCAGCGGGCGCGGCGCGGCCGGCGGCGGCGGGGTCTCGAACGGCTGCGCGGCGGCCGCGCCAGCGAGCCAGAGCAGGGCGAACGGGGCGATCGAGGCGAGGGTTCGGGTCATTTGGCGCTCGCGTCTTCCACGTAGTCGAAGCTCACCTTGTGGGCGCCGAGCACGTAGCGGCGCAGCACCCGCTGCACGTCGGCCGCGCTCACCCGGCGCAGGTCGTCGAGGTCGGTATTGACGCGGTTCGGGTCGCCCCCCAGCACCGCCGCCTCGGCGATCGCGGCGCCGAGGCCGAGCGGCGTCTGTCGGGTGCTGAACGCGCCGGTCAGGATCTGCACCTTGATCTTCTCGAGCTCGCCCGGCGACGCCGGCCGGTCGACCAGGCGGCGCACCTCGGCCAGCAGGGCGGAGCGCACCGCGGCCGGCTGCTTGCCGCTGGCGACGATCGCGGTGGCGATCAGCAGGCCGGGGCCGGAGCGCAGGTCGGCGCTGAAGCCGGCCTGGGTGGCGATCTGCTGGCGATAGACGAGCGACTGGTTGAGGCGCGACGACTCGCCGGCCGAGAGCAGGGCCGCCGCCACCTGCAGGGCCGGCGCGTCGCGGTCGGTCAGCGGCGGCGCGAGCCAGACCGCGGCCACCGCCGGCAGCGGCACCTTGGGCGCCTTGACCGTGATCGTGCGGTCGCCCGGCCAGGCCGGCTCGCTGGCGCCGCGCACCGGCAGCGGTGCCACCGGCCGGGTGACCGGCGCGAAGTAGCGGTCGACCCAGGCGTCGAGCTGGCGCGGGTCGAAGTCGCCGCTGACGACCAGGGTGGCGTTGTCGGGGCGGTAGTGGGTGGCATGGAAGGCGACCACGTCGGCGAGCGTCGCCGCCTCGAGGTCCGCGATGCTGCCGATCACGCCGCGCCGGTACGGGTGCTGAAGGTAAGGCTCGGTGCGGATCGCCTCGGAAAAGCGCCCGTACGGCGAAGCGAGGACGCGCTCGCGGTACTCCTCCTCGACGACGGAGCGCTCGGAGCGCAGGGCCGGCTCGTCGACCTTCAGGTTCATCATCCGCTCGGCCTCGGCCCAGAGCAGCGTCTCGAGGTGGTTAGACGGGACCACGTCCTCGTAGGCGGTCACGTCCTCGCTGGTCGAGGCGTTGTTGTTGCCGCCGACGTCTTCGGTCAGGCGGTCGAACTGCTCGCTCTTCAGGTACCTCGTGCTCTTGAACATCATGTGCTCGAAGAGATGCGCGAAGCCGGACTTGCCGGCCGGGTCGTCGCTGCCGCCGACGCGGTACCAGACCTGCACGCTGACGGTCGGGCTGGCGTGGCTCTCGACCGAGATCAGGGTCAGGCCGTTGGCGAGCTTGCGTTGTCGGTAGTCGATGCGCGGCACCTGCAGCGCGCCGGCAACGGGCGCGGCTGCTGCTGCGGGCGGTGTCGCCGCGATCGCGCCGGCCGCCAGGCAGGCGGCGACGACGAGGCCGGCGACGCGTCGTACCGTCACGACGGGTCGCCGGGCGACGCCGTGACCAGCGAGAAGTGCTCGACGTTCGGCGGCGCAGCGAAGAACGGGCCGACGATGGCCCGCCACTCGGCAAACAGCGGCCCGCCGCGGAACTTGACGGTGTGATCCTCGAGTGTCTGCCACCAGATCATGAGCAGGTAGCGCTCGGGTGACTCGATGCCCTTGACGACGCGGTGCCGGCGATAGCCCTCGGCACGCATGATCACGGTCTCCAGGCCGTGCTGGACGGCGGCGTCGAACTCGGCGTTGCGGCCGGGCGGAATGCGGATGTCGGCGACTTCGAGGATCATGGTTTTCGGCGGCTGGCGGCGATCCCGTCATTCTGAGCGAAGCGAAGACGCTGTTCGCGCCGGGCCGGCGGGGCACTCGGCTCCGCTCGTGTCCCCGGCCGACGCGGTGGTGCGGACGAGCGGCGGGTCAGACGCCCAGGTGGCGGGCCAGCGCCTCGCCCTGCGCGGCCAGCGCTGCCGACTCGCCGGCCATGACGACGACGCCTTTCTCGAGGACGACCGCGCGATCGGTGTGAGCCAGCACCGCGCGTGCGTTGCGATCGACGATCAGGGTGGCGATGCCGGTCGCGCGGATCGCCGCGACGACGCGCCAGATCTCGGAGACGATCAGCGGCGCCAGGCCTTCGGTCGCCTCGTCGAGGATGAGCAGGCGCGGGTTGGTCATCAGGGCCCGGCCGATCGAGAGCATCTGTTGCTCGCCCCCCGAGAGCTGCTGGCCGCCGTGTGCCAGCCGCTCCGAGAGGCGCGGAAAGGTCGCCATGACGCGCTCGAAGGTCCAGTCGCGCGCGCCCTCGGGGCCGGCGCGTGCGGCCATCACCAGGTTCTCGCGCACCGACAGGTTGGCGAAGATGCCGCGCCCTTCGGGCACGTAGCCGATGCCCAGGCGGGCCATCCGTTCCGGCGCCGCCCCGGTGACGTCGCGGCCCTGCCAGGCCACCGAGCCGCCGGCCGCCCGCAGGTAGCCCATCGCGGTCCGGATCAGGGTCGTCTTGCCCATGCCGTTGCGACCGAGCAGTCCGAGCGAGACGCTGTCGCCGATCTCGAGCGACACCCCGCGCAGCACGTGGCTGTCGCCGTAGCGGGCGTGCAGGTCGGTGAGCGAGAGCAGGCTGCTCATGAGGCAACCTCGGGATGTCTCACGGGAGTACCTTCGCGCGGCGCACTCCGGTATTCGCCCTTGGGGCGGCCCGGCGGGCTCATGCCGGGTCCGGCCGGCCGCCGGGCCGCGCCGCGGCGTCAGCCGCAGGCGTGGGGTCTTCGTCATTGCCGAGATAGGCCTCGCGCACCCCGGCATCGGCGCGGATCCGCTCCGGCACGTCGCTGGCGATGACCCGGCCGTTGATCATCACCGTGATCCGGTCGGCGACCCGGAACACCGCGTCCATGTCGTGCTCGACGAGCAGGATCGCGTGGGCCGGCCTGAGCGCGGTGAGCAGGGCCAGCATCCGCCCGGTCTCCTCGGCGCCCATGCCGGCGAGCGGCTCGTCGAGCAGCAGGACGCGCGGCGCCGTCGCCAGGCACATCGCGATCTCGAGCTGTCGCTTGGCGCCGTGGCTGAGCGTTCCGGCGCTGCGCCCGGCGACGCCGGCCAGCCCGGCCGCGGCGAGCGCCCGGGCCGCCGCGGCGATGCTCGCCGCGTCGCGCCCGGCGCGCTCCCAGAACGGCCACGGTCGCTGCGCCCGCGCCTGCGCCGCGAGGCGGCAGTTCTCGAGCACGCTGAACTCGCCGAAGATCGTCGTGCGCTGGTAGCTGCGGCCGAGCCCGGCGCGGGCGCGGCGCGGCTGCGGCCAGCGCGTCACGTCGTGGCCGGCGAAGACGACGCTGCCTTCGCTCGCCGCGAGCTCGCCCGAGAGCATGTTGACGAGCGTCGACTTGCCCGCGCCGTTGGTGCCGATGACGGCGTGGATCTCGCCGACGTGCAGGTCGAGCGAGACCGCGTCGACCGCGGCCAGCCCGCCGAAGCGGCGGCCCAACGCGATGGCCCGCAGCAGGGTCGGCTCAGCCATGGGACTTGCCGCGCAGCAGCGCGCCCAGTCCGATCAGACCCTTGGGCAGCAGGGCGACGAAGGCGATGATCGCCAGGCCGAGGGTCAGCTGCCAGTGCGATGCAAGCGAGCCGAGCAGCGCTTCCGACTGGACCAGCTCCTTGAGCAGGGTGAAGGCGACCGCGCCGATCACCGCGCCGCGCAGGCTGCCGATCCCGCCCAGGATGATCATCAGCAGCACCGCGCCCGATTCGTGCCAGGCCAGCAGCTCGGGATTGACCGCCCCGTCCTTGATCGCGAGCAGGGCGCCGGCCAGCCCGGCAAGCGCCCCGGCGATGACGAACGCGGCGAGCTTGTAGGGGTAGGTCGAGAAGCCCGCCGCGCGCATCCGCTGCTCGTTGACGCGGATGCCGGCCAGGGCATGGCCGAAGCGCGAACCGAGCAGCACGGCGAGCAGCGCATAGGTGGCGGCCAGCGCTGCCAGCACGGTGTAGTAGAGCGGCAGCCGCTCGCCGAGATCGACCAGCGTCGTGCCGAAGGCGCGCAGCACCGGCTTGACGTACAGGAAGATGCCGTCGCTGCCGCCGCCGACCTTGGTGTCGTGGACGACGAAGTAGGCCATCTGCGCGAACGCCAGCGTCACCATGATG
>JBDTUG010000046.1:0-17019 GCA_040007855.1 Caldimonas sp.
CGCTGCTCGACAACGTGCCGCAGTCGCGCACCTTCGACGAGATGATCAAGCTGCTCCAGACCGGCCACGCCCTGGCCTCGATCGTCGAATTGAGGAAGCTCGGCCTGCACCGCGGCGTCTTCCCGGTTCTCGACGTCGCGCTCGACGAGGCGCAACGCCACGACGGCCGGGAGAAGTTCGTCCGCCTCGCCCTGGCCGACACCGACGCCCGGGTCGCCGCCGACAAGCCGGTCGCGCCGAGCTTCATGCTGGCGGCGATGCTCTGGCACGACGTCCAGGACGGCTGGAAGCAGCGTCAGGCCGCCGGCCAGTCGCCGTTCCCGGCCCTGCAGGACGCGATCGACGCCGCCTTCGACGCGCGCATCGGCGACATCTCGGGGCGCGGCAAGCTGGCGATCGACATGCGCGAGATCTGGATGCTGCAGCCGCGCTTCGAGCGTCGCGCCGCCAACTCGGCGATGACCCTGCTCGATCAGCCGCGCTTTCGCGCCGGGCTCGACTTCCTGCGCCTGCGCGGCGAGGTCGGCGAGGCCGACCCGGTGCTGGCGGTCTGGTGGGAGGCGTTCTTCCAGGCCGGCGACGACGAGCGCGGGCGGATGCTCGAGTCCGTGCGCGAGCCGCGCAGCAGTCCGCGCCGGGTCAAGCGGGTCGCGCCACCGGCGCTGGCCGCAGACGGGACCGCGGCCCCGGCGCCGCGGGCAGCGTCGAGCGAAGGCGATCGTGACCGCGACGGCGACAGAGAACGCGACGGCGACAGAGAACGCGGCGGCGACAGAGAACGCGACAGAGACGGCGACGGCGACCGGGTCGAAAGCGGCGACGAGGCCGCCGCTCCGGCCGATGGCGCCGCCCCGCGCAAGCGCCGGCGCCGGCGCAGGCGGCCGGGCGAATCGACCGAGCTGCCCCCGTCGTGAGCCCCGATCCGCTGCGCACCGGCTTCGACCCCGGGCGGCTCGCCGCGCTCGTCGCCGCCCTGCAGCGACAGGTCGACGCCGGGCGTCTGCCCGGGGCGGTCCTCCACATCGAGCGGCGCGGCAGCGTCGCCGCGTTCGCGTCGCTCGGCTTCGCCGATCCGGCGCGCGCCACGCCGATGCGCGACGACGCGATCTTCCGCATCCATTCGATGACCAAGCCGATCGTCTCGGTGGCGGCGATGCGCTTCTTCGAGGCGGCACGGCTTCGCCTCGACGACCCGGTCGCGCGCTGGCTGCCGGAGTTCGCCGGCGGCACCGTGCTGGTCGAGATCGACGGCCGCGAGACGCGGGTCGCGCCGGCGCGGGCCATGACGGTGCAGGACCTGCTCCGCCATACCGCCGGCCTGAGCTACGAGTTCCTGGCGCCGTCAGCGGTGCGCCGCCACTACCTCGCCGCCGATCTCTTCTCGCGCCGACGCACCAACGCCGAGCTTGCCTCGGTGCTGGCCGGCCTGCCCCTGCAGCACGAGCCGGGCAGCGTCTTCGAGTACAGCCGGGCCAGCGACGTGCTCGGCCGGCTGGTCGAGGTGCTGGCCGACCGGCCCCTCGGCGAGCACCTGCGCGAGGCGGTGTTCGAGCCGCTCGCCATGGTCGACACCGGCTTCCACGTCGCGCCGGCCGGCCAGGGGCGGATCGCCGAGCCGTTCGCGATCGACCCCGACAGCGCCGCCGCGGTCGCCCTCGCCGACGTGCGCAAACCGCCGCAGCTGGAGTCGGGCGGCGGCGGGCTGGTGTCGACGACTGCCGACTACGCCCGCTTCGTGCGCATGCTGCTCGGCGGCGGACGTCTCGGCGAGGCCCGCATCCTCGGCCGCAAGACGGTCGAGTTCATGACCAGCGACCACCTCGGCACGATCCCGAACGCCTGCCCCGACCTGCTGCGGCCGGGGCACGGCTTCGGCCTCGGCTTCGCGGTGCGCCTCGCGACCGGTATCGCCGCCGTGCCGGGGTCGCCCGGCACCTACGGCTGGGGCGGCTCGGCCGGCAGCGTCTTCTTCGTCGACCCGCAGGAAGAGATGTTCGCGCTCATGATGATCCAGGCGCCGAACCAGCGCGAGGAGTTCCAGCAGCTGTTCCGCAACATGGTCTACGCGGCGATCGGCGACTAGTGGCCTGTAACGCTGAAATCGGAAGTCGCTGTTCGCGCGAGACGCAGCGTGCTGCGGCGCTGCGAATGCTCGCAATGCCCATGGGCATTGCAGCGCTTCGCGCCTTGCATCGCGCCGCGTCTCGCGCGTCCGTCGACTCCCATTTCAACGTCACAGGCCAATAGTGATGCTGCCGGCCGCCCCGGGCGAAGAGGCCTTCATCGGCCTCGGCTCGAACCTCGGCGATCGCCGGGCGACCCTCGAACGGGCCTTCTCGGCGATCGCCGCGTTGCCGGGTACCCGGGAGGTCGCGCGCTCCTCGCTGTACCAGTCGGCGCCTCTTCAGGCGGGCGGCGGCGACTACCTCAACGCCGTCGTCGAGGTGCGCACGACGCTCGCGCCGCCGGCCCTGCTGCAGGCGCTGCAGGCGATCGAGACGCGCTTCGGCCGCGAGCGGCCGTTCGCCAATGCGCCGCGCACGCTCGATCTCGACCTCCTGCTGTACGGCACGCTGCAATGCGCCGGCGCCGGGCTCGTCGTGCCGCATCCGCGCCTGCACGAGCGTGCCTTCGTACTGGTCCCGCTCGCCGAGATCGCACCGGGCGTTCGCGTCCCGGGCCGCGGCGCCGTCGACGCGCTGCTGCCGGCGGTCGCGGCGCAGCGCATCGCTAAACTCGATCGATGATCGATTCCATTCCGGCGCCGGTGCGCACGGTGGCGCTGCTGACCGCGTCGAACCTCTTCATGACGCTCGCCGGGTACGGCCACCTCGAGCCGCTCAGGCACGACTTCCTCCGGGCGGGGCTCTGCCCGGTCGGCGCCACCTGCTTCGCGTTCCGGGCGCCATGAGCGCGACGACCGGCCTGGCACAGTTGCGCCACATCGCCGTCGAGGGGCCGATCGGCGCCGGCAAGACGACGCTGGCGCGATTGCTCGCGGCCCGGATCGGCGCCGAGACGATGCTCGAGCAGCCGGCCGAGAACCCCTTCCTCGGCCGCTTCTACGACGACATGGCGGGCTACGCCTTCCAGACCCAGCTGTTCTTCCTGTTCCAGCGCGAGCGCCAGGTTCGGGCGTTGGCCCAGCCCAGCATGTTCGGGCAGGGCGTGGTCAGCGACTTCATGTTCGCCAAGGATGCCCTGTTCGCCCGCCTCACCCTCAGCGACGACGAATACCGCCTGTACGCCCAGATGCACCGGCCGATCGCCGCCCAGCTGCGCGAGCCGGACCTGGTCGTCTGGCTGCGCGCTTCGCCGCGCACCCTGCTCGCGCGGGTGCGCCAGCGCGGCTTCGTGATCGAGCAGGGGATCGACCTCGCCTACCTCGAAAGGCTGTGCGCTGCCTACGCCGAGTTCTTCGACGGCTACGCCGGCGCCGCCGTGTTCGCGGTCGACACCGAGCACTTCAATCCGCTCGAGCGCGAAGCCGACCTGGTCCAGTTGCTGGCGCGGCTCGAGCGTTTCGGCGAGCGGCGCGGTTACCTCGGCACGCAGGCGAATTCCGCCTTCGGCTGAGCGGCACGTCGCTTGCCTCGCCAACCGATGCGCTCACGCCGCCGGCCGCTCGTTACGGGTCGATTCGACCTGCCGGCCGGGCCGCTTTCGCATGATTCACAATGCCCGGCGCTGCCTTGCCCATGGGCTTCACGGACCGATTCTTGACCTCCTCGCCCATCGACACGCCGAACGACGGCGCCCTCTCCCCCGCCAGCGCCGCATCCGGCAGCGTTTCCAGCGAACCGGCTGCCGTCTCCGGCGGACGCCGGTCGAGGGCGTTCGGGGCGGGACTTTTCCGCCTGGCGCGAAACGGCCTGTTCATGCTCACGGTGGTGCTGCCCACCTCGGCCGCTGCGATCTACTACGGCGTGCTCGCCTCCGACCTCTACACGTCCGAATCACGGTTCGTCGTTCGCATGCCGCAGCGGACACAGCAGCCCAGCGTCGTCGGCGCCCTGCTGCAGAGCAGCGGCATCATGCGTTCTCCCGACGACACCTTCACGGTCCACGACTACATGCTGTCGCGCGACGCCCTGCGCGAGCTCGACCGCAAGCTCCAGCTGCGTAACGCCTTCGGCGGCCCGACGGTCGACGGCCTCAGCCGCTTTCCCTGGCTGTTGGGCGACGACAGCTTCGAATCGCTGTTCCTCTACTACGGCAAGCGGGTCAGCGTCGATTTCGACAGCGCCAGCGCGATCACGGTGCTGAAGGCCTCCGCGTTCAGCGCCGAGAAGGCGCACGCGATCAACGAGAACCTGCTCGAGATGGGCGAGGCGCTGGTCAACCAGATCAATACCCGGGCCCGCGAGGACCTGATCAAGTACGCCGCCGCCGAGGTCAAGGACGCCGAGGACAAGGCCCGGGCCGCGGCCTTGACGCTCGCAGGCTTCCGGACCGATCGCTCGGTGTTCGATCCCGAGGGTCAGTCGGCGCTGCAATTGCAGCTCGTCGGCAAGCTCCAGGATGAGCTCATCGCCACCCGCAACCAGCTTTCTCAGGTCCGCACGCTGTCTCCCGACAATCCCCAGATCGACGTGCTCGACAAACGCACCAAGCTGATCGAGAAGGACATCGCCGCCGAGACCGCCAAGGTGGCCGGGTCGGGCAATTCGCTGAGCAACAAGGCGAGCGAATACCAGAGGCTCGCGCTCGATCGCGATTTCGCCGGCCGGCAGCTCGGCACGGCACTCGCCTCGCTCGAAAGCGCCCGCAACGAAGCCCGGCGCAAGCAGCTCTACCTCGAGCGCATAGTACAGCCCAGCCTGCCTGACTATGCGGTCGAGCCGCGCCGCCTGCGCGCGACGGCCGCTACCCTGGTGCTCGGCCTGATCGCCTGGGGCGTGCTGTCGATGGTGCTGGCCGGTGCCCGCGAGCATCGCGACTGAGGCCATGAACGACACCTCGTTGTGGCGCTCGCTCGCGATCCAGGGCCGCGTCATCCATGCGCTGTTCCTGCGCGAGGTGATCACGCGCTACGGTCGCCACAACATCGGCTTCCTCTGGCTGTTCGTCGAGCCGATGCTCTTTACCGTCGGCGTCACGGCGCTGTGGTCGGTCACCCGGTCGATCCACAACTCCGACCTGCCGATCGCGGTTTTCGCGCTGACCGGCTATTCGTCAGTCCTGCTCTGGCGCAACATCACCAACCGTTGCGTCGGCGCGATCGGCCCGAGCCTGGCGTTGATGTACCACCGCAACGTCAAGGTGATCGACATCTTCGCCGCCCGCATCCTGCTCGAGCTGGTGGGCACCACGGTCTCGTTCATCGTGCTGTCGCTCGTGTTCATCGCGCTCGGAATGATCGAACCGCCCGAGGACAACCTGAAGGTCGTGCTCGGCTGGGTGATGCTGGCCTGGTTCGGCAGCGCCCTCGGTTTGCTCGCCGGCGCCTGGAGCGAGCGCTCGGAGCTGGTCGAGAAGATTTGGCACCCGACCTCGTACCTGCTGTTCCCGCTGTCCGGTGCCGCCTTCCTGGTCGATGCCCTGCCGCCGCGTGCCCAGGAGCTGGTGTTGCTGCTGCCCATGGTGCACGGCGTCGAGCTGCTGCGGGACGGCTATTTCGGCTCGGTGATCCGCGCCCACTACGACCTGACGTACATGGCCGTGATCTGCCTCTGCATGAGCTTGCTCGGCATGGCCGAGGTTCGTACCGTGGGCCGGCAGGTCGCGCCCGAATGATCGAGCTGCGCGACATCACCAAGCGCTACGCCACCCGTCACGGACCGCGAACGGTTCTCGACCGCGTGAACCTGCAGATCCGCCCGGGCGAGAAGGTCGGCATCCTCGGCGGCAACGGCTCGGGGAAGTCGACGCTGATCCGCCTGATCGGCGGCGCCGAGCAGCCGACCAGCGGATCGGTGACGCGCGGCATGAGCGTCTCGTGGCCGCTCGCCTTCGGCGGCGCGTTCCAGGGCACCTTGACCGGGCTCGACAACCTGCGCTTCATCTGCCGCGTCTACGGCGTCGACGCGCAGGAGAAGGTGGCCTTCGTCGAGGAGTTCTCCGAGCTCGGCCTGTCCCTGAAGGAGCCCGTCAAGACGTACTCGAGCGGCATGCGGGCCCGCCTCGGCTTCGCGATCTCGATGGCGGTCGAGTTCGACTGCTTCCTGATCGACGAGGTGACATCGGTCGGCGACTCCCGCTTCCACGAGAAATGCCAGGTCGAGCTGTTCGGCAAGCGCGGCGACCGGGCGATGATCATCGTCTCGCACCACGCCGAGACGATTCGTGAGCACTGCGACCGCGCCTGCGTGCTGTCGCAAGGAAGACTGCTCGAGTTCGCGGACCTCGATTCGGCCTATGGCTTCTACAGATCCCACTGAGGCCGAGCGCCCGCCGGGCGCGGGGCCGGTGCCCGCCGGGCTGCGCATCCTGCTCGAGATGCGCCCCGCGCTCGATGGCCATGCCGGCATCCCGCAGGAGACCCGGCTGCTGTTCAACGAGCTCGCCCGGCTTCCCGGCGCGAGCGTCGAGGGCCTGATCCAGAGCAGCGGACGCATGCTGGCGCCCGGGCTTTTCGACGACACGGCGAGCGAGGACGAGCGGATCGACCGCCTCTCGCGCGTCGTCGTCTCGCTCCAGGGCGGCAGCCGCTCGAGGCTCGAGCAGATCGAAGCGTCGCTGCGGCTGTGGCGCGACCAGAGGCTGCTGGCCCCCCTCACCCTGCTCGGGCGGCGGGTCCGGCTCGGCCGCTTCGACGCGCAACGGTTCGCCGACTTCGTCTGGCGCGCGATGTTCGAGCGCACCTTGCGGCACGAGGATTTCGACGTCGTCACGGCATGCCGGTTCCGGGTCGCCGTCCTGCCCTGGACGGCGATGCACCGCAGCGCGCTGTCGACCCGCTGGACCGGCCGCGCGATCTATCCGAGGCTGGACACCGGCGACTTCGACGTGATGGTCGCCGAAACGCCGTATCCGGGGCGCGTCAGCCCGGCGACGACCCTGGTCGTCCGCTACCACGACGCCGTCCCGCTGCTGATGCCGCACACGATCTCGGACCGTGCATTCCACCGCGCATCGCATTTCCACGCGCTGCGGCGCAACGTCGCCGACGGCGCCTGGTTCGCGTGCGTGTCCGAAACGACGCGGCGCGACCTGATCTCGATCTTTCCGCAGGCCGAGCCGAGGGCGGTGACGATCCACAACATGTTGTCGCAGCACTATTTCCATGAGGAGTCGTCACCCGATCGGCTGCGCGAGATCGTTCGCGTCCGTCTCAGCCAGTCGATGCCCGACAACCGGCCGGACCTGTCCCGCCTGCCCTCGGACGGCTCGTTCGAGTACCTGCTGATGGTGTCGACGATCGAACCGCGCAAGAACCATCTGACGCTGCTCGCCGCCTGGGAACAGCTCCGGGCCGAGGGCCATCCCGAGCTGAAGCTTGTGCTCGTCGGCACGCTCGGCTGGGAGCACAAGGTGATCGTCCGCAAGCTCCGCCCCTGGCTCGACCGGGGCGACCTGTACGTTCTGGAGGACGTGCCCGCGGCCGAGTTGCGCCTCCTCTACCGCCACGCGAAGGCCACGGTGTGCCCGAGCTTCGGCGAAGGGTTCGATCTGTCCGGCGTCGAGGCGATGCGCTGCGGCTCGCCGGTGGCCGCCTCGGACATCAGCGTGCACCGCGAGGTGTTCGAGGATGCCGCCGAATACTTCAGCCCGTATTCGGCGGAAACTCTCGCCCTCGGCGTCGCCCGCCTGATCGACCCGGCCGCTGCGCCGCTGCGCGAGCAGGGAGCGCGCCGCCGCGCGGAGGTGTCGGCACGCTATCTCCCCGAACGGATCATGCCGCAGTGGCGTGCGCTGTTCGAGAGGCTGGCCGTGCGAAAGGCGGCGTAGCAGGGACTTGGTTCGAGTCCGGCGGCAGTCCGGTTCTCGCGGCAGTTGCAATGAGGGAGCGGATGGACATCTCGGACCAGCGGATCGAAGCGAGTGAGAGCCAGGAGCCACGGAAGACAGCGCTCATCTGCGGCGTGACCGGCCAGGATGGAACCTATCTGGCGGACTTCCTGCTGAAGAAAGGCTATACGGTCTTCGGCACGTCCCGGGATGCGCAGGGCTCTTCCTTCGCCAACCTGCACCGGCTGAAGATCCGCGACAAGGTTCGCGTCCTGTCGCTCGTGCCCGAGGACTTCCGCAGCGTGCTCGCGGCGCTCAAGACCAGCCAGCCGGACGAGGTCTATTTCCTGGCGGGCCAGTCGTCGGTCGGGCTGTCGTTCGAGCAGCCGTTCGAGACGATCCAGAGCATCGCCATCGGCACCCTCAACATCCTCGAGGCGTGCCGGATGTCCGAGCGACCGGTGCGCATGTATCACGCCGGCTCGAGCGAGTGTTTCGGCGATACCGGCGGCGAGCCTGCGAGCGAGCGCACGCCGTTCCAGCCGCGCAGCCCCTACGCCGTCGCAAAGGCTTCGGCGTTCTGGCTGGTCGACAACTACCGCGAGGCCTACCGGCTGTTCGCCTGCACCGGCATCCTCTTCAACCACGAATCGCCCTTGCGGCCGATCCGCTTCGTCACCCAGAAGATCATCCAGTCGGTCGCCAGGATCGCCGCGGGCGCCCCGGAAAAACTCCGCCTGGGCCGCCTGGACATCGCCCGCGACTGGGGCTGGGCACCCGAGTACGTGAGAGCCATGTGGGCGATGCTCCAGCAGTCGTCGCCTCAGGATTTCGTGATCGCCACAGGCCAGACGAACACGCTCCAGGCCTTCGTCGAGCAGGCATTCGCGCACCATGGGCTCGACTGGAAGGAGCATGTCGAGCAGTCTGCGGATTTCATGCGCCCGACGGACATCCTGGTCAGTCGGGCCGACGCCGGCAAGGCCGCACGCGTGCTCGGCTGGACCGCCACCCGAACCATGTCGGCGGTCATCCAGTCGATGTTCGATGCCCCGGCGGACCAGGCGTGATGCGGCACGCCACCGGCGTCGCGACGGCCGATGCCGCGCCACCCCCACGCCTGCCCCGCGACGAAGGTTCCATCGATGGCCACTAGCGCAGACCCGTTCGTTCGCGTCTCGAGCACGGCCGAGTTGCTGCGCCTCGACGATGCCGCGTTCGTCAACAGCGCGTACTGGGCGGTGCTGCTGCGCCAGGCGGATGCCGGCGGTCGCGCCCACTATCTGGCGCAGTTGCAGGCGGGAACGGCGAAGGAGGAGATCCTGTTCGACCTGGTTCGCTCCGATGAAGGTCGGCGCGCGGCGTCGACCTTGAACGGTCTGGCCAAGGTCGTCGCCGCGCATCGCCGCTCGCGCCTGACCCTGTCGCAGCGCCTGGTGCGCTACCTGTTCAAGGGCGTCATCGCCCATACCGACAAGGGGTTGCGGCGACTGGAAAACCTCGTGATTCGCCAATCCAGCGCCAGCACCAGCCACCGGCTCGACCAGCTGGAGCTCCAGCTGCTGAGGCTCGGCGACCCACCGGCCAGCCCGCAGCGCGCGCCGGAGGGCAGCCACGCGGCGAGCGGCGCCGCGGAGTCGACGCTCCCCATGCGGCCGGCGCCGGTCGTCCACGTCACGACTGGTTCCGAGCACGAGGCACCGCTGGCGCTCGCCCAGTTGACCGAGCAGGAACGCTACCTCCTGCGAAAGATTTCCAGGCTGTGACGCGGGTCAGCGCAGCCGGAGCCCGGATCTTGCTTGGCGTCGGACGCCGCCGGCGTTCGCGCGATGCCCCGGCGAGCGCGGCAGAGCAGCATCGTCTCCCGGGTCTGAAATGAGAATCGTCATCGACATGCAAGGGGCGCAGACCGAGAGCCGGTTCCGGGGCATCGGCCGCTATTCGCTCGCCCTGACGCAGGCCATCGTCAGGAACCGGGGCGGCCATCAGGTCGTCCTCGCCCTCAACGGCCTGTTCCCGGAGTCGGTCGATTCGATCCGCGCGGCGTTCGACGACCTGCTGCCCCAGAGCGATATCCGGGTCTGGTCGGCGCCCGGGCCGGTGCGCGAGGCCGACCCGGCCAATCGGCCCAGGCGCCAGGCGGCCGAGCGCATCAGGGAAGCGTTCCTGCTCGACCTCCGGCCCGATGTCGTGCTCATGACGAGCCTGTTCGAGGGCCTGGGCGACGACGCGGTCACCAGCGCGGGCGTCTGGGCCAAGTCGATTCCGACGGCCGCCATCCTCTACGACCTGATTCCGCTGATCAGTCCCGACATCAGCTTTCGGACCAGCAAGATCCACCAGGACTGGTTGGCCGAAAAAGTCGCGTCGCTGCGCCGCTGCCGGCTTTTGCTCGCCATTTCCGAAAGCTCCCGGCAGGAGGCGATCGGCGCCCTGCCGGTCGGCCCAGAACACGTGGTCAACGTCTGGGGCGCGTGCGACGCGGCGTTCGTCGAGCTCGGCCTGACGCCGGACGACCAGCAACGCGCGCGCGAGCAGGCCGGAGTCCAGCGCCCATTCGTCATGTACACGGGCGGCGCCGACGAGCGAAAGAACCTGCCGCGCCTGATCGAGGCATTCGCGACACTGCCGGCCGATCTGCGTTCGAAGTACCAACTCGCGTTCGTCGGCAAGATGCCGGCCGAGCACGTCGGCGAGCTTCGCGCCCAGGCCGCGGCGCTGGGCCTGCCCGATCAGGTGGTGTTCACCGGCTATGTCGAGGACGCTGCGCTCGTGCGCCTGTACAACAGCTGCGCGCTGTTTATCTTCCCGTCGCTGCACGAAGGGCTCGGGCTGCCGCCGATGGAAGCGATGGCTTGCGGCGCGCCGGTGATCACGGCCGATGCCACCAGCTTGCCCGAGGTCGTCGGCCTTCCGGAAGCGCTGTTCGACCCGCGCTCCGTGGCCGCGATCGCCGAGAAGCTGAAGCGGGGGCTGGCGGACGAGCTGTTTCGGGCCCGCCTGATCGCCCATGGCCGGCACCAGTCGCGCAAGTTCAGCTGGGACGAGAGCGGCCGACGCTCGGTGGAGGCGCTCGCGCGCTTCGCGCCGGCGAGCCCGGCGCAGGTCAAGGGCCTGCGCTTCGAGCGCACCAGCCGCTTTCCGCGTCGCCGCCTTCGGATCCTGGTCCAGAAGCTCGATCACCGGGGCGATCTGGTCCTCGCCATTCCGGCGATCGCGAAGCTCCGCGCGAGATATCCCGATGCCTCGCTGGAGGCGCTTGTCGGAAGCTGGAACGAGCCGATGGCGCGCGACCTGAAGCTCTTCGAGAAGATCCACGTCCTCGACTTCTTCCGCTCCGCGTCGGCGAACGCGCCCGCGTATTCGAACGCGGATCTCGATGCGCTGGCTTCCCGGCTCGGCCGCTACGACATCGCCATCGATCTGCGCCGGCAGGCGGACACCCGCTTCATCGTCGCCCGCATCGACGCGGCCCGACGCGTCGGCTACCAGACCTTCGACGCGGCGATCGACGCGCGTCTCGACATCCGGCTCGACTCGTATCCCGACGTGCCCTTCGAGTCGACGCCGCTCAATCGCATCCACGCCAGCGAGCAGATGCTGCAGCTGGTCGACGCCCTGCCGACGGAGCCCGGCGACTACGTCGCCCTGCCGTCGCTGGTCGGGCCGGTCAAGCGCACCGACATGCAGGTCGCGCTGTTCCCGGTGGCGGGCAACGACGTCAAGCAGTGGGCACCCGACAACTTCATCGGCCTGGCGCGCCGGCTGGCGGCGACGTCCAAGGTCGACCGGGTCAACGTCTACTTCGGCAGCGCCGGCGAGGCCGCGTCGTTCCCGGGCCTGGTGGGTCCCGGCATCACCGTCCACGCCGGACTCGCTTTCGGCGCGCTGGCGACATCGCTCGCGCAGAACTCGGTCTGCGTCGCGAACAACTCGTTCGGCGCGCACATCGCGGGCTACCTGGGCTGCCTGGTCATCGGCGTGTACGGCGGCCACGAGACCGCTGCAGAGTGGTCGCCGCCGTTCGGCGAAAGCTATGTGCTCCACGCCGGAGTGGCGTGCTCCCCGTGCCACATCGCCGCCGTCGGAGATTGTCCCTACGGGCTGGTCTGCCTCAGCTCGATCGCGCTCGATGTGGTGTTCGAGAAGGTGGAGGCGGCCTGCGCAGGCGAGCCCGAACGCGGCGGGCCGGCATTCGCCGGCGCGCTCGCCGAAATGTCGTCGGCGCAGATCGTCGACGACCTGCTGGGCGACCTGTCGATGCTCGACGGAGGCCTCGGCGGGGCACGCCAGCGCGTCAACATCGCCGAATGCCTCTCGCGCAACCATCGCGTCATGTCGAGCCGGCGCCAGATCCTCGTCGACGTGTCGCAACTGGTCAGGCACGATGCCAAGAGCGGCATCCAGCGGGTCGTCCGCGCGGTCCTGGGCCAGCTGCTCGCCGAGCCGCCGATGGGCTATGCGGTCGAGCCGGTCTACCTGCCCGACGATCGCTCCGGCTTCAGCTACGCACGGGCCTTCAAGCAGCAGTTCCTGGGGCGCGCCGCAGCCGCGCCGGAACACGACCTGCCGGCAGAGGCATGGCCCGGCGACATCTTCGTCGGGCTCGACCTGCATCCGGGCGTCAGCTCGGCCCGGCAGGAGTCGCTTGATGCCTGGCGCCGGCGCGGCGTCAAGGTGTGCTTCGTGGTGTACGACCTCCTGCCGGTCGTCCTGCCCGATGCGTTCTCGCGGGTCGTCGTCGATGCCCACCAGCGCTGGCTGGAGTACATCGCGCGCTTCGACGGCGTGATCGCGATCTCGAAGGCGGTCGCCGACGAGTTCATGGCCTGGCTCCAGTACCACGGCCCGGCGCGGGCCGATGCCCTTCGCGTCGGTTGGTTCCATCTCGGCCACGACATCTCAACCTCGGCGCCCAGCACGGGCCTGCCCAAGAGCGCCGAGGCCGATCTGGCCACGATGGCGCTGCGCACCAGCTTCCTGATGGTCGGCACCCTGGAGCCGCGCAAGGGTCACGGCCTCGTCCTGGCGGCGTTCGAGCTGCTGTGGCGGCGCGGAATCGAGGCCAACCTCGTGATCGTCGGCCGGCCCGGCTGGATCGTCGACGAACTGGCCGCGCGGCTGCGCTCGCATCCGCAAAACGGAGCGCGCCTGTTCTGGCTGGAGGATGCCAGCGACGAATACCTGGAGCGCGTGTACGCGCGCGCCAGCGCCCTGATCGCTGCCAGCGTCGGCGAAGGCTTCGGTCTGCCGCTGGTGGAGGCGGCGCGGCACGGGCTGCCGATCGTCGCCCGCGACATCCCGGTGTTTCGCGAGGTCGCGGGCGATGGCGCGCACTACTTCGCGGCGGACATCGACGCCGCCGGCCTGGCCGATCGGCTCAGGGACTGGCTGGACCGTTTCGCAGCCGGAGAGCATCCGCGCTCGGACCGCATGACGACGATCACCTGGAAGCAAAGCACGCAGCAACTGCTGAACTGCCTGACCGGCGACAGCTGGGCCTACCGCTGGCGTCCGGACGGCATCCGTCGCTTCGAGGGCGCCGACAGCCGCCTCCACTCCGCGGTCGGGGAGAGGCGCGGACGCGCCATCCACAGCTCGGGCAAGGGTGGCCACCTGATCTTCGGACCCTACATCGCGCTCCCGACCGGACGCTATCGCCTGCGCCTGTGGGGCCAGGCCGCGCGCTGGTCGCGGCGCGACTGGTTCGACCTGGTCCACGACGCCGGCCGCGTCGAGCTGTTCCGCGGCGGCTTCGGCGAACAGGCTCCCGGCGCATGGCAGCGCGAGACGGACTTCATGCTCGCGCAGGACATTCGCGATTTCGAGGTCCGGCTCTGGGTCGCCGAAGACACGATCGCCTCGCTGGAAGGAATGCAGATTTCACCGCTCGGCGCCGAGCCCGGGAGTACCGCGTGATCCCCAGCGTCTGCTATCCCGACCTCGTGCCCGCCGATGTCGCCATCCAGACGCTGGAACGGTCCACGCATGTCGACGGCAATGTCTCGGACTTCGAGCTCGACGTCATCAACCGCCTGGTCAGGTACCACGAGCCGGCGACGGCGTTCGAGATCGGCACCTTCGACGGGCGAACGACGCTGAACATCGCCGCTCATGCCGCGCCCGATGCCCGAGTGTTCACCCTGGACCTGCCGCCCAGCGACGTGGACGACACCGAGCTGCGCATCGACGTCGGCGATCGGCTGTTCATCGACAAGCCGGCCTCGGGAGCCCGCTTCGCAGATTCCGAGCTGGCGCACAGGATCACCCAGCTCTACGGCGACTCGGCCACCTTCGATTTCAGCCCCTACTTCGGAAAGATCGACTTCCTGTTCGTCGACGGCTCGCATTCGTACGACTACGTGCTGAAGGATTCGCAAACCGCATTGCGGATCGTTCGTCCGGGCGGCGTCGTCCTGTGGCACGACTACGTGCCGCGCGGTCCGACCTCTTGGCCCGGGCTGACCCGGGCATTTCATGAGATGTATGCCGGCGATCCGCGCTTCAAGGGCGTCCGGCACATCGCCGGAACGTCGATCGTGATGCTGCAGTTGCCGGGAAGCGTCGCCGGCAGAGCCGCCAGGCCATTGCGGCTCGAGGGCGCGTTCCGGGACAGCCGCCAGATGGAATGCCTGGGCGTCGCCCTGAGCGTCGTTCCGCTGTCGACCAGCGTCAGCGCCGGCGAGCCGGTGTCGGTCCGCGTGCGTGCCGAGAACATCGGACGCGCTACCTGGTTGCCGTCGAATTCGCCGATCGGTCCGGTCCGGCTCGGATCGCGGCTCTTCGATGCCTCGGGAACCTGCCTCGACGAGAATTATTCGCGCCACGCCCTTCCGGGCAACGAGCCGGTCGTCCAGGGAGCGAGCGCCGTCTTCGATGCCGACGTGCCGTCGCCGCCGCCGGGCCGGTACGTCCTGGAGTTCGATGTCGTCGCCGATGGCGTGGTCTGGTTCTCGCGCAACGGCTCGACCCCGGTCCGGGTTCCGATCGAGGTGCAGCCGGCGACCCGGCACGAGCTCGACGCCAGCGCCCTGGCGCGCCTGGCCGAGCCCGACCAGTGGTGGCTCGAGGGCGACTATCTCGTCTCGGGAAAGAGTGGCCCGCGGAGCGCGCTCGAGGTCGCTGCGCCGGCCGGCGCGACCGCGATCGGCCTCGAGATCCACCTGTTTCGCCACCCGCCGCTCGAAATCCGCGTGCGCGCCGGATCGAGCATCCGCCCGGTCATGCTGACCGCGGGGCGCAACGACGTCCGGATCCGGATCAGCCCCGGCAGCGAGAGGCTCCGCCTCGAATTCGGGTTCGCGCCCTGGTGCCCGGACGAGCTGCTGCACAACGGCGACCTGCGCCGGCTGGGCTTTCACCTGAAGAAGCTGACGCTGGTGTCGTGACCCGGCCCGGGCCGGTTTGCGGCGTCACGCGAGCCCGCCCACGGCGTACCGCCTGGCTAGGCCGGCGAGTGATGCCGATACGACGACCTGAAGGCGGCCAGCCTGGCCTCGTCGAACGCGCCGACGATGTTCTGGAACTTCATGAACAGGATGTGGCTGTACATGACGTTGTAGCGCTCGCTCTCGTCGTGCAGGTTCAGGTAGTCCTGGCCATGGACGGCCAGGAGGATCGGAAAGGTCGAGCGCAGCTGGTCGAAGAAGTCCGGAACCGAGGTGCGCTGAAAGGCGTTCAGGCACCAATGGTTCAGTTCGAGGCAGACGGTCGGACGGTGCGCCTCGAGCGTGCGGCTCGCGCCGCGCAGGACGTGACCCTCGAAGCCCTCGACGTCGATCTTGATGAAATCGATCTTGCCCCCGCCCAGCGACTCGATCGCCTCGTCGGTCTCGCGGATCTCGATCCGCTCCACCGTGTGGCCCTGGCTCGCCTTGGTCTGGTCGGAGACGAATCCGCCCGAGCGGTTCGACGGCGCATAGGTCAGGGTGAACTCGCCGGCATGCTCGCCGAGGCCGAAGTTCTTCAGCTGCAGGTTCCGGTGCCCGGAGGTCCGCACGTTTCTCTGCAGGAAGGCGAAGGTAGTCGGCGATGGCTCGAACGCGACCACCTGCTTGGCGATGTCGGCGAACAGCAGCGCCGTGCAACCGATGTTGGCGCCGATGTCGAGGATCGTGTCGCTGTCCGCCGAAGCGCTCTTGAACAGCTTGACCGTGTCCGGCTCGAAACCGTTGCGCAATCCCTCGAGGTAGTTGTCGTCCGATGCGATCAGGTATCGCTTGCCGCCAATGTCCACGCTCAGCTCGGTCGTCGTCGCCATCTCGTCGTCCCTATCGGTCGGCGAGTGTAGATCGGACGAGCGCTCGCCCGGGACGGCGCAGCTCTGCGCAGCCCGGGAACGCCGGTCCCGCATGGCCGGTCAGGCCGGCACGATGGGTTACGATCGTGCCGGGTCGGTGGTGCCTCCCGAATAGTCCGGGGCAGCGCGAGTTCGTCGCGGATCGAAGCGGGCCGACCGATCGGCGCGCTCCCGGTCCACGAGGCGACCCGCAGCGCCGGGACCGCCCCGTCCCCCTGCAAGAATCGACCGCGGCTCGGCCACTCCCGCGGGTCGCGCCGCGACAGTGATCGGAGCCGATCGGCGCCGTATTCGGGAGTACTGAAACTTATGGCGGACGGGTTCTCCTTTCGCTTCTTCGTGAAGCGGTTCAGCAAAGAGATCGTCAGCGAAGCCTATGTCGGCATCCTGGGCCGCGAACCCGACCCGGGCGGGCTGGCAGCCCATGCAGCGGTGCTTGCCCGCTCGGGCGACCTGGCGTCGCTGTTCTCGGAGATGGCGCGCTCGGACGAAGCCTGGTCGCGAGCGCAGGGCGAGCACGCCGAGTCGACCGTGCGGCAGTTGCATGACGCACTGCGCGGTGGCGGCGCGGAGATCGGCGCGAGCGAATGGGTCGGCGCTCCCGGCTCGACATTCGAGCTCGGGGCGGTCGCCGCGGCGCTGGCCACGGGACCGGCGCACTGGCGCCAGCTGGCGCGCCACGATCCCGGGGTGCTGATCGATGCCGCCTACCAGGCACTGATCGGCCGCCAGGCCGACGAAGGTGGCCTGGCGACCTACACGCGGCTGCTTCGGGACGGCGGCGACCTGGTCGCCCTGCTGTCCAGCATCGGCCAGTCGGCCGAGCACCA
>JBDTUG010000047.1:0-16854 GCA_040007855.1 Caldimonas sp.
TCGCGCTCGGCTCGCAGCAGAAGGCGGCGGCGGCGCAGGAAGGCGGCCGCTTCAAAGACGAGATCGTGCCGTTCTCGATCGCCCAGAAGAAGGGCGATCCGCTCGTCTTCTCGGCCGACGAGTTCATCAACCGCAAGACCAGCGCCGAAGTCCTCTCGGGCCTCCGGCCGGCGTTCGACAAGGCCGGTTCGGTCACTGCCGGCAACGCGTCGGGCCTGAACGACGGCGCCGCTGCCGTCGTCGTGATGACCGCCAAGCGCGCCGAGCAGCTCGGCCTCACGCCGCTCGCCCGGATCGCCAGCTACGCCACGGTCGCCCTCGACCCGGCTTTCATGGGCATGGGCCCGGTGCCGGCCTCGCAGAAGGCGCTGCAGCGCGCCGGCTGGAAGGCCGCCGACCTCGACCTGCTCGAGATCAACGAGGCCTTCGCCGCGCAGGCCTGCGCCGTCAACAACGAGATGGGCTGGGACACCAGCAAGGTCAACGTCAATGGCGGCGCGATCGCGATCGGCCACCCGATCGGCGCATCCGGCTGCCGCATCCTCGTCACCCTGCTGCACGAAATGGGCAAGCGCAACGCCAGGAAGGGCATCGCCTCGCTCTGCATTGGCGGTGGCATGGGGGTTGCCATGTGCGTCGAACGTTAACGACAGAGGGCCGGGCCGATTCCGACCGGCCCGCGCCCCCTCGCGGGTCCGGCCGTGGATCGCTTGAACAGGAGCTGAATTGAACGAAGGCAAGGTTGCATACGTGACAGGGGGAATGGGGGGCATCGGCACCTCCCTGTGCCAGCGCCTGCACCATGACGGATTCAAGGTGATCGCCGGCTGCGGGCCGAGCCGCGATCACGCCAAGTGGCTGGGCGAGCAGACAGCGCTTGGCTACACCTTCTTCGGGTCGGTCGGCAACGTCGGCGACTGGGATTCGACGGTCGCCGCGTTCGCCCAGGTGAAGGCCGAGCACGGGCCGATCGACGTGCTGGTCAACAACGCCGGCATCACCCGCGACGGCATGTTCCGCAAGATGACCCGCGCCGACTGGGACGCGGTGATCGAGACCAACCTGACCAGCCTGTTCAACGTCACCAAGCAGGTGATCGACGACATGGCCGAGCGCGGTTGGGGGCGGATCATCAACATCTCGTCGGTGAACGGCGAGAAGGGCCAGTTCGGGCAGACCAACTACTCGGCCGCCAAGGCCGGCATGCACGGCTTCACGATGGCGCTGGCGCAGGAAGTGGCGAGCAAGGGCGTGACCGTCAACACGGTCAGCCCGGGCTACATCGCCACCGACATGGTCAAGGCGATCAGGAAGGAAGTGCTCGACAAGATCGTCGCCGGCATCCCGGTCCGGCGGCTCGGCACGCCGCAGGACATCGCCTCGATCGTGTCCTGGGTCGCTTCCGACGAGTCGGGCTTCGCGACCGGGGCCGACTTCTCCGTCAACGGCGGCCTGCACATGGGCTGAGCCGCTTTCGGCTCCCCATCGATGTCCGATATCACCACCCTGCTTGCGGCCGCCCGGCACGGCGACCAGGACGCCGCTGGCGCGGCCTTCAGCCTTCTCTACGATGACCTGCGCCGCCTGGCGCGCTCGCGCCTGCGTCCGCACCAGTCGATGACCCTGCTCGACACGACCTCGCTGGTGCACGAGTCCTACCTCAAGCTGGTCGGCAACGAATCGCTGCCGGTCGAGAACCGCAGCCACTTCTTCGCCTACGCCTCGCGCGTCATGCGCTCGGTGATCGTCGACTTCGCCCGCGCCCGGCTGGCCGAGCGGCGCGGCGGCGACGCCGAGCACGTCGTCCTCGACACCTTCGCCGCCGGCAACATCGCGGCGCCCGAGACCGACGTGCTGCGCGTCCACGAGGCGCTCGAGGTGCTGGCCCAGGCCGACGAGCGGATGGCGCAGGTGGTCGAGATGCGCTACTTCGGCGGGCTGACCGAGATCGAGATCGCCGAGGCGCTCGATCTCTCGGAGCGCACCGTGCGGCGCAGCTGGGAGAAGGCGCGCCTGCTGTTGCGGGCGGCCCTGGAGTAGCGGGCGACAGGGACCTGCGATGCCGGATGGCCGGATTCGGGCGGGAGCGGCGTACTTCAGGGTACGGGGAGCCGGAAGCGCTCCCCCCGGGCCACCCGAGGAACGCCACCATGAACACCCCGCAACTCCTGGAAGCCGCCATGCTGGTCTGCTTCGGCGTGGCCTGGCCGATCGCCAACCTGCGCATGCTGCGCAGCCATCGCGCCGAGGGCAAGGGGCTGGCGTTCACCCTGATCATCCTGTGCGGCTACGTTGCCGGATCGCTGGCCAAGCTGGTTGGTGCGACGCCGGGGGCGGGGCCATCGCCGATGTTCTGGCTGTACCTGCTGAACACCGCCTCGGTCGCGGTCAACCTCTCGCTCCAGTGGTACTTCGGCGCGCCGCGGCGTGCTCCGATCGCGCCAGCCGCCGCGCAGTGACCGGGCGGGCGGTCGTCCCTCCAAGGGCCGCTGCGCGAGCCGCGAGGGAGGGGCGATGACCGCAGGGGTCGAGGAGATCAAGCGGCTGTCGGCCCTGCTCGACGAGGCGCTCGACCTGAAGGAGGCCGACCGCCCCGCCTGGCTTGCGGCGCTGCAGGGCGACGCCGCCCGGCTGGCGCCGCGGCTGCGCTCGCTGCTCGAATGGCAGACCTCGAACCCGACCGACCCGATGCTCGAGCGGCCGCCGCTGTTCGACGTCGCTGCTGGCGACGCCGACGCCGAGCCCGAATTCACCGCCGGCGAGCGGGTCGGCCCGTACCGCCTGCTGCGCGAGATCGGCCGGGGCGGCATGGGCGAGGTGTGGCTCGCCGAGCGCGCCGACGGCCAGCTCAAGAGGTCGGTGGCGTTGAAGCTGCCGGTGCTGGGGGCGCGCCGGCGCATCCTGGTCCAGCGCTTCGCCCGCGAGCGCGACATCGTCGGCGCACTCGTCCATCCGCACATCGCGCGCCTGTACGACGCCGGCCTGGCCGACGACGGCCAGCCCTACCTGGCGCTGGAGTATGTCGAGGGCCTGGCGATCACCGACTACTGCGACGAGCGCCGCCTCGACGCCCGCGCCCGAGTGGCGCTGCTGCGCCAGGTGATGGAGGCGGTGCAGTACGCGCATGCCAACTTGGTCGTGCATCGCGACCTCAAGCCCAGCAACGTGCTGGTGACGGCGCAGGGCCAGGCGATGCTGCTCGACTTCGGCATCGCCAAGCTGCTCCAGGAAGAGCGCGGCGAAGCCCGGGAGACCGAGCTGACGCAGCTCGGCGGGCGCGCCCTGACGCTGCAGTACGCCGCGCCCGAGCAGTTTAGCGGCGCCCCGGTCAGCATCGCCACCGACGTCTGGGCGCTCGGCGTCCTGCTCTACGAGCTGCTCGTCGGCCAGCGCCGCTTCGACCAGCCGACCCGCCGCGCCCAGGAGCAGGCAGTGCTGGCCGGCGAGCCGGTGCGGCCCGGCCAGCACCGCGCCGGCGCGATCGCAGCGCTCTCGCGCAGCGCCGCGGCCGACCTCGACACGGTGGTGCTGAAGGCGTTGAAGAAGGCGCCGGCGGAGCGCTACGCGACCGTCGACGCGATGGCCGAGGACCTGGCCCGCTGGCTCGACGGCCGGCCGGTCCGGGCGCAGCGGGCGAGCGCCTGGTACCGGCTGCGCAAGGCGATCGCGCGCAACCGGATCGCCAGCGCGGCCACGCTCGCCGTGGCGATGGCCTTGCTGATCGGCGCCGGGGTCGCCGCCTGGCAGGCGCGGCTGGCGCGGCAGAGCGCCTCGCTCGCCAGCCAGGAATCGGCGCGCGCTCAGCGCGAGCGCAACGCGGCGACGGCGGTGCGCGACTTCCTGATCGGCGTGTTTCGCGCCAGCGACCCCGATGCCGCGACCTATGCGGCACAGCAGACCCGCTCGGTCCGCGACGTGCTGTCCGACGGCATCGCGCGCCTGCGTGGCTCGATGGAGGACCAGCCGGAATCGAAGTCGGCCCTGTACGAAGCGCTGACCGGAATCCTCATCAACCTCACCGAGACCGACCGCGCGCTCGAGCTCGCGCGCGAGCATGTCGCGTTCGCCGAGCGCACGCTCGGCGCCGGCCACGAGCGTGTCGCGGTCGCGCTGACGGGCGAGGCCGAGGTCCAGGTGGTGCTCGGGGAACAGGACACTGCGCGCCGCCTGATGGAGCGGGCCGAAGCCCTGCTCGCGGCGCGCGGCGACCACGGCTCGGCGGTCTGGGCCCGACTCGCGATCCTGAAGGCGCAGCTGTACGGGCCGGCCGAGGCCGAGGTCCGGGCCTTCCTGGCCGACGCGCGCCGCGGCGTCGAGCTGCTCGCCGCGCACGGCGCCGCGCCGGCCGAGCGGGTCACCGCGCTGATCGGCATCGCCTCCCGCTACGCCGACCTGGGCGACGGTCCGCGCGCGATCGAGGAGTTCGACGCGGCGGCGAGCCTGGCGCACGACTTCGAGGGTGCCGCCCTGCTGCGCGCCCGCGGCCTCGCGGCGCGCGCCTCGGCCCAGGTGACCCTGGGCCGGATCGCCGCCGCGATCGACTCGCAGCGCGCCGCTCTGCGCGCCGCGCAGGAGCTGCCGGTCGACCATCCCGAAGTGGGTCGCGAGATGCTGCTGCTCGGCGTCCTGCTGCATGCCTACCTCGACCGAGGCGAGGGACGGGGCCGTCTTGCCGACGGCCTGGAGCGGTCGAGCCGGGCCTTGCCGGCCGGCTCGCCGTCGCTGAACAATGCCCGCATGATGGCTTTCAACGCGATGCGGCTCGATGGCGACCACCAGGCCGCCGCCGCCCTGGTGCCGCTGCTCGCCGCTGCCGTCGACGACGTGGCCCTGCAGGTGACGCAGCGGCAGCAGATCGGCCTTTCGCTGGCCCGTCACCATGCCGCCGCCGGCGAAGCGGGCAAGGCGGCCGGGATGCTCGACCGGATCGTGCCGCTGCTCGGAGCGCTGCCGGCCGTGATGACGCCGCCGGTCCTGCTCGCGCAGGCGCAGGTCGCGCTCGCGCGCGGCGAGCCGGCCCGGGCCGCGGCGCTCGTGGAGCACGTGACGCGCATCGAGGCGGCGCAGGGCCACGGGGTGGCGCGGGCCGGCGTGATCGGCGAAGTCGCCTGGCGCGAGGTCCGGCGCGAGCGACTGCTCGTCGAGTCGTTGGTCGCCGAGCGATCGCAGCGGCCGGCCCGGGCGGTCGAGGCCGCCCGGGAAGCGCTGGCGCTGAGCCTCGAATCGCCCCAGGTCGCGTACGCGAGCAACGACCTGGCCGAGGCGCGGCTGCGCCTCGGGACGGCGCTGCTGGCCGGCGGCGAGCTGGCGCAGGCGCGGCAGCCGCTAGCGCAGGCCGAGCGCTTCTATGCGCTCAACCATGCGCCGGCCAGCCCCTTGCTGCGCGACGCGCGTGCCGCGCTGGCCCGGGTCGACGCGGGGTCGACGCGCGCAGTGCGCGCCCTCCTGAACGCGAGCGGCGCGCGATGAGAACGCGGCCGTCCTCCGGCGTCGGCCTGATGGTCGCACTGTTCGCCGGCGCAGCAGCCGCGGCCGACGAGCCCGTGCAGACCGCGCCGGTGGTGATCACCGGCTCGCGCCTGCCGCGTGACCCGGCCGACCTGCTGGTGCCGGTGAGCGTCATCGAGCGGCGCGAGATCGAGCGCTGGGGCGCGGCGACCGCCGGCGAGGCGCTGTTCGCCCTGCCGTTCAACAACGGCGGCGCCGCCAATCCCAACAACGCCGACGGCGGCAGCAACCCCGGCTACGCCTCGGTCTCGCTGCGCGGCCTCGGCAGCAACGCGACGCTGGTGCTGGTGAACGGCCGCCGGGTCGCGCCGTTCGGCTTTTCAGGTGTTGCGGTCGACCTGAATTCGATCCCGGTGACGGCGATCGCGCGGATCGAGATCCTGCGCGACGGCGGCTCGGCGCTGTACGGCGCCGAGGCGATCGCCGGCGTCGTCAACATCGTCCTGCGCACCGACTATGACGGCGCCGAGCTGCGCCTCGGCGGCACCGGCGGTCAACACCTCGGTGCCAGCCAGGCGAGCGCGACCTTCGGCCGCTCCGCGACCGGCGATGGCGCGCTCGGCTGGCTCGTCACCGTCGACCAGCGGCAGAGCCGCGCCCTGAATGCGGCCGACCGCGACTTCGCCCGGACCGCGTACCGCCCCGCGCGGGGCCTGGACGCGACCAGCTCGGTCGGCTTTCCCGGCGGCTACGCGAGCGACCTGTCTTCGCCGTACGTCGCCTTCTCGTCGGCCGGCCTGGCCTGCGACCCGACGCTGCACCGCGGCGCCGTCGCGGCCGGCGAAGCCTGCCGCTACGACTACGTGGTCGACAGCACGATCGCTCCGCGCTTCGACGGCCGCGCCGTGTTCGGCCGCGCCCGCTACGAGCTGCACGGCGGCGCGGCGCTCTACGCCGAGCTCTCGTACAGCGACAACCGCTACCTCTACCGGACCTCGGCTACGCCGGTCTGGGGCGCCCTGGCGGCGAGCGGCGAGCCCTACGTGTTGCCGGCGGCGAGCCCGGCCAACCCGTTCGGCGTCGACACCCAGTTCCGGACCCGGACCACGGCACTCGGCCCGCGCACGAACCAAGCGCGCTCGCGCGGCCAGCGGCTGCTGCTCGGCCTGCAGTGGAGCGGGGGCGACTGGGAAGTCGACAGCACGATCGGCACCAGCGCCAGCCTGGCCCGCGACGAGCTGCTCGGCGGCCACGTCTCCGATACCCGTTACCGCGCCGCGGTCGCGCGCGGCGACATCGACCCGTTCGGCACCCTGGCCGCCTCCGACCTCGCGCCCTTGCGCGCCACCCAGGCGAGCGGCACGTCGCGCCAGGCCGACGCGCGCATGGAATGGCTCGACACGCGAGCGACGACCCGGCTCCACCAGGGGCTCGGCCGCGACGTCGGCCTCGCCGCCGGCGTCGAGCTGCGCCGCGAGCGCCTGCAGGACGCGGCGACCGCGCTGCTCACCTCGGGCGACGTGCTCGGCGTCGCCGCGCCGCTGTCGGCCGTGACCGGCGGGCGGCGCCGCGCCGGCGCGATCTACGGCGAGCTGCTCGTTCCGGTGTTCGCCGACCTGAACGCGCAGCTCGGCGCGCGGGCCGACTGGTACAGCGACTTCGGCCTGGCCGTCAGCCCGAAGCTGGCGGCCGTCTGGACGCCGGTGCGCTGGGCGGCGTTGCGCGCGAGCGCGTCCCGCTCGTTTCGCGCGCCGTCGCTCGCCGAGCTGCACGTCGCCCGGCTGACCGCGCTCACCGGGCCGCTGGACGATCCGGTCCGCTGCCCGAACGGTGTGCCGCAGCCGGGCGCCAACCCGGCCACCGACTGCGGCGCGCAGTTCGGCCAGCTCGGCGGCGGCAATCCGGACCTCGATCCGGAGCGCAGTACCAACCTGACGCTCGGCCTGGTGCTGCGGCCGGATCCCGGTTGGGCGCTCAGCGTGACCCGGTGGCAGATCGACAAGTCGGCCGACATCGGCATCGTCCGCGATGCGACGACGCTCGACCCGGCCAGCTACCCGAGCCTCGCCGGGCTCGTGACGCGCGGTCCCGCCACGCCGGCCGATGTCGCCAACGGCCTGCCCGGGTCGATCGTCCTGATCGACACCAGCAACCGCAACCTCGGCCGTTCCCGCTTCGCCGGCTGGGACTTCGAGCTGCGCGGCCGCGCCGGCCGCGTCTTCGGCGGCGTGCTCGACCTCAGCGCGACCTCGGCGCTGCTGGTCCGCGCCGACCAGCAACTGATCCCGGGCGGCGCGACGGTGCGCCTGCTGGGTGGCAGCCTGAACGGGCGGCCGACCCAGCGCTGGCGGCACGCTGTGGCGCTGGACTGGCGGCAGGCGGGCTGGAGCCTGGGCGCGCGCGCCGAGCGGATCGGCAGCTACGAGGACGAGAACCCGGACGCCGACGGCCAGCCGCGCCGCGTCGCCGCCTGGGGGACGCTCGGCCTGAGCGCCGGCGTCACGGCCGGGCCGTGGGAGGGCGGCCTGGCGGTGACCAACCTGTTCGACCGCGCGCCGCCCTTCTCGAACAAGACTTCGGCCTTCGCCGCCGGCTGGGACGACCTCAGCCACGATCCGCGCGGCCGCGCCGTCCACGCGTTCCTGCGCTACGCGCTCCGCTGAGGCGCGCCGCTCGCGTCAGAGCTTGATCAGGCCGCGCCGGGTCGCCTCCAGCGTCGCCTCGGCACGGTTGGTGACCTCGAGCTTGCGGTAGACCGATTTGGTGTAGCTGGCCGCGGTATTGGCGCTGATCGCCAGTGCGCCGGCCACCTCGCCGATCGTCAGGCCCTTGGCGAGCAGGGTCAGGACCTCCTGCTCGCGCGGCGTCAGGCCGGCGCCGCCGCTGCCGTCGGGCTCGTGAAAGTAGCCGAGCAGGCGCTGCGTGATCGGCGCCGACAGGGCCGGCTTGCCCTGGACGATCTGCAGCAGCAGTTCGGCCAGGCGATCGATCGACTCGTCCTTCAGCAGGTAGCTCGCGGCGCCGGCGCGCAAGGCCGGGAACAGGTGCTGGTCGTCGGCGAAGACGGTGCTGACGACGCTGAGGGTGCGGTGCGGCGGCCGGGCCAGCAGCTCGATCAGGGCGACGCCGCTGCCGTCGGGCAGGTCGAGATCGATCAGGGCAAGGTCGGGCGGCGTGGCCCGGATCGTGACCCGGCCTTCGCGCAACGAGCCCGCCTGGGCGATCCGCGCCTCCGGAAAGGCCTGCGCCACCGCGGCGCGCAGCCAGGCACGCGCCTGCGCATCGTCGTCGACGACCAGCACGTTGGCCGGCGCGATCATGCCCATGCGCCGGCCCCCGCGCGCCTGGCTCGGCACCGCGTCGCGGGGTGAGCCCTGCGCGTTCATGGGCTTGCCTCCCGCGGCTCGGCCGGCGTCGCCGGCAGGTCGATCGTCACCACGCACACCGATCCGCCGCCCGGCCGGCTCTCCCAGTGCGCGCTGCCTTGCAGGTCGGCGGCGCGCGCGACCACGCTGGCCGGCGCGGCACCGCCCGGCATGCCGCGGCCGTCGTCGCCGACGCGCAGCGCAAGCCGGCCCGGCGGCAGCGACCAGGCGACGTCGATGCGCCGGCCGCCGGCATGCTCGAGCGCGTTCGAGATCAGCTCGCGAACGATGCGCTCCAGCTGATAGCGCTGCCGGCCGGACAGGCGCGCGTCGCCCTCGCAGGTCCAGCCGAGCTCGTGGCTGGCGTCCTCGCAGCGCAGCTCGGCCTCCAGGCGCCACTCTTCGGCCAGGTCGGCGAGCTGGCCGGCGTCGAGCTGGCTGGCGGCGACGATGGTCCGCATCTCCGAGAGCGCTTCGCGCGCCAGCGCCCGCTGCCGGTCGTCGCGCGCGCCGTAGACCAGGCTGAGCAGGCGCGCGCCGAGGTTGTCGTGCAGGTCGCGGTAGATGCGCTCGCGCTCCTGCCCGGCCGAGCGCTCGGCGAGCAGGCGCCGCTCGCGCGCGTAGGTCGCCTCGATCTCGGTGCTGGCCTCGCGCACCCGGCCCTCGAGCGTCTCATTGGCGACGCGCAGACCCTGCACCGCGCGCATAGAGCGCAGGCCCAGGTGGCACATCAGGGCCAGCAGCAGCGCCGGCATGGTGAGCGTCAGCAGGTAGAAGCCGCCGCGCCACAGGTCGGGAAAGAGCAGCGAGTTGAGCAGCTGGTCGTAGATGCCGGCGGCCATCAGCGAGAGCACCAGCAGGCCGTACAGGGCGGTGTCGACGGCGGGCCGGCGCACCATGCGCAGGCCCAGCCAGCCGAGCAGGTACAAGCCGGCCAGCGAGGCGATGCCGTGGGTGACCGGATTCCAGGCGGCGAGCTGCGGCAGGTCCCAGAAGGCGTACAGCGCCATGAACAGCAGCAGCACCGCCAGCATCGCCCGCTCGAGCCGGGGACGGCGCACGCCGAGCGCGCGGTGGATGAACGCGACCAGGAACACCGAGGTGGCATCGACCGCCGAGTGGATCAGCCACCACCACGCCCGGGCCGACATCGGCACGTCCTGGAGGAACTTGTTGAGCGAGTAGACGAGCAGGGCGGCGCAGGATCCTGCGAAGAAGAGATAGGTGCGGTCGCAGCGGTCGATCGCCCAGAGCGCCAGGCCGGTCAGCAGGGCCAGCGCCATCACGGTCGCCGCTACCTGGCTGACAGTGACCTGGGCGAAGTGGCGGCGTTCGTGGTCAGGCTGCAGCAGCGCGGTCGGGCCGACCGCGATCGGCATCATGTGGCCGAAGCCGGGATAGACGCGCAGCCGCACCTGCAACTCGTTGCCGTCGGTGCGCCACATCGACTGCGGCAGGCGGAAGATCAGCGGCCGGTTCCAGTTGCGGGCGATCGGCTCCTCGAACGAACCGCCGTCGCCGAGCAGCTCGCCGTTGAAATACACCGCCGCGTTCATGCTGAAGCGCCAGAGGTAGACCGAGTGCGGCTCGACCGGCGCGCTGCCGGCGAGACGGAACCGGTACCAGCCGTTGTTGCCCTGCCGATAGCGTTCGGCCGGGCGCCACGAGTCAGGCAGGTGCACCGGCCGCCAGGCGGCGCTGTCGGGAGGCGGCGTCGCCGAGTCGACGATCGCCAGCTCGGCCTGGTTGATGAAGCGGGGATCGTGCTCGTCGATCTCGAAGCTGTCGTCCTCGCTGCCCGCGCTCGCCGCACCGGCGACGGCGCCGAACAACGCCAGGCATAGCCACGCGAGCCGGGCGAAGGCGCGGATCCCGCTCCGGGCCGCCGGCGTCGATCGTGCGTTGTCGCGCCACATGGCCGTGCGGGGCTCCCTCGGTTCGGATCATAGGCAGGGCCGCGCCGGGCGGCAAACGTGGCCGCCGGCCGAACGAGGAGGGGACGCCGACGACGCATGCCTGCGACGATGGCGGCGGCCGGCGGTTGTCGCCACCCCTGTTCATGGGTAGCGCGCGAATCTTTCCGGCATTCGCTCTGTCACCCCTGATCATGGGTAGCGCCGGCGCCGCAGTCCCGCGACCATGCCGGCATCGTCGCGTGTCGCGGCGCGGAGGATGCGATGTCGAGCTTGCAGCGAAGGATGTCGGGAGGCGCAGCCCTCGTGTTGGCGGCGGTGCTCGTGGTCGCCTGCGGCGGGCAGACGTCCTCGGCGCCGCCCGCCGCCGCGGCGACCGGCACGGTCGGTCCGGCCGGCGGTACGGTGGCCAGCGCCGACGGTCGGGTCGGGCTGACGATTCCAGCGGGCGCCCTCGGCGCCTCGACCGAGATCAGGATCACCGAAGTGACCGGCGACGACGTGCCGGCATCGATCCGTCCGGCGGTGCCGGACCGCGTCTACCGGCTCGAGCCGGCCGGAACGACGTTCGCGGTGCCGGTGCGGGTCGACGTGACCTTGCCGCCGAGCGCCAGTGGCGCGATCGCGGTCATGCTGCACGAGTCGGCGGGCACTACCGAGTGGGCACAGAACGCCGCGCTCGAGCTGTCGCCGACTTCTCGCGTCGTCCGTGGCGAGATCTCGCACTTCTCGCATGTCTTCGTGAAGACCGTCGAGGCGATCACCGTGACGATGACGCTGAACCGCCTCCAGGCGCCGGTCGGCGAGACGATCGAGGCGGCGCTCCTCGTGAACAAGGCGGCGACTCCGGATCGCTTTTCGCCGCAGGGCGCAGGCTATGGCGTCTCACGCGTGCTCGGCTTGAACGGATTCCCCGTCCACCCCGAGTTCGGCCCCGAGTTCGAAACCGCCCAGGCCGCGGAGGCCTCCGGCTCGATGAGCGCGACCTGCCTTGCACCCGGGCTGGGCTTCATGAGATACGAGGCAAGCTTCGAGAGCTTGAACCTGACATTCGTGCAAGCCATTCTCAGCGGGGCAGTCGTCCTCCTGGGCCAGATCAACGTCGCAGTCATCGCGCCCGCGAACTGCGGACCGGGCGCTCCCGGACTCGTCCTTGCGATCGGCCTGTTCCCGCTCCCCGGTCTGACCGCGCCCGACGGCATCAACTATTTCGGCAAGCCGTTCGCCAACCTGACCGGAACCGGTCCGCTGGCCGCAGTCGCCGGCGTCGAGGGCGTCGAGGTGCTCGACCTGGTGACCCGCCAGGTGGTCGGCAACTTCACTGCGGCCGGCGACGGGGCCACGGTCGGCACCAACCTGCTTGGCGTCGTGCCGGTGGCGCAGGCGGCCTCGGCGGGGGCCAACGCGGCCATGATCGGCTTCGGCAGCACCGGTGCCTTCGTCCAGAACTGGACCGCCGCCGCAGGCTGGGGCGGCACCTTCCGTGACGCCCAGCCCACCTTCGACGCCGCCACCGGCGGCGGCGGCCTGGTGTCGGACACGGTCGTGCTGGTTCGGCCGGTCTTCGGCATCAACCTCGTCAGCTACGACGCGACGACGGCGGCCTATCGGACCGACGCTCGATTCGCACCGCTCACCGACTTCCCCGGTGGCGGCCAGCTCGTCTCGGCGCAGATGCCCGATGCGGCGAGCGGCGGCGTGCTCGTGCTCTCGCGCGCCACCAGTGCCAGCATCAGCACCAGCTCCAAGGTGTTTTTCAAGAACATCGCCGGCGCGCAGCCGGCGGCGACTCTGCTTTCCTGGGGCAACGTCGACACGCGGCGGTTGCGCTGCCTCCCAGTGGGCACGAGGCAGGCGTGCGTCGCCACCGTGTTCGGTGGCGAGGGCAGGGCCTTCCTCTTCGACCCGGCCTCGCCAAGGGATACGCCGCGGGTCATCGTGCTGACCGCCGCTGCCGGCACGCTGGGCGTCACCTTGACGCTGCTGCCGAACGGGCATGTCCTGGTCGCCATGGCCAACTTCTCGGCCAACTCGCTGACGGTCGCGGAGTTGTCGGCCGACCTGGTGACGATTCACTCGAGCACCGACATCCCGGCGCCGACCGGGTGCACCGGAACCGCTCACGTGGCGCTCGTCACCGACAGCGAGGGCCTGAAGGCCGTCACCACCTGCAACGGCACCAACAACTACTGGGTCGTCAAGGTGTCCTAGCCTGGGCGGCGGCTGCCGCTTCGGTGGCGGCCGCCTGCAGGCCGGCGGCGTCGCCGCTCCAGGCGATGCGAGCGAGCGGCTGCGCCGTGCCGGGGAAGTTGCGGCCGATCGACTGCAGGTAGACCGGGTCGTAGTGCGAGACCAGCAGGTCGCGCACGACGGATTCGACCCGGCCGGCGCGCGCGGCCTCCTGCCAGCCGTTCACGACCTCGTGGCCGCGCAGTACCCGCAGGGCATCGAGACGGGTGCAGAAGGCGTCGATGTCGCGAACGAAGAAGGTGTACTCCCGCATCAGGAGGGCGACCCGCGCGTCGACCGGCAGTTCGAGCCAGAGGCAGGCCGCGCAACGCATCCGGTCGACGAGCGGCACGGGCACCCGCAGGTCGCCGACCTTGGCGCTCTCGCTTTCCACGAACACCGGCCGTGCCGGATCGAACCGGCGCAGCGCATTCCAGACCGCGGTGTCGAAGGCCTTCTGCGACGGCTGCAACTCCCCCGGCACGAGGCCGAGCACCGAGCCGCGGTGGTTGGCGAGCGCCTCGAGGTCGAGCACCTGCTCGCCACGCTCGGCCAGGGCGCGCAGCAGCAGGCTCTTGCCCGAGCCGGTCGTGCCGCCGACGACGACGAAGGACAGCGCCGCCGGCAAGGTCTCGAGCGCGGCAACCACTGCGCGGCGAAACGCCTGGTAGCCGCCTTCGAGCAGCTGCACCCGAAAGCCGATCTGGCCAAGCACCAGCCCGAGCGAGCGGCTGCGCTGGCCACCGCGCCAGCAGTAGACGAGCGGCGACCAGTCGCGAGGCAGCTCGAGCACGTGGCGTTCGATGTGCGCGGCGATGTTGCGGGCAACGAGCGCCGCGCCGCGCTTCCTCGCCGCGAACGGCGAGACCTGCTTGTACTCGGTACCGATCGAAGCGCGCTCGGCGTCGTTCAGCGCCGGCCAGTTCACGGCGCCCGGTAGGCGGTCGAGCGCGTATTCGCTCTCGGAGCGGGCGTCGACGATCGTGTCGAAGGCGTCGAGCCGCGGCAGCGCCTCGACGGCGGCGATGGTGGTCAGCGACATGACGGCCGGCCGTCGGGCCGCCCCACGGCGGGCCTCATTCGTCAGCCGATCGCGTCGAGCATTTCCGTCTCGATCTGCAGCTGCATCCTGTTCAGCTGCAGCGCCGAGCCGTCGATCAGGAAGGTGTCCTCGACGCGTTCGCCGAGGGTCGTGATCTTGGCGAGCTGAAGGTTGATGTTGTGCTGGGCGAGCACGCGCGAGATCGCGTAGAGCAGGCCCGAGCGGTCGCTTGCCGAGACGCCGAGCAGCCAGCGCTGCGCCCGCTCGTCGGGGCGCAGGGTGACGCGCGGCGTGACCGGGAACGAGCGGACCCGCCGCGAGATCCGGCCCTTGCTCGGCTCGGGCAGCGGGCCGGTCGACTCGAGCGCGATCGCGAGCTTGTTCTCGACGTAGGCGATCAGGTCGCGGTAGTGGGTGTCGATGTGCGGGCTGACCACCAGGAAGGTGTCGAGCGCATAGCCGGAAGTCGTGGTGTGGACCTTGGCGTCGAGGATGTTGAAGCCGGCGCCGTCGAAGTAGCCGCAGGTCCGGGCGAACAGGTCCTGCCGGTCGGCGGCGTAGACAAGCACCTGCAGCCCTTCGCCAAACGGGCTGACCCGCGCCCGCACGATCGGGATCGGCGAGTCGACCTTGTCGATCAGCGAGCGCGTGTGCCAGGCGATCTCGCCGGCCTCGTGGCGCGCGAAATAGCTCAGCTCGAGGGTCCGCCAGAGCGGCACCTCGACCGTGCCGGGCAGCGAGGCGAGGTTGAGCAGCAGGCGCGCCTCGAGCTTGGTCGCCTCGATCTCGGCGTCCATGTTGGGACGGGCGCCGCCGAGCGCGCGCAGGGTGAGCCGGTACAGGTCCTCGAGCAGCTTGCCTTTCCAGGCGTTCCATACCTTCGGGCTGGTGCCGCGGATGTCGGCGACGGTCAGCAGGTAGAGCGCGGTGAGGCGCCGCTCGCTGCCGATCGTCCTGGCGAACCCCGCGATCACGTCGGGATCGGAAAGGTCTTCCTTCTGGGCGATCCGCGACATCGTCAGGTGATGGCCGACCAGGAACACGATCAGCAGCTCGTCCTCGCGCTCGATGCCGTGGTCGCGACAGAAGCGCCGTGCTTCCCGCTCGCCGAGCACCGAGTGGTCGCCGCCGCGCCCCTTGGCGACGTCGTGGAACAGGGCAGCGACGAACAGCACCCAGGGCCGGTCGAAGGTCAAGGCGAGCTGCGACAGGAACGGGTACTCGTGGGCGTGCTCGGGGATGAGGAAGCGGCGCACGTTGCGCAGCACCATCAGGATGTGCTGGTCGACCGTGTAGACGTGGAACAGATCGTGCTGCATCTGGCCGACGATGCGCCGGAACACCCACAGGTAGCGGCCGAGCACGCTGGTCTCGTTCATCAGCCGGAAGGCGTGCGTCTGGCCGCCGTTGGCGCGCAGCATCCTCATGAAGACGGCGCGGTTCACCGGGTCGCGCCGGAACTTGCCGTCCATCAGGTTGCGCGCGTTGTAGAGAGCGCGCAGGGTCCGTGCCGAGAGCCCCTTGGGGCCGACCGTCTGCTGGTAGACGAGGAAGGTCTCGAGGATGGCGTGCGGATCGCGCTGGTAGAGGTCGTCGCTCGCCACCTCGAGCATGCCGCTGCGCTCGAGGAACTTGTCGGAGATCGGCCGCATCGGCGCGTCCTGCAGGCCGTTGATGCGCTCCTCGATGTTGAGCATCAGGATCTGGTTGAGCTGGGTGACCGCCTTGGCCGCCCAGTAGAAGCGCCGCATCAGCCGCTCGGAGGCGCGCTGGCCGTGCGCCGCGCGGTAGCCGAAGCTCTCGGCGACGGCGGTCTGCAGGTCGAACACGAGCCGGTCCTCGCGCCGCGCGGCGATCACGTGCAGCCGGGCCCGGATCAGCTTGAGGACGCCCTCGTTGCGCTGCAGCTGGCGCACCTCGAACGGCGTGATCAGGCCGTGCGCGGCGAGCTGCTGCCAGGTGCGGCCGAGGCCGGCGCCGCGCGCTACCCAGATCACGGTCTGCAGGTCGCGCAGGCCGCCCGGGCTCTCCTTGCAGTTCGGCTCGAGCGAGTAGGGCGTGTTCTCGTATTTCTGGTGGCGCTGCCGCATCTCGAGCGTCTTGGCGCGCAGGAAGGCCTTGGGGTCCATCGCCGCCGCGGTCGCCTTCTGGAACGCCGAGAAGGCCTTGCGGTCGCCGTCGAGGAAGCGCGCCTCGAGCAGCGCCGTCTGCACCGTCACGTCGGCGAGCGCCAGGGCGACGCACTCGCCGACCGTGCGCACGCTCGAGCCGATCTCGAGGCCGGCGTCCCAGCAGTCGGTGATGAAGCGCTCGGTGGCGCCGCGCATCCCGTCGAGCCCGGCCGTGCCGTCGACCGGCATGAGGACGAGCACGTCGACGTCGGAGTGCGGGAACAGCTCGCCGCGGCCGTAGCCGCCGACCGCCACCAGGGCCGCGCCGTCGGGCATGCCGGCGTGGCGCCACAGGTCGAGCAGGGTGGTGTCGACCTGGCCGGCGAGCGATCGCACCAGCGAGAGCGCCGCGCGCGCGGTCGGCCGGGCCGCGGCGAAGCGGGCAAGCAGGGCGGCCTTGCCGTCGCGGTAGCGGGCGCGGATCTCGGCGAGGCCGAGCGCGCGCAGCGCCGGGGTCTCGGGAGCCAGCACGGCGTGCGCCAGCTTCAGGCGCCGGCGACGAACGCCGGTATGGGCGGCGAGCCCGCCGAGAGGGTCATCACCTCGTAGCCGCTGTCGGTGACCAGGACGGTGTGCTCCCATTGCGCCGAAAGCGACCGGTCGCGGGTGACGATGGTCCAGCCGTCGCCGGTCTCGCGGATCTCGCGCTTGCCGGCATTGATCATCGGCTCGATCGTGAACATCAT
>JBDTUG010000048.1:0-16142 GCA_040007855.1 Caldimonas sp.
AGACGACGCCGATCGAGATCATGGAGCAGCTCTACCCGGTGCTGTTCGAGGAGTATTCGCTGCACGAAGGCTCGGGCGGCGCCGGCGAGCATCGCGGCGGCTTCGGCGTCAACTACCGGATTCGCCTGCGCCGCGGCGCTGCCCGCGTCTCGATGGTGATGGACCATGGGCGGACCGGCCCGCCCGGCGCCGAGGGCGGCGCCGCCGGCGGCACCAACACGGTGGCGATCATCAGGAAGGGCGTCACCTACGTGCCGCCGCACCTCTCCAAGGACCAGGACATCGAGATCGAGGCCGGCGACGTGATCGCCGTCTCGACGCCAGGCGGCGGCGGCTTCGGCCCGAGCTCGGCGCGGCCGCGCGAGGCAGTCGAGCGCGACCTCGCGCTCGGCTACTACACCGTCGAAGAGGTACGCCAGGCGTTCGGGGCGGCGCCGTGAGCCCGCCGGGCCGCCCCAAGGGCGAATACCGGAGTGCGCGGCACGAAGGTACTCCAAAGGGCCCGCCGGGCTGCCGGCGAGACGGGCGGCGATGAACGGCAGCCTGCGCATCGTCACCGGCCCGCAGGCGCACGTGCCGAGCCCCTGTACCGACGTCTGCCGGATCGACGCCGCCAGCGGGTGGTGCGAGGGATGCCTGCGCACCATCGACGAGATCGCCGCCTGGGGCGCCCTCGGCGACGGCGCCCGGCGCGAGGTCTGGAAGCGGCTGCCGGGCCGGCGCCGGGCGCTTGCCGACGCCCGCGACACGACCTGAGGCCATGAAGGCGCTCGACTTCTGGTTCGATCCGGTGTCGCCGTACGCCTACCTGGCGTTCGAGCGCCTTCCCGAAGCGCTCGCCGGCCTGTCGTACAGCGTCAGCTACCGGCCGGTCCTGTTCGCCGCGCTGCTCAAGCACTGGGGCCACAAGGGGCCCGCCGAGATCGAGCCCAAGCGGGCCTGGACCTTTCGCCAGGTCCAGTGGCTGGCGGACAGCCAGGGCGTCCGGCTCGAGACGCCGGCGCGCCACCCGTTCAACCCGATCGCCCTCCTGCGCCTCGCCTGGGCGACGGCCGCGGAAGGCGCGACGCCGAGCCGCCACGCGTGCGCGACGATCCTGGCGCACGTCTGGCAGGGCGGTGGCGACGATGCCGAGGAGCCGGCGCGGCTGGCGGCGCTGCGCGAGCAGCTCGCGCCGCGCCGCGATCCGGGGAGCGAACCGGTCAAGCAGCGGCTGCGCGACGCCAGCGACGCAGCGCTCGGCAAAGGTCTGTTCGGCGTGCCCACGATCGAGGTCGACGGCCGGCTGTTCTGGGGCCTGGACGCCTTGCCGATGCTCGCCGCCTGCCTGCGCGGCGACCCGTGGTTCGACGGCCCCGCGTGGCAGACGGCAGGCGCTCCCCGGCCGGGAGTCGTGCGCTAGCTAGCTTAGCTACCTGTCGGGCTGTCCCGCCGCGTCTGGGCGGTCGGCGCAACCCGGCGCTGGCCCGCTCCGCCGCCTTGCGGCGCATCAAGGTGGTGCAGCCCGTGCCGAGGTGCATGATGCGAGACGGCTCGGGATCGGCCCGGACTCGAAAAGAATCGAGGAGACACCATGGACGACAACTTGGTCGAACGGATCGCCAGCCATCCGAAATACCAGGAGCTCAACGCCAAGCGCACCCGCTTCGGCTGGTGGCTCACGCTGGCGATGATGGTCGTCTACTACGGCTTCATCCTGCTCGTGGCGTTCGGCAAGGAGTTCCTGTCGCAGCGCATCGGCGCCGGCGTCATGACGCTGGGCATTCCGATCGGATTCGGAGTCATCGTGTTCACGATCGTTATCACCGCGATCTACGTCAAGCGGGCGAACAGCGAATTCGACGATCTCACCGCCGACGTGGCCAAGGCGGTGCTGCAATGAGCCGCACCAACGCAAGACCGGGCGATACGGCGCGTCGCGCCTTGCCCCTGGCGGCGCTGCTCGGCGTGTCGGCGGCGGTCTATGCTGCCGGCGCCGACCTCGGCCAGGCGCAGCAGCAGGCGACCAACTGGACGGCGATCAGCATGTTCGCCATCTTCGTGGTGTTCACGCTGTTCATCACCAAGTGGGCGGCATCGCGGACCAAGTCGGCGGCCGACTTCTACACCGCCGGCGGCGGCATCACCGGCTTCCAGAACGGCCTGGCGATCGCCGGCGACTACATGTCGGCGGCGTCGTTCCTCGGCATCTCCGCGGCGGTCATGGCGAGCGGCTTCGACGGCCTGATCTACTCGATCGGCTTTCTCGTCGGCTGGCCGGTGATCACCTTCCTGATGGCCGAGCGCCTGCGCAACCTCGGCAAGTTCACCTTCGCCGACGTGGCGGCGTTCCGCTTCAAGCAGGCCCCGGTGCGCATCTTCGCGGCCTCGGGCACGCTGGTCGTGGTGGCGTTCTACCTGATCGCGCAGATGGTCGGCGCGGGTCAGCTGATCAAGCTGCTGTTCGGTCTCGAGTACTGGATCGCGGTGGTCGTGGTCGGCTCGCTGATGATGGTCTATGTGCTGTTCGGCGGCATGACCGCGACCACCTGGGTGCAGATCATCAAGGCCTGCCTGCTGCTCGGCGGGGCCACCTACATGGCTTTGGCGGTGCTCTGGCACTTCGGCTTCAGCCCGGAGGCGATGTTCGCCCAGGCGGTGAAGATCAAGACCGACCTGGCGCTCAAGGACGGCAAGCTGGCCGACGCGGCAGCCCAGGCCGGCGCATCGATCATGGGTCCGGGCAACTTCGTCAAGGACCCGATCTCGGCGATCTCGTTCGGCATGGCGCTGATGTTCGGCACCGCCGGGCTGCCGCACATCCTGATGCGCTTCTTCACGGTGCCGAGCGCCAAGGCGGCACGCTCCTCGGTGATGTGGGCGACCGGCTGGATCGGCTACTTCTACCTGCTGACCTTCATCATCGGCTTCGGCGCGATCACCTACGTGCTGACCAACCCGGAGTTCCTCGACGCCAAGGGCGTGCTCAGGGGCGGCGGCAACATGGCGGCGATCCACCTCGCCAACGCCGTTGGCGGCAACGTCTTCCTCGGCTTCATCTCGGCGGTGGCGTTCGCGACCATCCTCGCGGTGGTGGCCGGCCTGACCTTGTCGGGCGCCTCGGCCGTGTCGCACGACCTGTACGCGACGGTGATCAAGGACGGCAAGGCCGACAGCGCCGCCGAGCTGCGGGTCTCGCGCCTGACCACGGTCGCGCTCGGCATCCTGGCGGTCGTGCTCGGGATCGTGTTCGAGAAGCAGAACATCGCCTTCATGGTCTCGCTGGCGTTCGCGATCGCGGCGTCGGCCAACTTCCCGGTGCTGTTCATGTCGGTGCTGTGGAAGGACTGCACGACCCGCGGCGCGGTGATCGGCGGCTTCCTCGGCCTGATCTCGTCGGTGGGGCTGACGATCGTTTCGCCGTCGGTCTGGGAAGCGACGCTCGGCAATCCCAAGGGCTCGGCCCTGTTCCCGTACACGTCGCCGGCGCTGTTCTCAATGACCATCGCCTTCGTCGCCATCTGGCTGTTCTCGATCCTCGACAAGAGCGAACGGGCCCGCATCGACCGCGCCGGCTTCCTCGCCCAGCAGGTGCGCTCGGAAACCGGCATCGGCGCGGCCACCGCATCGGGGCACTGAGCACTTCGTCGTGCTGCCGGCCTTCAGCTTTGCCAGCGCGCCGTTCGATGGCCTGACCGCGTCCGAGCAGGCGCTGCTGCTCGCCAGCGCCGAGCCGGCGCGGTTCGCCCGCGACGCGGTCCTGCTGAAGCCGGAGTCGTCGGTCGGCCACGCCTGGCTGCTGGTCGAGGGCCATGTGCAGCTGATCGAGGCCGGCGAGGTGGTCGCGCTCGATGGCCCGGGCGACCTGTGCGCGGCCCGGGCGGCGCTCGCCGGCCGCACCAGCGGCCTGCTGCGCGCGCTCGACGACGTGCTCGCCTGGCAGATCCCCCGGGCGACGCTGCAGGCGCTGATCGCCGGCAACGCGAAGTTCAGCTCTTGGCTGTTCGGCGGCATTTCGCATCGCCTGGCGGCCGCGACGCAACGCCAGCCGCAGCGCGAGTTCGTGTCGCTGATGACGGCGCGGGTGCGCGATGCCGGCGTCCGCAAGCCGCGCTACATCGACGGCGCGCTCGACCTCGTCTCGGCTTGCCGGGTGATGGCGCAGCAGGACGTGCGGCACGCATTGGTGCTCGACGGCGAGCGGGTCGGCATGTTCACCACCACCGATCTGCGCGACGCCCTGCTGCGCCCCGTGCCGCCCGAGCGGTTGCCAGTGCGCGAAGTGGCCCGCTTCGAGCTGATCGGCGTGGCGCCCGAGGCCGAGGTATTCGAGGCCCTCCTGCTGATGATCCGGCACCGCGTGCATCGCCTCGTGGTGCGCGACGGCGAGTCAATAGTCGGCGTGCTCAGCCAGCTCGACCTGATGAGCTTCGTCTCCACCCATTCGCACCTGATCGCGCTGCAGATCGAGCAGGCAGCCAGCGTCGCCGAGCTGAAGCAGGCGGCCCTGCAGATGGACGCCGTGGTCGTGCTGCTGCACAGCGACGGCATCCGCATCGAGCTCGTCTCCAGCCTGGTGCACGAGCTCAACCGCCAGTTGCTGGCGCGCCTGTGGACGATGCTGGCGCCGCCGGAGCTGGTCGCCAACAGCTGCCTGATGGTGATGGGCAGCGAGGGGCGCGGCGAGCAGATCCTGAAGACCGACCAGGACAACGGGTTGCTGCTGCGCGACGGCTTTTCCCTGGCCGGCATCGAGCAGGTGACCGCGCGCTTCACCGCCGCGCTGATCGAGTTCGGCTACCCGCCCTGTCCGGGCAACATCATGGTCAGCAACCCGATGTGGTGCCGGCCGCTGGCCGACTTCAAGGAGGGCCTGCGCCACTGGATGTTCGGCGCCGAGCCCGAAGGCGTCATGCGCCTGGCGATCTTTCTCGATGCGGTCGCGGTCGCCGGCGATGCCACCCTGCTGCAGGAGGCGCGCCGCTTCGTCGACAGCAGTCTGGTCGACAACGACGTGTTCTTCGCCCGCTTCGTCGGTGCCGCCGACCAGTTCAGCGAGCCCGGCGGCTGGTGGTCGTGGCTGGGCAGCCTGCGCGGTCGCGACGAGCAGGCCTTCGACCTGAAGAAGCTCGGCACCTTCCCGGTCGTCCACGGCGCCCGGACGCTCGCGCTGCAGCACCATGTCGCCGAGATCGGCACGGCGGCGCGCCTGCGCGTCCTGGCGGAGCGGAACCACCTGCCGGTCCAGATGGCACGCGACCTGACCGAGGCGCTGCACTTCCTGATGGTGCTCAAGCTCGACAACAACCTGCGCCAGCGTCGCTCCGGCGAGCCGGTCGACAACCAGGTGCGCCTGTCGACGCTCGGCACGCTCGAGCGCGACCTGCTGAAGGACGCGCTGGCGATCATCAAGGGCTTTCGCCAACATCTGCGGCTGAGCTATCGGCTCGACTTCCTGTGACCCAGGTGCCGCCGCGACGGCCGGAGGCGCGTGAGGCCGGTCGGCGGGACAAGGAGGAGGCATCCATGGTCAAGGGTCCGGGCGGGCCGAGGCTGGTCGCGTTGTTTGTCGCCGGCGCGATGCTGCTGAACTTTCCGTTGCTCGCGCTCTGGGACCGCGACGCCACGGTCCTGGGACTGCCGCTGTTTCCGGCCGCCCTGTTCGTCCTCTGGGGCGGCCTGATCGCTGTGCTCGGCCTGGTCGCCGAGCGCATGCCCGACTAGTCGCATTCCGGGGGCGCTGCCCAGATGCTGTCCGTCCCGCTGGTCGTCGGCGTCTCGTTCGCCTACCTGCTGCTGCTGTTCGCGGTGGCGGCGTACGGCGACGCGCGCGCGACCAGCGGGCGTTCGGTCATCGGCAACGCCTGGGTCTACGCGCTGTCGATGGGCGTCTACTGCACCGCCTGGACCTACTTCGGCAGCGTTGGCCGGGCAGCGAGCGCCGGCGTCTGGTTCCTGCCGATCTACCTCGGACCGACGCTGGCGATGGTGCTGGCGTGGCTGACCCTGCGCAAGATGATCCGGATCGCCAAGACCTACCGGATCACCTCGATCGCCGACTTCATCGCCAGCCGCTACGGCAAGAGCCCGGTGCTGGCCGGCGCCGTGACCCTGATCACCGTCGTCGGCATCGTTCCCTACATCGCATTGCAGCTCAAGGCGGTCTCGAGCGGCTACGCCCTGCTGACCACGCCGCTCGGCACGCCCATCGCCGCGCCGGCGGGCTGGTGGCGGGACAGCACCTTCTACTTCGCGCTCGGGCTGGCCGGCTTCACCATGGTGTTCGGTGCCCGCCACCTCGACAGCGCCGAAAAGCACGAAGGCATGGTGGCGGCGATCGCCTTCGAGTCGGTCGTCAAGCTGCTCGCCTTCATGGCGGTCGGCGCCTTCGTGACCTGGGGCGTCTTCGCTGGCCCGGCCGACATCTTCGCGCGCGCCCGGGCCGTCCCCGAACTGCACAAGCTGCTCACCCTCACCCAGGGCGCGGGCCAGAAGTTCGCCTACGAACAATGGTTCGCGCTGACCTTGCTGTCGATGCTCTCGGTCGTCTTCCTGCCGCGCCAGTTCCAGATGATGGTGGTCGAGAACGTCGCCGAGCAGCACCTGCGCCGGGCGGTGTGGGTGTTCCCGCTCTACCTGCTGCTGATCAACCTGTTCGTCCTGCCGATCGCCCTCGGCGGCCTGCTCCACTTCGGGCCTGGCCGGATGGACGCCGACAGCTTCGTCCTCTCGCTGCCGCTGGCTCTGGGCCAGCAGGGCCTGGCCCTGCTGGTGTTCGTGGGCGGGCTGTCGGCGGCGACCGGCATGGTGATCGTGGAGGCTATCGCGGTCTCGACCATGGTCTGCAACGACCTTGTCATGCCGTTGCTGCTGCGCACGCGCCGCTTCGGCGCCCGCGCCCGCGGCGATCTCGGCCGCCTGCTGCTGGCCATCCGGCGGGTGGCGATCGTCGCCGTCCTGCTGCTGGGCTACCTCTACTTCGCGATCGCCGGCGAGGCCTATGCGCTGGTCAGCATAGGCCTCATCAGCTTCGCCGCCGTCGCCCAGTTCGCGCCGGCCATGCTGGGCGGGCTGTACTGGAAAGGCGGCACGCGCAACGGCGCGCTGGCCGGGCTGCTGCTCGGCTTCGCGCTATGGGCCTACACGCTGATGTTGCCCTCGGTGGCGAAGTCGGGCTGGCTCGCGGTCGGCTTCGTCACCGACGGTCCCTGGGGCCTGAGCCTGCTCAAGCCGGAACAGCTGCTCGGCCTGGGCGGGCTCGACAACCTGACCCATGCCCTGTTCTGGAGCCTGCTGGCGAACGTCGCCGCCTATGTCGGGCTGTCGCTCTGGCGGCCGCCGTCGGCGCGCGAAGCGAGCCAGGCGTCGCTGTTCGTCGACGTCTTTCGCGGCGCCGCGGGCAGCGGCGCCGTCGGCCCGGTGTTCTGGCGCGGCCGCGCCCAGGTCCGCGAGCTGCTGCCGTTGACGAGCCGGCTGCTCGGCGCGGCGCGGGCGGAGCGGCTGTTCGCCGATTTCGCGCGCCAGCGCGGCGTCGCCAGGATAGAGCAGATCCCGGCCGATGCCCGGCTGGTGCAGTTCGTCGAGACCCAGCTGGCCGGCGCGATCGGCAGCGCCTCGGCCCGGGTCATGGTGGCCGCGGCGGTGGAGGAGGAGCAGCTCGGCATCGAGGACGTGATGCGCATCCTCGACGAGGCGTCGCAGCTGCGCGCCTATTCGCACGAGCTGGAAGACAAGTCGCGCTCGCTGCAGCGCGCCACCGACGAGCTGCGCGCCGCCAACGAGCAGCTCAAGAGCCTGGACCACCTGAAGGACGATTTCATGTCGTCGGTGACGCACGAGCTGCGCACGCCGCTGACCTCGATCCGCGCCCTGTCGGAGCTGATGGCCGACGACCTCGACATGCCGGTGGAGCAGCGCCGCCAGTTCCTGCGCATCATCACCGCCGAGACCGAGCGGCTGAGCCGTCTCGTCAACCAGGTGCTGGACCTGGCGAAGATCGAGGGCGGCCACGCGCAATGGACCGTGACCGATGTCGACCTGCGCGAGCTGATGCTGCGGGCGGCCGAGACCACCGCCGAGATGTTCCACGAGCGCGGCGCCGAGGTGCTGCTCGACCTGCCGGAGTCGGTGCCGACGATCCGCGCCGATCCCGACCGCCTGACCCAGGTGCTGCTGAACCTGCTGTCGAACGCCGCCAAGTTCCTGCCACCGGCCGGCGGCAAGGTCGAGGCGCGGCTGCAGGCGCTCGAGACCGGCCTGCGGGTCGAGATCCGCGACAACGGCAGCGGCGTCGCCGTCGGCCAGCAGGCGCTGGTCTTCGAGAAGTTCCGCCAGGGCGGCGACGCCGCCCACCGGCCGCAGGGAACCGGCCTGGGCCTGCCGATCAGCCGCCAGATCGTCGAGCACTTCGGCGGGCGGATGTGGCTCGAGCCGGGGCCCGGGCCGGGGGCATGCTTCGCCTTCGAGCTGCCCTGGGCGATAGCGCACGAGGCGCGAGACACCGGAGACCCCGCATGAGCCGCAGGGCCGTTCCCAAGGCGAATACCGGAGCGCATCGCGCGGAGGTTACCCAGTGAGCCAGAAGATCCTGATCGCCGACGACGAAGCGAACATCCTGATCTCGCTCGAGTACCTCATGAAGCGCGAGGGCTACAGCGTCAGCGTGGCGCGCGACGGCGACGAGGCGGTGCAGGCGATCCTGCGCGACCGGCCGGCGCTGGTGCTGCTCGACGCGATGATGCCGAAGAAGTCGGGCTTCGAGGTCTGCCAGGAGGTGCGCGCCAACGACGCCGTCAAGGGCACGCTGATCCTGATGCTGACCGCCAAGGGCCGCGACACCGACGTCGCCAAGGGCCTCGGCCTGGGCGCCGATGCCTACATGACCAAGCCGTTCTCGACCCGGCAGCTGGTGCAGAAGGTTCGCGAGATGCTGGAGCGCGGCCCGTGAAACCGGCGCTGCGCCTGCCCCTGATGATTGCCGCGCTGGGCGGGGCGATGGCGCTGCTTGCGCTGGCCAGCGTCGCGACGGTCTGGGCGACGCTGCAGCCTTCCGAACGGGCCGTGCTGGCGGCCGTGCTGGAATCGCGCGGGATGCTGCTCGTGCTGGTCTGGCTGGCGGCGCTCGGCCTGGCGGGCTGGGGCATCGGCCAGCTCTTTGCACGATTCGTCGTCGCCCCCGCGCGCCTTCAGGAGCAGGCCCAGGCGCTGCTCGCCGGCGCCAAGGCGGCCGATCTCGAGGCCCGGGGCGGCGCCGCCAACCAGGCCCTGGCCGCGACCCTCAACGCGCTGCTGCGCCAGCGCGCGCAACTGCAGCAGGACGCGGCGCAGCAGGTCGCCCTGGCCAGCCGCAGCATCGAGGCGGAGCGCAGCCGCCTGTCGGCCCTGATGGCCGAGCTGACCCAGAGCGTCGTGGTGTGCAATCTCGAGGGCGCGATCCTGCTCTACAACAGCCGTGCCCGGGCCCAGTTCCGGACCTGGTCGAGCACGCCCGGGACGGCCGGCGGCGCCGAGCTGATCGGCCTGGGCCGCTCGATCTACGCCGTCTTCGACCGGCCGCTGATCGCGCACGTGCTCGACAACATCCGCCAGCGCATTCGCGATGGCGCAGCCAGCCCCTCGGCGCAGTTCGTCACCGGCACGCCGGCCGGCCGGCTGCTGCGCGTGCAGATGGCCCCGGTGCACGACCCGGCGCGCGAGGGCGCAGAAGCTGGCGCCCTGGGCGGCTTCGTCCTGATGCTCGACGACATGACTCGCGACTTCGAGCAGGATGACCTTCGCGATCGCCTCCTGCTCGGCCTGACCGAAGGCAGCCGGGCGTCGCTCGGCAACCTGCAGGCGGCGGTCGAGATGCTCGAGCTGCCCGACCTCGAAGCGCCGATGCGCGAGCGCTTCCAGGCGGTCGTGCGCGACGAGGTCGCGGCCATGACGGTGCGCCTGCAGGCCCTGGCCGGCGACGTGCTGGCCGGCCTCAGAACGCGCTGGCCGATGGAGGACATGCTCGGCGCCGACCTGGTCGCGGCCGGCGTGCGCCGCATCGAGGCGCTCGGCTCGCTGCGGGCGAGTGGCGACGAGGTCGATCCGACGCTGTGGCTGAAGGTCGACAGCTACTCGCTGCTGCAGGCGCTCGCCTACCTCGCGGGCAAGCTGGTCGACGAGCACGGCGTGAAGGCGGTGCGCCTGCGCTTGCAGGCGGCCGGAGCGCGGGCGCATCTCGACCTGGTCTGGGCCGGTCAGCCGATGAGCACCGAGACCGTGATGAACTGGCAGATCGAGCCGATGCGCAGCGGCGAGAGCGCGACGCCGCTGACGCTGCGCGACGTCGTCGAGCGCCACGGCGGTGAATTCTGGTTCGAGCGCGAGCGGGTCCGTCACGAAGCGTTCTTCCGCTTCCTGCTGCCGTGCGCGGACGCGAACCGTCCGCTCGAGGTCGCGCCGCTCACGGCCCCGGGCGAGCGCCCCGAGTTCTACGACTTCGACCTGTTCCAGACCTCGGCGCAGTCGCGCGCGTTCGACGAGCGCTCGCTCGCCGAGCTGAGCTACACCGTGTTCGACACCGAGACCACCGGCCTCAATCCCTCCGAGGGCGACGAGATCATCCAGATCGGCGCGCTGCGCATCGTCAACGGCCGGCTGCTGCGCCAGGAGTCCTTCGAGCAGCTGGTCGATCCGCGCCGGCCGCTCGCGAGTGCCTCGGCGGCGATCCACGGCATCCGCCCCGAGGCGCTGGCCGGGCAGCCGACGATCCTCGAGGTGCTGCCGGTGTTCCATGCGTTCGCCCGCGACACGGTGCTGGTGGCGCACAACGCGGCCTTCGACATGCGCTTCCTGCAGCTCAAGGAAGCGGCGAGCGGGCTCTGCTTCGACCAGCCGGTGCTCGACACCCTGCTGCTGTCGGCCTGGCTGCAGCCGAACCAGGAGTCGCACCGCCTGGAGGCGATCGCCGAGCGGATGGGCGTCGTGGTCGCCGGCCGCCACACGGCGCTCGGCGACGCCACCGTGACGGCCGAAGTGTTCCTCCGGCAGATCGCGCTGTTGGAGGCCAAGGGCGTCCATACCCTCGGGCAGGCGCGCGCCGCCGCGCTTCAGACCTACCAGGCTAGGCTGCGCTATTGAGCTGCAGGCGCGCCTCTGTCCTTCTGTACCGGCTTCGCAGCCCGGGGAAGCGGAGGCCGAAAAAAAGCCCCGCTCTCACGGAGCGGGGCCGGTCTTGCAACGGAGGCCGGCGCCGTCAGGCGGACTTCAGCTCCGGATAGCGCACATGCTCGACCAGATCCTGCGTGTCCTTGCGCGGCTGGCCGGTCAGCAGGCTGACGATGATGATCACCGCGAAGCCGATCGGCACGCCGAACAGGCCCGCCGAGATCGGCTGGATGCCCCACCACAGCTCGATCGGTGAGGTGACGCCGAAGATGCCACGCATCCACGGCTGGGTCATGACCATGTAGTAGAAGGTCGTCCCGAGGCCGAAGAAGATGCCGAGCGAGGCGCCCCACTTGTTGGCCCGCTTCCAGAAGATGCCGAGGACGAGCGCGGGGAAGAACGCCGCTGCCGCGAACGAGAACGCTGCCGATACCAGGAACAGGATGTCCGCTGGCTTCTGCACCGCCACCGACGCCGCCGCGATTGCCACGACCACGAGCAAGCCCTTGGAGATCGCCACGCGCTTCGAGGCCGCGGCGTTCGGGTCGATCATCTTGTAGTACAGGTCGTGCGACAGCGCGTTGGCGATCGTCAGCAGCAGGCCGTCCGCGGTCGAGAGCGCGGCGGCCAGACCGCCCGCCGCCACGAGGCCGGAAATCACGTACGGCAGTCCGCCAATCTCCGGCGTTGCGAGCACGATGATGTCGCCGCCGATCTTCATCTCGCCGAGCTGGAAGATGCCGTCCTTGTTGACGTCGACCACCGAGAGCAGCGACGGGTCGACCGCCGACCAGTTGGCGATCCAGGCGGGCAGTTGCGTATACGGCGTTCCCACCAGCACGTTGAACACCTCGTACTTCACCAGCACGGCGAGGGCGGGCGCCGTGAAGTAGAGCAGGAAGATGAAGAACAGCGACCAGGTCACCGATTCCCGCGCCTGCCTCACCGAAGGCGTCGTGTAGTAACGCATCAGGATGTGCGGCAAGGCGGCCGTACCCACCATCAGGCAGAAGACGAGGGCGATGAAGTTTCGTCGCGACTCGTTGTAGGTCTTCTGCTCGGCCGGCGTGCCGTCTGGATTGCCGGCGTAGATCTGCGCATGGTTGGGCATGCCTCCCAGAGGCGTCGAGCGGGCCGCGTTGGCGGACTTTGCGGCCGCGTATGCCTTGCGCGCGTCGGCTTCGTTGGCCGGCACCGCCGCCAGCGCCTTCTCCGCCGCGGCCACTTCCGCGACCGGGGCAGTGGCCGCCTTCAGGTCGGCGACCTTCTTCTCGGCCGCCGCCTTGTCCGCCGCCAGCGCCGCCGGCACATCCTTCAGCTTGGCATCGGCCTCGGCCGCCCGCGCCTTGAAGATGCCGGCCACCTCGAGCTCCTTGGGATCGTGGCGCAGTTCGTCACCGCGCTTGGTCACCTTCTCGAGCTGGTAGCCGTAGATCGCCTGCGGAATCGGCACGCCCGTCTGCTTCACGGCCAGCCAGACGACTGGAATCATGTAGGCGACGATCAGGATGATGTACTGCGCGACCTGGGTCCAGGTGACGGCGCGCATGCCGCCGAGGAACGAGCACACCAGGATGCCGCCGAGGCCGACGAAGATCCCGATCTCGAACGCCAGGCCCGAGAGCCGCGCCGTGATCAGGCCGACGCCGTAGATCTGCGCCACCACGTAGGTGAAGGAACACAGGATCGCAGCGATGATGCCGAGGAAGCGCGGCAGGTTGCCTTCGTAGCGTGCACCGAGGAAGTCGGGAATCGTGAACTGCCCGAACTTGCGCAGGTAGGGCGCGAGGAACAGCGCCACCAGGACGTAGCCGCCGGTCCAGCCGAGGATGAACGCCAGGCCGCCGAAGCCGGTGAGGTAGAGCGTTCCTGCCATGCCGATGAAGGACGCCGCACTCATCCAGTCGGCGCCGGTGGCCATGCCGTTGTACATCGCAGGGACGCGTCGCCCGGCGACGTAGTACTCGGCCGCGTCCGAGGTTCGGCTCATGACGCCGATGCCGGCGTAGAGCAGGACCGTCGCGGCGAGGAAGATGAGGCCGATCCAGTTTCGCGGCAGCCCCATCTGCTCGAGGATGGCGAGCACGATGACGAAGGTAAGGAAGCCGCCGACGTACCAAGTGTAGACCTTGTTGAGCTGCTTCTTGAAGGCGCTCTGGCTGCCGGCGCTGAAGACGCCGGTCGACGCCGTGGGTTGATTGATGCTGGCCATGTCAGTCCACCTCCGCTTCGGCGACGCCGTATTCGATGTCCAGGCGGTTCATGTGCCAGGCGTAGTACCCGATGAGCAGCACATAGACGATCAGCGCGCCCTGAGAGGCAACCCAGAAGCTGAACGGCCAGCCGAAGAACGCGAACTGCAGGTCTCGTGCGAAGTACGCGACGACGAACGTCACCACGAACCATATCGCCAGCAGGACTCCCGTGACTGACAACGTCTTTCGCCAGTACTCGTGATGCTTTTTCGTCAGTTGCATGCCTGTGCCCTTCCCATCGTCAACGTCCGGGAACCGCCCCGGCGCCTGTGCCGACCCGATGTGTCAGCCCTCTTCCCCGCCTTCGGCGGTGTTGGATCTGCGGGGGCGCGCCAATCGCGCCGTCACGCAACGAGCCCCGTCTCGCGCTCCAGCTGGGCCGCGACCTTGGGTTCGAAATTCTTCAGGTGTCCGATGATCCGGCGCGCCTTCTCGGGCTCGCTGCGGTTGACGTGCACCCGCGCCAGCTGATACCAGCCGAACGGGCTCAGCGGCTGCAGCTCGGTGTTGCGCTTCAGGGCGGCGACGGCCTCGTCGAGCCGGCCCAGCCGGATCAGCGTGAGGCCCAGGCCGTACCAGGCGCGGTCGAGCTTGGGTTCGAGCTCCAGGGCTCGACGGAAGGCGCCTTCGGCGGCCGCGTGCCGGCCCAGCGAATCGCGCAGGAAGGCGAGATTGAACCAGTCGGCGGCCCGACGCTCGGGGTGGCGTTCGACCAGGCGCTCGGCGTCGGCCAGCGCCAGCGCGGCGTTGCCGCTCTCCGCATGCAGGTGGGCGCGGCTCGCGAGGGCGTAGGCATCGTCCGGCCACCGATCCAGCATCGCGTCGAAGACCGGGATGGCGGCCTGGCGGCGACCCAGCACGAGCTGCGTCAAGGCGTTCAGCTTGAGCCGCAGGTACGGCCACGAGCGAAGCGTCACCGGCATTGCTCGATCCCGATGCGAAGACAGAGGTCGACCTTGAGAACCGTCGTCACCAGCCAGGCCGATGCGAGAAGCACCCCCGCGGCAAGAGGGATGTGGCGGTCCAGCACCACCCGCGGCGCCATCCAGCGCACCCCCTTCAGCACCGGGCCGGTGACGACCTGGAGCGTGCGATAGAAGAAGTTCCCGTCGCGCTTCGCGCCGGCCAGCAAACCGAGGACGAACTGACCGGCCAACGCCATCAGTGCGATCTCCACCACCAGTTTGACTGCGGACACGAAGAACAACAACAAGACGCTCCGCTGGAGTCGGTTTCGGACCGCCGTGGCGGCACCGCGAACCGGTTGAACAGGCTTGCATTCTGCACGCAGCTCACCTCGGTACAAACCCTCTGGCGCCTGCGAAGTGCGTCCGTTCCGCGTTGTCCGTCGCGCGCCGCGCCGCGCTGCGCTTCGACGCAGCACGACGCCCGAATCCGGGGCGACGGACCAGCATGTGACGAAGCCTGCACAGTTCGTCCCGGCTCGCGGCCCGGCGAGGTCCCATCGAGACGGCGAGGGCTGCTACATTCATCCGCCGTTTCGCGACGGGAGGCGAGAGCGGATGACAACCACCAGGAGGCCGATTGATCTGGGCCAAGACTGACGCCGGCCGGGCCGAGATCCAGGGGCGGGCGCTCGTGAAGGATCGTGCCCAGCGCAATCTGTTGCTGATCATCGACGGCAAGACGTCGGCCGAGACGCTGCTCGCAAAGCTCGCCGGCATCACCGCCGCCGACTTCGACAAGCTGCAATCGCTCGGTCTGATCGCGCCGGTCGCGGCGCCGTCTCCGGCGCCCGCTCCGGCGCCGGCCGACACGGGGTTCGGCGGGGCCGTCGACATCGACGTCAGCGGGCACAGCTACGCGGCCCTGCGCGGAGCGATCGGGCTCCTGATCTCGAGGGAGCTCGGCATGCGCGGGTTCGCGATGTCGATGGTCCTCGAAGAGGCGATCACGGTAGAGGACCTGAAGGACGTGGCCCAGCGCGTCCTCAAGCAGATCGGCGATCGCAAGGGCCCTGCCGCGGCCGCCGCCGCGAAGGCCTTCCTGCTGGGGCCCACTAGCTAGCCGCCCCGGGCGGCGACGCCGCGGCCTCGCCGCGAGCACCGGCGCAGCGTCAGGCGAAAAGTCGTGCATGCCGCTCCCGCAGCAGGTTCTTCTGCACCTTGCCCATGGCGTTGCGCGGCAGCTCGGCGGCGACGAACAACGCCTTCGGCACCTTGAAGTTGGCCATCCTCGCCTTCAGCGTCGCCAGCAGGGCATCGCCTTCGAGGGCGACGCCGGGCCGGGCGACGACGACCGCGACCACGCCTTCGCCGAAATCGGCATGCGGCACCCCGACGACCGCGCTCTCGGCGACGCCGGGCAGGTCGTTGAGGGCCGCCTCGACCTCGGCCGGATAGACGTTGAAGCCGCCGCTGATGATCAGGTCCTTGCTGCGGCCGACGATCGTGACGTAGCCGCGCTCGTCGACCTTGCCGACGTCGCCGGTGCGAAACCAGCCGCCCTCGGCGAACTCGTCCCGGGTCTTCTCCGGCATGCGCCAGTAGCCGGCGAAGACGTTCGGGCCGCGCACCTCGATGCCGCCGATCTCGTTGCTGCCGAGCGGCCGCCCCTGGTCGTCGCGGATGCGCAGTTCCACCCCCGGCAGCGCAAAGCCGACCGTGCCGCCGCGGCGCTCGCCGTCTCGCGCCAGGTAGGGGTTCGAGGTCAGCATCGCCGTCTCGCTCATGCCGTAGCGCTCGAGGATGACCTGGCCGGTGCGCTCGCGCCAGGCCTCGAAGGTCTCGACCAGCATCGGCGCCGAGC
>JBDTUG010000049.1:0-16101 GCA_040007855.1 Caldimonas sp.
TCGACACGTCGATCGCCAACGTCTCGATCCCGGCGATCGCCGGCGACATGGGCGTCAGCCCCTCGCAGGGCACCTGGGTCATCACCTCGTTCGCGGTCGCCAACGCGATTTCGGTGCCGCTCACCGGCTGGCTGACGCAGCGCTTCGGCGCGGTCCGCCTGTTCGTCCTCAGCATCCTGCTGTTCGTGATCGCCTCCTGGCTGTGCGGGCTGGCGCCGAACATCGGCATGCTGATCGTCTTTCGCGTCATCCAGGGCCTGGTCGCCGGGCCGATGATCCCGCTCTCGCAGACCCTGCTGCTGTCGAGCTACCCGCGCGCCAAGGCCGGCACGGCGATGGCGATGTGGGCGATGACGGTGCTGGTCGCGCCGGTCGCAGGCCCGCTGCTCGGCGGCTGGATCACCGACAACATTTCCTGGCCCTGGATCTTCTACATCAACATCCCCGTGGGCCTGATCGCCGCGGCGATCACCTGGTCGATCTACCGCAGCCGCGACGCCGGGCCGAGGAAGACCCGGCTCGACTACGTCGGCCTGGCGCTGCTGGTGATCTGGGTCGGCGCGCTGCAGATCATGGTCGACAAGGGCAAGGAACTCGACTGGTTCAACTCGCCGCAGATCGTCGCGCTGGCGGCCACGGCGGCGATCGGCTTCGCCTTCTTCCTCGCCTGGGAGCTGACCGAAGAGCATCCGGTGGTCGACCTGCGCCTGTTCGGCCGGCGCAACTTCCTGATGGGCACGCTGGCGCTCTCGGTGGCCTATGGCCTCTTCTTCGGCAACGTCGTGCTGCTGCCGCTCTGGCTGCAGCAGTACATGGGCTACACCGCCACCTGGGCCGGTCTGGCGACCGCGCCGGTCGGCATCCTGGCGATCATCCTTTCGCCCTGGGTCGGCAAGAACGTCGCGCGGATCGATCCGCGCAAGCTCGCGACCGTTGCGTTCCTCGGCTTCGGCTTCGTGCTCTGGATGCGCTCGAACTTCAACCCGCAGGACGACTTCGAGACCATCCTCCTGCCGACCCTCCTGCAGGGCGCGGCGATGGCCTTCTTCTTCATCCCGCTGCAGGCGATCATCTTTTCCGGCCTCGGGCCCGAGCGCATGCCGGCCGCCGCCGGGCTCAGCAACTTCGCGCGCATCACCGCGGGCGCAATCGGCACCTCGATCTTCACGACCTTGTGGGAAGACCGGGCGATCCTCCACCATGCGGAGCTGGCGCAGGGCGTGACTTCCAACAATCCGGCCGCGACGCTCGCCATCGGCCAGCTCGGCGCCGGCGGCTACGACAGCGCCCAGTCGCTGGCGACGATCAACCGCATGGTCGACCAGCAGGCCTACACGATGGCGGCCAACGACCTGTTCCTGCTCTCGTCAGTGCTGTTCGTGGTGCTGCTCGTGTTCGTCTGGCTCACCCGGCCGGCACGGGGCGGCGCGGCAGGCGCGGGCGGAGCGCACTGAGCCGGGTGCGGCCCGTCGTTCCCGCCGCCCTCGGCGCGCCGCGCCGAAAGCCTCACAGGATCAGCCGGGTCGCGTAGCCGGTCAGCTCGAGGTAGCCGGCGCCGATGCGGCGGCCGTTGCCATCGAGAAGGCGGGCCAGACCTTCCCAGTAGATGGCGCCGGTGCTGGCGCGACTGTCGAGCTCCTGGTCGTCCTGGCGCGCCGCGACCGCGAATCGGCCGACCGGCGTCGCGATCGTCCACTCGACCGGATAGCTCGCCTTCGACGCCGGACTCGTCCAGCGCCGTCCGGGCACGAAGCTCAACTCGCTGGCCGCGAAGTTGCGGGTCTCGCCCGCCGCGGGCCGATGGCTGCCGCCGGCCCACAGGGTCGTGCCATCGGCGCGGCGCAGGCGAAAGGCCGTCAGCGCGCCGCCGTCGTCGAGGTTCATGCCGATCCAGTCCCAGCCGACCGCCCCGGGAGCGAGCAGCGCATCGCTCCATTCGTGGTCGAGCCAGGCCCGCCCGCGCACCGCCACCGGCGCCGTGCCGCCGAGCGCCAGCGTGCCGCGCGCCGCGAGCTGTGGCTCGCTGTAGTAGCGGCTCGTGTACACGTCGCCCGGGCCCTTGTGCGACAGGCCGTCGATGCCCTGGAGCAGGCGCGGCTGGGTCGCCTCGAGCGCGAGCTCGAAGCGAAATCCTGCGGTCTCGCTCGCCGCGACCGTGCGGTAGCGGCTGGCGCCTGCGCCGCCGCTGCGCTCGAGCCGCCAGTCGCGCAGCGCCAGCCGGGTGTCGTCGTGCGCCGCTGCGGCGATGCCGAAGCCGCTGCGCGCGATCCGCTGGTCGTGCAGCAGTCTCGCGTTGGCGAGATCGGTCACCGCGGCGTGCGCGAACACGATCTCGCCGGCGCGAAAGGCACTCGGGGCGGCACCGGCGATGCCGGTGGTGGCACGGAAGAAGGTGATCTGGAAGCCCCATTCGCGCCCTGCCGCCGCGAGCGCGCCGGTCAGGTACCACCATTCGATGCGCGCCTCGGCATGGGCGCCGAAGTCGCGCGGAAAGGCGAGCAAGCCGGCCGGCTCGGTGACGGCGGCGGCCGGACCCGCCCTCGCTCCCGGCGCGGCAAGCAGGGCCAGCAGCAGGCTGCGGCGGGTCGGCATGGGCACAGCATGGCACAGGCCCGCAGCGGCCGCGGGGAACCGCCGCTTGAAGCCGACGCGGCTTTGCACTAGTCTGCGCCGGCCGCTTCGCGTCGCGAAGCCTTGCCGATCCCAACGAGGAGTTCTTCAATGCGTCGACCGAAATTCGCCCTATTGCTCGCCGCAGCCGGCGCCGTGACCGTGCTGGCCGCGTGCAGCTCGATGATGATGAAGCCGGACATGACCTTCTTCGTCACCAGCGTCGGTTCGGGCAAGGGCGCTGACCTGGGCGGCCTGGGCGGCGCCGATGCCCTGTGCAGCTCGCTCGCGTCCAAGGCCGGCTCGACCGGTCATACCTGGCGCGCCTACCTCAGCACCACCGCCACCGGCGCAATGCCCGGCGTCAACGCGCGCGACCGGATCGGCTCGGGGCCGTGGCGCAATGCCAAGGGCGTCGTCGTCGCCACCGGCCTGACCGAGCTGCACGGCGCCAACAACCTCAACAAGCAGACCGCGCTGACCGAGAAGGGCGAGCCGGTCAACGGCCGCGGCGACACCCCCAACATGCACGACATCCTGACCGGCTCGCAGCCCGACGGCACCGGCATCGCCGGTCCGGTCGACTCGACCTGCGGCAACTGGACGCGCAGCGGCGATGGCGCGGCGATGGTCGGCCACCACGACCGCACCGGCCTCGACGAGAGCGTCCCGGCGAAGTCGTGGAACTCGTCGCACCAGTCGCGCGGCTGCAGCCACGAATTGCTCAAGTCCACCGGCGGCGACGCGCGCCTCTACTGCTTCGCCGCGAACTGAGCGACCGGCCTGCGCACTGCGGCACCGCCGCGATGCCGAAGTTCAGCTCGCTCAGCATCGAGAAGGACCCGGCGCGGCCGCGCGTCGCACGGCTGCGCCTGGCGCGGCCGGAGCGGCTGAACGCGATCGACATGAGCATGCCCGGCGAGATCCGCCAGGCGGTCGCCTGGGCGGAGGCCGAGGAGGAAGTGCACGTCATCGTCGTCGAAGGCGAGGGCCGGGCCTTCTGCGCCGGCTACGACATGGTCGTGCTCGCCGAGGACACTCCGCTCACGCCCAAGGTCGACAACCCGCTGCAGCAGGAGAAGCAGCCCTGGGACTCGATGGTCGACTACGCCGTCATGAAGCGCCACACCGAGGACTTCATGGCGCTCTGGCGCTCGTCGAAGCCGACCATCGCCAAGGTGCAGGGCTACGCGGTCGGCGGCGGCAGCGACATCGCCTTGTGCTGCGATCTGCTGGTGATGGCCGACGACGCGAAGATCGGCTACATGCCGACCCGCGTCTGGGGCTGCCCGACCACGGCGATGTGGACCTTCCGCCTCGGCCCGGCGCGCGCCAAGCAGATGATGTTCACCGGCGACACGATCACCGGCGCCAAGGCCGCCGAATGGGGCCTCGCCAACATCGCCGTGCCCGCCGCCGAGCTCGACGCCGCGACCAACGCGCTCGCCGACCGGATCGCCGGCGTGCCGCGCTCGCATCTGGCGATGCACAAGCTGGTCGTCAACCAGGTGATGCTGACCGCCGGCCTGGAGCAGGCGCAGACGCTCGCCACCGTCTTCGACGGCGTGACCCGGCACAACCCGGAAGGCCTGTGGTTCCGCCGCCAGGCGCAGGCCTCCGGCTTCAAGGCGGCGGTCGAGTGGCGTGACGGCGGCCGCCCGATCCCCGAAGCCGACGAAGCACGCGCCCTGGCCGCGGCGCTCGAGAAGCAGATCTGCGACCCGAAGCAGGGCGGCTAGACAACCTCGGTCGCCGCACGGGTCAGGCGACCTCGAAGGCAAACTTCGCCTGCTACGCGGGACACGGGCACGGGGTGGCCGACTTCGCTCACTGTCCCCCGATGCCGGCCTGCGGCCGCCATCTCCTCCTTTGCCCGCCGCCCCGATCCGTCACCCGTGGCCGCGCCCGGTAGCTGCTCCCGACCTCACCAGTCCTCCTTGACCGCCAGCGCCACCTCGCGGCCGATCGCGCCACGCGCGGCGAGCCAGGCGGTCACCGTTCCCGCCGCGACCACCGCGGCGCAGAGCAGCGCCAGGCGCAGCCACGGCAGCAGCAGGTCCATGCTCCAGTGGAAGCTCTGCGGGTTGACGACCTTCACCAGCACCCAGCTCACCGCCAGGCCGAGGGCGAGGCCGAGGACGGCGCCGACGCCCGTCCAGACCGCGCCTTCGGCAGCGACCACGGCGACGATCTGGCGCCGCGTCAGGCCGAGGTGGGCGAGCAGGCCGAACTCCTTGCGCCGCGCCAGCACCTGCGCCGAGAAGCTGGCGGCGATGCCGAACAGGCCGATCGCGATCGCCACCGCCTGCAGCCAGTAGGTGACGGCGAAGCTGCGGTCGAAGATGCGCAGCGACGCGGCGCGGATCTCGCGCGGCGCGGCGAATTCGAGCAGGGCGCCGTCGCGGCCCAGCTCGCCGGCCAGCCGGCGCAGGCCGTTCTCGATCTCGCCGGTGCTCGCGCCGGGCGCGAGCCAGAGTGCCAGGTCGTTGATGCGCGGGTCGCCGGTCAGCCGGCGCCAGTCGCCGGCATCCAGGACGACGGCGCCGTACTGGCGCGCGTAGTCGCGCCACACGCCGCGCACGAACACCGTGCTGCGTGTGCCGCCCGGCAAGGGCAGCGAGAACGGCGCCCCGGCGCGCGCCCCGTACAGGTCGACCATCGCTTCGCTGACGTAGACGGCGACCGCGCCGGCCGGCGCATCGGCCAGCTCGGCGGCGAGCGGCAGGTTCGTCGCCGGGTCGTCGAGCGGCCGCGAGATCACCGCCACCGGCGGGCGCAGCGGATCGAAGGAGATCGGCACGACCCGCTGCGCGGCGACCCGGCGCACGCCGGGAAGCTGCGCCGCCAGTTCGGGCAGGCGCGGCGGCAGGGTCGCGAGGTCGCCGCCGCCGGCGCCGACCGCGACCCGCACGTACAGGTCGGCGGGCAGGACGGTGTCGAGCCAGCGCGTCACCGCATCGCGAAAGCTCGCCACCATCACCGTCAGCGCCACCGAGAGGGCCAGGCTGGCGACCACGCCGGCGACGGCGATGGTCGCGCTCGATCGTTCGTGACGGGCCCGTTCGACCGCGAGCAGGACGAGCGGTCGGCCCGCCGGCCGGAGGCCGCGCAGCAGCAGGCCGACCCCGCCCGGCACGCAGGCGATGCCGCCGATCAGCAGGCAGGCGACCGACCCGTAGGCGGCGAGCGGCAGGCCGGCGATCGGCGGCAGCAGGGCGAGGCCTACGCCGGCGCAGATCAGGGCCACGCCGATGGCGAGCGGATGGCCGCCCGGCGGCGTTCCGCCCAGGCCCTTCAAGGCCTGTGCCGGTGCGATCGCATGGGCGGCGCGCGCCGGCAGCCAGCCGCCGACCAGCGCGGCCGCGACGCCGAGCGTGCCGTACAGCAGCGCGCCGGCGGCGTCGACGCGCAGCGCCGGCGCGCCCCCTGCGAAGTAGCCGCCGCCGAGGTCGCCGCCGAACAGGCGCAGGGCGAGCGCCGCCAGGGCGGTGCCGAGGCCCAGGCCGAGCGCGCTGCCGGCCACGCCGAGCACCGCCGACTCGCCGAGCACCAGGCCGAGCCGGCCGCGCGCCGGCAGGCCGAGCACGCCGAGCAGGGCGAACTGCTGCTGCCGCTTGGCGACCGACAGCGACAGGATCGAGAACACCAGGAAGGCACCGGTGAACATCGCCACCAGGGCCAGCACGGTCAGGTTGACGCGGTAGGCGCGCGACACGTTGGAGATGCGCTGCACCGCTTCGCCCGGCGCCGCTGCGCGCACCCCCGGCGGCAGCGCCAGCGCGCTGATGATGCGCTCGCGATCGGCGCCGGCCGCCAGGCGCACGTCGATCCGGGTCAGCTTGCCGACCAGGCCGAGCACGACCTGCGCGCCGGCGATGTCCATCACCGCCAGCGACGGGCCGCCGGTGGCGACGCTGCCGGCGACGCGCAGGCGCACCCGGCCCTCGGCCGCCTGCACCGGCAGGCTGCCGTCGGTGGCCGAGCCGGCGAGGCGGCGCTGCGCTTCGGCGTTGAGGAAGAGCGCCGTCGGGTCGAGCAGGGTGAAGCGGTCCGTGCCTTCGCCGGGCCGGGCCAGCAGGGCCGGCGTCAGGGCGGCGACGACCAGCGCGTCGACGCCGACGATGCGCAGCGCCACGCGCTTGCCGGCCGAATCGAATGCGAAGCTGTCGGCCTCGACGATCGGGCTGGCGACGGCGACGCCTTCCTGCTGCGCGATCCGCCCGTACAGCGCTTCGTCGAAGCCGCCCTGCGTGGCGACGATCTCGAGGTCGGGCTCGCCGTTGACCGCGCGCACCGCAGCGCTGAACTCGGCAAGCGCCGAGGCGTTGATCAGGTGCACCGAGAAGGCGAGCGCGACGCCGAGCGTGACCGCGATCAGCGCCGCCAGGTTGCGCCACGGGTGGTGGCGCAGCTCCGGCCAGGAAAGCTCGCGCAGCAGGGTGAGCATCGGCAATCGCGAGCGGCGAGCCCTGCGGCCTCAGGCGAGCATGCCGGTCGGCGTGAGCGTCAGCGTCCGGTCGGCGCGCGCCGCGGCGGCGCGCGAGTGGGTGACCAGCACGCAGGCGGCGCGTTCCTCACGGACCCGCTCGCAGAGCAGGCTCATGACGCGATCGGCGGTGGCCGGGTCGAGGTTGCCGGTCGGCTCGTCGGCCAGGATGAGCAGCGGCCTGTGCACCAGCGCGCGGGCGATCGCCACCCGTTGCAACTGGCCGCCCGAGAGCGTCTGCGGCAAGCGCGCCTCGAAGCCGGCCAGGCCGACCGCCGCCAGCATCGCCCGCACCCGCTCGGCATCGGGCCGCCCTTGCAGGAGCAGCGGCAGGCCGACATTGCCAGCGACCGTCAGGTGCGGCAGGACGTGAAAGGCCTGGAACACGAAGCCGAGCCGTTCGCGCCGGAACACCGCCTGGGCCGGCTCGGCCAGGGCGTGGACCGCGACGCCGTCGATCCGCACCGTGCCGGCGTCGATCCGGTCGAGGCCGGCGATGCAGTTGAGCAGGGTCGACTTGCCGACCCCGGACTCGCCCAGGATGGCGACGAACTCGCCGGCGGCGACGGCGAGGTCGACGTTCTCGAACACCGGCGTGCCGCCGTAGCGCCTGGCGAGCGATTCGACCGCGAGCAGCGACATGGCGGGGCGACCCGGGTCAGCGCGCCAGCAGCTGGCGGGCGAGGCGAACGACCTGCGCGCTCGCGTCGGGCGCGTCGCAGGCGACGACCCGGCGCGCCGGCATCGCGCGCAGCCAGGTGAGCTGGCGCTTGGCGAGCTGGCGCGTCGCCGCGCCACCGGCGGCCGGCAAGCCGGCGAGCGTGCCGCTCTCGAGGGCGGCCCAGGCCTGCCGGTAGCCGACCGCGCGCATCGACGGCAGCTCGGGATGCAGGTCGCCGCGGGCGCGCAGCGCACGCACCTCGTCGAGCAGGCCGGCCTCGAGCATGGCGGCGAAGCGCGCGTCGATCCGCGCGTGCAGCCAGGCGCGCTCGGCCGGCTCGAGCGAGATCAGCGGCGGCGGCTCGCGGCGGACGCGCACCGTGTGCCAGGCCGAGAGCGGCCGGCCGCTGAGGCGATGGACCTCGAGCGCGCGCTGGATCCGTTGCGCGTCGTTCGGCGCGAGGCGCGCGGCGGTCGCGGCATCGACGCGCGCCAGCTCGGCATGCAAAGCCGGCCAGCCGTGCGACGCGGCCTCGGCGTCGATCGCGGCGCGCACCGCCGGGTCGGCGGCGGGCATCTCGTCGAGGCCGTCGAACAGCGCCCGGAAGTACAGCATCGTTCCGCCGACCAGGAGCGGCAGCGCGCCTCGTGCCGCGATCTCGCCGATCAGGCGGGTCGCGTCGGCGACGAAGCGCGCCGCCGAGTAGCGCTCGGCCGGATCGAGCAGGTCGATCAGGTGATGCGGCACGGCGGCGCGCTCGGCGCGGCTCGCCTTGGCGGTGCCGATGTCCATGCCGCGATAGACCTGGGCCGAGTCGACGCTGACGATCTCGACCGGCATCTGCGCAGCGAGCTGCCCGGCGAGCGCAACCGCGGCCCGGCTCTTGCCCGAGGCGGTCGGCCCGGCGATGCACAGGCAGGCGAGCACGGCGGAGCGCTGGGGCAGGACGGTGTCGTCGTTCACGCCAGCCGGGTTTCGGCGAGGGCGCGCTCCGGCAGCACCGGCTCGCCATGCCGTTGCACGAGCGTCCAGGCGACCGCCGCGACCGCCACGCTGAAGGCGCCGATGCCCAGGGTGAGCGGATAGACGCTGGTGTCCAGCGTCAGGCCGATGAACAAGCCCACGGCGAGCGCCGTGACGGTCATCGCGAAGCCGGACAGCGAGGCGGCGGTGCCCGCCTTTTCCGGGAACGGGCCGACCGCGCCGGCCTGGCCGCACGGCTGGTGAATGCCGTGGCCGATCGCGTACAGGTACATCGGCAGCAGGACGGCCCGGACGCCGGAGACGCCGGCCAGGCTGAGCAGCGCCATGCCGGCGCCGCCGGCCAGTGTGAGCATCGCCCCACGCCGGACCGTGCCGCGCAGGCCGTGGCGGCGCAGCAGGCGCCGGCAGAGGAAGGTGCCGCCGATGTAGGCGAGCGACATCGAGGCGAGGAGCATTCCGTATTCGGCGCGGCCGACGCCGAACACGCGGATGAAGACGAACGACGAGCCGGCGAGCATGCAGAACAGGCCGCCGAAGGTGCAGGCGGAGAGCAGCGCCCAGGCGCGAAAGGTCGGATCGCCGATCACCTCGGCCCAGTTGCGAACGATCCGGCCGGGGCGGGTCGCGTCGCGGTCGCGCAGCGGCACGGTCTCCTCGAATCGCCAGGCCACGAACGCGAGCGTGACGGCACCGAACACCGCGAGTGTGGCCAGCGTCGCGTGCCAGCCGAACGCCTCGACGACAAGGCCGCCGATCAGCGGCGCGAGCACGGCGATGCAGCCCAGTCCGGTCAACGCGTGCGACATCACTCGTGCCCCGGCGGCCGGCTCGTACAAGTCGCGCACGATCGAGCGGCCGCAGGTCACCGAGGCGGCCATCGCCACGCCCTGCACGGCGCGCCAGGCGACCAGCGCCTCGATGCCGGCAGCGGCCGCGCTCGCCACGCTGGCCACGACATACAGTGCCAGCCCGCCCAGCAGCACCGGCCGGCGGCCGAAGCGATCGGCGAGCGGCCCGCAGAGCAGCTGTGCGAGGCCGAAGCTGATGATCAGCGCGGAGAGCGTGAACTGGGCGGCGGCGACGCTGGCGCCCAGCTCGTGCTGGAGCGTCGGCAAGGCCGGCAAGTAGAGGTCGGTGGTGACCGGCTGCAGGCCGAGAAGAAGGGTGAGCAGGACGACCACGGTCGCGCTCGACATCGGCCGCGGCGCGGCGGGGGAGCGGGGCATGCGGCGAGGGTAGCAGGTGGTCAGCGCGGCGGCCGCGGCGCCCGGGCGGGCTGCCAGGCAGCCGGGTATGCGCCGGGTCGGCAGGCGGTGCACGGGTCCATACTCGGCGCACGCTCCCCACCCAGGACTGACGCCATGAACATGCACCTCGCCATCGGCCCGCTCGTCTCCTTGCTCGCCGGCATCCTGATCCTGGTCGTGCCGCGGATGCTCAACTTCATCGTCGCGATCTACCTGATCATCATCGGCCTGCTCGGCCTGTTCGGCGGCTCGCTCAAGCTGTAGGGCGGGAGCGCTCCGCAGGCTGGAAGCGCTCGTCGGCGCCGAGGTAGCGCCACTGACCGGGCGGCAGGGCGCCGAGCGCGACGGCGCCGATGCGCACGCGCTTGAGCCCCAGCACCTGCAGGCCGACCTCCTCGCACATGCGGCGGATCTGCCGCTTCTTGCCTTCGCGCAGCACGAAGCGCAGCTGGTCGGCGTTGACCCACTCGACCTCGGCAGGCCGCAAGGCCTCGCCCTCGAGCACCAGGCCGTGGCGCAGCAGGGCGAGCCGGTCGGGGGCGAGCGGCGCGCCGGTCTTGCTGGCGACGCGCACCAGGTATTCCTTCTCGACCTCGCCGCCTTCGCCGACCAGCTGCTTGGCGATGCGGCCGTCCTGGGTCAGCACCAGCAGGCCGACCGAATCGATGTCGAGCCGGCCGGCCGGCACCAGGCTCTTCAGGTGCTGGGGCGTGAAGTGGACGGGCGAGCGGTCCTCGCGCCATTGCCGCTCGCGGGTGATCAGCACGCGGGCCGGCTGGTAGCCGTCTTCGGCCTGGCCGCTGACGTAGCCGACCGGCTTGTTGAGCAGCACCGTCACCAGCCGCGCCTGGGCGTGCCGGGCCGGTGCATCGATGGTGATCCGCTGGCCGGCGACGACGCGCGAGCCGAGCTCGCTGACGACCCGGCCATCGACCCGCACCCAGCCCAGCGCGATCCATTCGTCGGCCTCGCGGCGCGAGGCCAGGCCGAGCTCGCTCATCCGCTTCGAGAGGCGGACGCTGCCATCGGTGTGGCCGCTCGCCTGCTGTGCCTTCGGCCCGGGTGCCTGGCCTTCGTTCGCCATCTCAGCGGCCGCGCCAGAACAGCTGGTCGAGCTCGCGCAGGCTGATCTGGCGCCAGGTCGGCCGGCCGTGGTTGCACTGGTCGGCGCGCTCGGTCCGCTCCATGTCGCGCAGCAGCGCATTCATCTCGTCGAGGGTCAGCTGCCGGTTGGCGCGCACCGCGCCGTGGCAGGCCATGGTCGAGAGCAGGCGGTCGCGGGCGCGCTCGAGGACGTCGCTCGCACCCAGCTCGGCCAGCTCGGCGAGGACGCTGCGCGCCAGCTCGACCACGTCGCCATCGGCCAGCGCGGCCGGCACCGAGCGCAGGGCGAGCGTGCCGGCGGCAAGCGGCGCGAGGTCGAGGCCGAGCGCGCGCAGCGCCTCGGCGCTAAGCTCGGCAGTCGCGATCTCGACGGCGGTAGCGGCGAAGGTGGCCGGGATCAGCAGCGGCTGGACCGCCGGCGCGACCCCGGCCAGCCCGGCCTTCAGGCGCTCGTAGACGACCCGCTCGTGGGCGGCGTGCATGTCGACGATGACCAGGCCCGCCGCGTTCTCGGCGAGCACGAAGATGCCGGCGACCTGGGCGAGGGCGCGCCCGAGCGGCCAGTCGCCGGCGGCTGCTTCGGCGCTTCGCGGCGCGCCGCCGGCCGTGCCGGGCGACGCCGTGCCGGGCGCCTGCGGCAACGCTTCGCCGGCCGCCTGCGGGCGGGCCCAGAACCAGGGCACCGGCTCGGCGGCGCGCAAGGGGAAGGCGTCCGGCCAGGCCAGGCCCCGCTGGGCTGGCCAGCCGGCCGGCGACGCTCGCCCGCTGCCGCCGCCGCTGCTCGCCGCGCGCTCACCCGACCCGCCGTGCGCGGCGTGCCCCTCGCCGTACGCGGCGCTCGTGCCCGGCGAGCCGTCGGCGCCGCCGGCCGCATCCGCCGCGCCGGCGGCCGCCGCGGCCAGCGTCGCTTGGAACGCCTTGCGCACCGCCTCATGGATCTCGCGCGAATCGCGGAAGCGCACCTCGATCTTGGTCGGATGCACGTTGACGTCGACCCGCTCGGGATCGACCTCGAGGAACAGCAGGTAGGCCGGATGCCGGCCGCCGTGCAGCACGTCCTCGTAGGCTGCGCGGACCGCGTGGGCGATCAGCTTGTCGCGCACGTGCCGGCCGTTGACGAACACGTACTGCAGGTCGGCGCGGCCGCGCGCCGACTCCGGCGAGCCGGCCCGGCCGACGATGCGCAGGCCGCCCAGGTCGACCGCGAGGGCGCGGCTGCGCGCCATGAATTCGGCGCCGAGCACGTCGCCGGCACGCACCGCCGCGCTGGCGCGCGCCCAGTGCGCCACCGCCTTGCTCTCGTGCCAGACCGCGAAGGCCAGCTCCGGGCGGACGATCGCCTGGCGCCGCACCGCCTCGAGACAGTGGGCGAGCTCGGTCGACTCGGTCTTGAGGAACTTGCGCCGCGCCGGCGTGCTGAAGAACAACTCGCGCACCTCGACGCTGGTGCCGACGCCGCGTGCCGCCGGCAGCAGCTCGCCGGTGCGCGCATCGAGCCGGGTGGCGTGCCCGGCGTCGCCGGTGCGGCTGGCGATCGACAGCTCGGCGACCGAGGCGATCGCGGCGAGCGCCTCGCCGCGAAAGCCGAGCGTGGCGACGCCTTCGAGCTCGGCCAGCGAGGCGATCTTGCTGGTCGCGTGGCGGCGCAGGGCGAGCGGCAGCTCGGCCGCGGCGATGCCCTCGCCGTCGTCCTCGACGACGATCGCCCGCACGCCGCCGCCGACCAGACGGACGACGATGCTGGTGGCGCCGGCGTCGACCGCGTTGTCGATCAGCTCGCGGACCACCGACGCCGGCCGCTCGACCACCTCGCCGGCGGCGATCTGGCTGATCAGCTCGCCCGGCAGTTCGCGGATCGGCCGGCGCGGGCGAGGCTCGAGGACGGCGTTCATCGGCGCATTGTAGAAAGCGGGGCGGTGGCGGGCGCCCAGGGCGCGACCGCGTCGCTTGCAACCGGCCTCGAGGGAACGCGCGTCAACGGCACCGCGCGGGTCTCGGTCGCGCGTCCATCGCCACGCCTCGCGTTGCCGGCGGTCCGCTGCCTGCTCAGTCGCAGGCCGGAGCACCGCGCCTCGCCTGCGATCCGCTGGCTGCGACGCTCAGTCGCGCAGGCCGCGCGCCTCGAGCCAGTCGCTGCAGACGCGCACCGCCTCGGCCAGCTGGGCCGGCTGGCCAGCGTAGTAGTGCGATCCGCCTTCGATCACCACCATGCGCTTGTCGAGGCTGGCCGCCGCCCGGTGGATCAGGCCGGTGTGCGGCTGCGGCACGGCGTCGTCGGCGCCGTTCTCGATCGCCAGCAGGGGCACGGTGACGCGGGCGGCGCAGCGTTCGCCATCGGCCTGGGTGTCGTCGATCGACCATTGCGAGAGCCAGGCGCGCAGGGTCGAGAAGCGCGCCATGCCGGCCGGCGCGCTGTTCGCCAGACGCGGGTCGCCGAGGTAGCTGGTGCCGGGCCGGCGGCCGTTCGGCTCGAGGCTGGCGTCGAGGAAGCGTGGCTCGGCCATCGTCCGGTGGGTAACGAAGCCGCGCTCGGCGTATGGCTCGCCGCGCCGGCGCAGGTCGTCCAGGGTCTCCCTGACCCAGGCGGTGCGGCGGCGCAGGCGCGCCAGCTGCTGCGCGCGGAAGCGGGCGATGTAGTCGGCCGGGTAGGGCGGCCGATGCGGGTTCTGCGGGTCGTACAGGTCGAGCTCCGGGTCGCGCCGGTCGGGGTCGTTCTCGTCCAGCACCGAAGGATCGATCCAGTCGGCCAGCAGCTGCGCGCGCGACACGTGCGCGGCCTGGAAGATCAGCGCATCGGCGGCGACCAGGCCGGCCGCCGCCAGGTCGGCCGGGTCGCCGGCCGGGGTTGCGGTGATCGTCGGCCGCTCCGCTTCGGCCTGGTAGAGCAGGGCCAGCGCGCCGCCGCCCGACCAGCCGCACAGGACGACCTTGTCGTAGCCCCAGACCTCGCGCGCGTGGCGCATCCACGCGCCGAGATCCAGCACGACCTTCTCGAAGATCAGCGGCGTGTCGTTGCGCGCGTAGCGGCTGGCGGCGCACAGCACGTGCAGGCCATTCCGCGCCATCGCCCGCGGCATCGGCAGGAGCTGCAGGGTGCTGGCCGGATGCATGTAGACCAGCAGGACCCGGCTCGGCCAGCCTTCGGGCAGGAAGCGGATCCCTTCGAGGTTGACCGTGCCCTGGCCGCCGGCGAAGCCGTACACCTCGCGCACCGTCGCCGCCTCGGCGTAGCTGAGGGGCACCCATTCGGCGCGGACCGCGAAGTCTTGCTCCATGGCGGCAGTGTCGCCCCGGCCACCCGGTTCGTCGAGCGGGCGGCAATCGCCACAGAGTTGACAGGCCGGGCCGCCATGCGGCGCGGCCGCGGCCCGCACCGTGTTAGCTTTGGCCGGATGACAGAAGCCAGCGTCGCCGCGCCCGAAGCCGAGCCGTCGCCCGCGTTCCTGCAGGCGGTCGGCGAGCTCGGCATGAAGCAGCCGGTCACGACCTCGCAGCCGATCTTCAACGCCCAGGGCATCAAGCTGCTCGAAGGCGGCGTGCGGGTCAGCCGCGACCTCTACGAACGGCTCGTCTCGCACCGCCTGGCCCGTCCTCTCGACGAGTGCGTGGAGGCGGAGCCGAGCGTCGATCCGAAGGTGCTGCGCGAGGCGGCGCTTGCGGCGATCGAGCACTGGCCGTTCTTCGCCCGCATGGCGCCGGCCGGCCGCACCCGCGAGATCGTCCTCGAGGCGATCGCCGCGGTACCGTTGCCGAAGCCGGTCGCCCTGCACCTCACCCTGGCCCGCGACGCGCGGCCTGCCCTGTTCGAGCACAGCGTGCTGATGGCGCTGCTGTGCGCCCACCTGGCGCGCGAAGGCGGTGCCCCGCTGCACGAGGTGACCGATGCCGCTGCCGCCGGCCTGCTCCACGACATGGGCATGCTGCACATCGACCCCACCCTGCTCGATTCGGACGAGCGGCTGAGCGGCGAGCGGCTCAACCCGGTCTACGTCCATCCGCTCACCACCTCGATGCTGGTCGGCCGCTGTCCGGAGTATCCGAAGCAGGTCGCCCGCGCGATCGTCGAGCACCACGAGCGACTCGACGGCTCGGGCTATCCGCGCGGTCTGGTCGGCACAGCGATCAGCCCGCTCGGCCGCATGCTGTCGCTCGCCGAGGTGGTGACGGCGATGTTCGACGGCGAGCGCGAGCAGCCCGAGCAGCGCGTCTCGCTGCTCCTGCGCATCAACCCGCGCCGCTACGACGCGGCCCTGGTGCCGTCGATCCACCGCCTGCTGCGCGCCGCGCCGCCGCCCGAGGCGGGCGCCGGCGGACCGCCGGAGCGCTCGATCGTCCGCCTGCTCCGCCTGGCCGACGAGCTGGCAGGCTGGCGCGAGGCGAGCGAGACGATCGGCAGCGGGCTCGACGGCGCGCACGCCGCGCTGCTCCATTCGATGAACGAGCAGAACGCCTCGCTGCAGCGCATGCTCTACGAGGCCGGCATCACCCGCGAGCAGCTCGGCGCGCTCGGCGCCGACGTGGCCGAGGACGCCGCGGTCAGCGTCGAGCTGTGGGCGCTCGCCGAAGAGCTGCTCTGGCAGCTGCACGCGGCCGCCAACCAGCTCAAGCGCCGCTGGCAGGCCGCCGAGCCGGCCCTGCCGCATCCGCCGGCCCTCGCCGCCTGGTTCGAAAGCGTCGCCTCGCTCGACGCCCACGAGGTGGCAGGCGCCAGGTAGCGACCAGGCTCGGGCGGCAGCGAGGCACGGGCGTGCCGCGGCCGCGGCCGCGAGGCCGCTGGCCATAATCGGCCGATGGAAGTCCTCGCCACGCTCCTCGATTTCGTCCTTCGCATCGACGTCCACCTGGCGGACTTCGTCGGCCACTATGGCGCCTGGGTCTACGCGCTGCTGTTCGCGATCATCTTCATCGAGACCGGGGTCGTCGTCATGCCCTTCCTGCCCGGCGACTCGCTGCTGTTCGTGGTCGGCGCGATGTGCGCGATCGGCCTCATGAGCCTGCCGCTGGTGCTG
>JBDTUG010000050.1:0-15873 GCA_040007855.1 Caldimonas sp.
ACGACACGCTCTTGAACATGGCGGCGGTCCGGGGCTCCGACTTCAACGACTCGATTGCCGGCAACACCGGCCACAACGACCTTGCCGGCCGGGACGGAAACGACACCCTGAACGGCGGCGACGGCAACGACACGCTCCAGGGCGGCATCGGCATCGACTGGCTGACCGGAGGGCGCGGCGTCGACCGGTACGACGGCGGCGCCGGCGACGACGTGGCCTTCTTCGAGGTTTCCGACGCCGGTGTCGTGATCAACCTGGCTGCGTCGTTCGTGTTCAACGACGGCTACGGCAACGCCGAGACCATCGTCGGCATCGAGAACCTCCACGGCTCGCAGTTCGCCGACAACATCACGCTGTCGAACACCTCGGGCTACGTGTTCGCGCGGGCCGGCAGCGACCAGGTGACGGGTGGAAATGGCAGCGACAACTTCTTTCCGGGAAGCGGCAACGACACCATCGATGGCGGTGCCGGGGTCGACAACCTCAACTATTTCGACGACGGCTTCGACGGCGCGGGCGTCTCGACCCATGGCGTGGTGGTCGATCTGGCCACCGGCACGGCGACCGACAACTGGAGCGGCAACGACACGCTCATCAGCATCGAGAACGTCAGCGGCTCGGCGTTCGCGGACACGATCGGCGGCGACGCCGGCAACAACTTCCTGCAGGGCCAGGGCGGCAACGACAGCCTGTTCGGCGGCGATGGCCAGGACACGCTCAAGGGCGGCGCGGGCGACGACACGCTCGACGGCGGCCTCAACGTCCCGGGCCAGACCTTCGACTTCGTCGACTATCGGGACGCGACCGCGGCCGTCTCGATCAACCTGGCGGCTGGTACAGCCACCGGCGGCGGCGGCACCGATGTGCTGATCAGCATCGAAGGCGGCTTCTTCTCCGACTTCGCCGACTCGATCATCGGCGCGGGGACCGATGACTACCTCCAGGGCAACCTCGGCAACGACACGATCGACGGCGGTGGTGGCTTCGACTATTCCGACTACCAGTCGGCCAGCGGCGGCGTCACGGTGAACCTCGCCACCGGCGTGGTAACCGGCGCCGCCGGCAACGACACCCTGATCAGCATCGAAAGCGCGCTCGGCTCCAACTTCGCCGATTCCTTGACCGGGAACGCCGCCAACAACTTCCTGCGCGGCCGTGGCGGCAACGACACGATCGACGGCGGCGCCGGCATCGACCGCGCTGCCTACGACTTCAACGGCGGCAGTGTCAACGTCAACCTGCTGACCGGGACTTCGAGCGGCGCCGACGGCAACGACACCCTGATCAACATCGAGAACCTGCGTGGCTCGTTCTTCGACGACACGCTCACCGGCGACGCCGGCAACAACGACTTCCAGGGCCGCGCGGGCAACGACTCGATCGACGGCGGCGCCGGCAACGACACCCTGAACGGCGAGGACGGAAACGACACCCTGCTCGGCGGCGCCGGCGGCGACACCTTGATCGGCGGGGCCGGCAACGACATCCTCGACGGCGCCGCCGTTCTCGACCGCATCAACTACACCGACTCGAATTTCGTTACCTACAGCGGCTCGACGTCCGGCGTGTCGGTGGGCCTGAACTCCGGCACGGCGTCGGACGGCCTGGGGGGCACCGACCAGCTGATCAACATCAACATCGTCCAGGGCTCGGCGTACAACGATGTCTTCGTGGGCAGCACGACCTTCATCTTCGAGCAGTTCGAGGGCGGCCTCGGCGACGACGTGTTCTACGGCGGCCTGATCACCGACACGCTGCGCCAGGAAAACGACAACCGGGTTACCTATCACAACGCCAGCGGCTCGGTGACGGTGGACCTGGCCGCGGGCACCGCCACCGGCGCCGCCGGCAACGACACCTTCTACGACTTCGACCAGGTGCGCGGCTCGAACTTCAACGACACGCTGTTCGGCTCGAACAGCACGTTGACCGAGTCACTCGAAGGCCGGGCCGGCAACGACTTCATCGACGGCCGCGGCGGCTTCGACGTGGTCCGCTACGACGCGTCGACGGTGGGAATCAACGTCAACCTGATTACCGGGATCGCCCTGGACGGCCAGGGCGGCACCGACACCCTCGTCAACATCGAGGGCATCCGCGGCGGCTCGTTCGACGACACGATGATCGGCGGCAACGCCGCCAACGGCACCGGCGAGACCGACGGGCTCGAGCGCTTCCAGGGCGCCGGCGGTAACGACAGCATCGACGGCGGCGGCGGCTACGACCGGGTCGAGTACACAGCCAGCACCAGCGGCGTCAACGTCACCCTCGGCGGCACCGGCATCGGCACCGCGAGCGACGGGCTCGGCGGCACCGACACGCTGATCGACATCGAGGCGGTGCGCGGCTCCGAGTTCAGCGACACGCTGACCGGCAGCAACAGCGGCGTCTACGAGTCGTTCGAAGGCCGCGGCGGCGCCGACGTCATCAACGGCCTGGGTGGCATCGACCGGGTCGACTACTCTTCTTCGCGCTCGGGCGTCAACGTCGACCTGCTCGCCGGCACCGGCTTCGTCAGCGCCGACGCCGCGACCGACACCCTGGCCAACATCGAGAACATCCGCGGCTCGCGCGACTTCAACGACACCCTCTCCGGCGACGCCAACGCCAACCTGATCGACGCCCAGGGCGGCAACGACCTGCTGAACGGCTATGGCGGCAACGACACCCTGCTCGGCGGCACCGGCGCCGACACGCTGATCGGCGGCGCTGGCGACGACTCGCTCGACGGCGGCGCGATCCTCGACCTGATCAACTACTCCGACCTCAACTTCCTCAGCTACGCGACCTCGACCGCCGGCGTCAACGTCAACCTGGCCACCGGCATCGCCCTCGACGGCATGGGCGGCACCGACACGCTCCTCAACCTCGGCTGGGTGATCGGCTCGGTGTACGACGACGCCGTCGTCGGCACCTCGGTGACGATGCTCGAGTTCTTCGAGGGCGGCCTCGGCAACGACACCATGGACGGCGGCGCGATCACCGACGCCGTCAACTTCTCGAACTCGAACCGCCTGATCTACGCGAACGCCGGCGCCGCCGTGTCGGTCGACTTGCTCGCCGGCACCGCCACCGGCGGTGCCGGCAGCGACTCGTTCAGCAACTTCAACCAGGTGCGCGGCTCGGCCTTCAACGACACCCTGCTCGGCTCGAACAGCACCCTGACCGAGCAGTTCGACGGCCGTGCCGGCAACGACACGATCAACGGCCGAGGCGGCTTCGACATCGCCCGCTACGACGCCTCCACCAGCGGCGTCAACGTCAACCTCCAGACCGGCGTCGCCAGCGACGGCCAGGGCGGCACCGACACCCTGTCGAACATCGAAGGCGTGCGCGGCGGCGCCTTCGCCGACACACTGATCGGCGGCAACGCGGCGAACAACGCCCTCGAGGTCTTCGTCGGCGCCGCCGGCAACGACTCGATCAACGGCGGCAGTGGCTACGACCGGGTCGACTACAACACGAGCGCCAATGCAGCGGTCAACGTCACCCTCGGCGGCGCGGGCAACGGCACGGCGAGCGACGGCCTCGGCGGCACCGACACGCTGGTCGCGATCGAGGCGGTGCGCGGTTCGGTCTACGACGACACGCTGACCGGCAGCAACATCGCCACGCTCGAATCCTTCGAAGGCCGCGAAGGCTTCGACAGCATCGACGGCAACGGCGGGATCGACCGCGTCGACTACTCGTACGCCTACGGAGGCGTCAACGTCAATCTGCAGATCAACGTCGCGCTGAACGACGGCTTCGGCGCCGCCGACCTGCTCTACAACATCGAGAACATCCGCGGCTCGAACTATGCCGACTACCTGTTCGGCAACCTGAGCGCCAACCTGATCGAGGGCGGCGCCGGCAACGACAGCCTGTACGGCGCGGAAGGCAACGACACCCTGCTGGGCGGCGCCGGCAGCGACTACTTCATCGGCGGCCCGGGCACCGACTCGATCGACGGCGGCGCGATCCTCGACCGGATCAACTACACCGACCTGAACCAGATCAACTACGTCAGTTCGCTCGCGGCCATCAATCTCAATCTCGCCACCGGCGTCGTCCAGGACGGCAACGGTGCGACCGACACGATCGCCAACATCGACTTCGTGACCGGCTCGAACTTCAACGACACGCTGACCGGCAGCACGGCGGCGATCTTCGAGTCGTTCGAGGGCTGGAACGGCAACGACACGATCAACGGCGGCGCGATCCTCGACACCCTCAACCTGACCGACAGCAACCGCGCCAGCTACCAGGGCGCAGGGGCGGCGGTGACGGTCGACCTGCTCGCCGGCACCGCGACCGGCGGCGCCGGCAACGACGTCCTGATCAACATCAACCAGGCCGTCGGCAGCGCCTTCAACGACACCCTTTACGGCTCGGACAGCACGCTGACCGAGAACTTTCGCGGCCAGGCCGGCAACGACACGATCGACGGCCGGGGCGGCTACGACGTCGCCCGCTACGACACCTCGGCCGCTGGCGTCAACGTCAATCTGGTGACCGGCGTCGCCCAGGACGGACTGGGCGGCACCGACACGCTGCTCAACATCGAAGGCGTGCGCGGCTCCAGCTACAACGACACGCTCACCGGCGGCAACACCGCCAACGGCACCGGCAGCACCGGCGGCCTGGAGTTCTTCCTCGGGATGGGCGGCAACGACGTCATCAACGGCGGCGTCGGCTACGACCGTGCCGACTACACGACCGCGACGACCGGCGTCAACGTCACGCTCGGCGGCGCCTCGGCCGGCTCGGCCACCGACGGCCAGGGCGGCGCCGACACGCTGACCAGCATCGAGGGCGTGCGCGGCTCGTCGTTCGACGACACGCTGACCGGCAGCGCGACCGGCGTCTTCGAGTCGTTCGAGGGCCGCGAGGGCAACGACCTGATCGACGGCAAGGGCGGCGTCGACCGGGCCGACTACCAGTTCTCGACCGCCGGGGTCAGCATCAACCTGGTCACCGGCAACGCGTCCGACGGCTACGGCAGCAACGACACCCTGGCCGGCATCGAGAACCTGCGCGGCTCGCGCGACTTCAACGACGTGCTGCTCGGCAGTGCCGGAGCGAACCTGCTCGAAGGGCTGGGCGGCAACGACAACCTCTCCGGCGCCGGCGGCATCGACACCCTCGACGGCGGCAGCGGCAACGACACCCTGAACGGCGGCACCGCCGGCGACAGCATGCTGGGCGGCGCCGGCAACGACTTCTACTTCGTCGACAGCCTCGGCGACACGGTGACCGAAGCGGTTTCGAGCGGCGCCGACACGGTCTCTAGCAGCGTGAGCTTCACGCTCGGCGCCAACGTCGAGTTCCTGCTATTGACAGGCGTGGGCGTGATCAACGGCACCGGCAACACGCTCGCCAACTCGCTCACCGGCAACGGCGCCAACAACCTCCTGACCGGGCTCGACGGCAACGACACCCTGCTCGGCGCCCTCGGCAACGACACCCTCGACGGCGGCATCGGCAACGACAGCATGAACGGCGGCACGGGCAACGACCTGTACTACGTCGACGCCGCCGGCGACTCGGTCACCGAATCGGCGCTCGGCGGCACCGACATCGTCTCCAGCGCGATCACCTACACCCTGGGCGCCGAGCTAGAGGTGCTGCAGCTGACCGGCCTAGCGCTCGTCAACGGGATCGGCAACGCGCTGGCGAACACGCTGACCGGCAACGGCGCCGCCAACAGCCTGAGCGGGCTCGACGGCGACGACACCCTGAACGGCGGCAGCGGCAACGACGTCCTGAGCGGCGGCAACCAGAACGACAGTCTGAACGGCGGCAGCGGCAACGACAGCCTGGCCGGCGGCGCCGGCAACGACACCCTGCTCGGCGCCTCGGAGAACGACACCCTGAACGGCGGTACCGGCAACGACAGCATGCTGGGCGGCAGCGGCGCCGACTACTACTACGTCGACAGCGTCGGCGACTCGGTCGCCGAGGGCGCCTCCGCCGACATCGACACGGTCTCGAGCAGCATCAGCTACACGCTCGGCAACAACCTGGAGAACCTGGTGCTGAGCGGCGCGGCGCTGATCGACGGCACCGGCAACCTGCTGGCCAACGCGATCACCGGCAACAGCACCGACAACACGCTGTCGGGCCTGGACGGCAACGACACGATCTCGGGCGGCAGCGGCGACGACACGATCGACGGCGGCATCGGCAATGACAGCCTGAGCGGCGGCAAAGGCGCCGACATCATGACCGGCGGCACCGGCATCGACACGCTAGTCGGCGGCATCGGCACCGACTTCCTGACCGGCGGAACGGCCGCCGATACCTTCGACTTCAACGCGCTGAACGAGTCGACCGTCGGCGCCGGGCGCGACGTCATCACCGATTTCAGCCACGGCGCCGGCGACAAGATCGACCTGAGCGGCATCGACGCCAATACCCTGATCGCCACCGACCAGCAGTTCTCGTACATCGGCGGCGCGGCGTTCAGCGCGGCCGGCCAGCTCCGGCTGGTCGGCGACATCCTGTACGGGGATGTCAATGGCGACGGGGTCGCGGACTTCGAGCTGCAGGTCGCCGGCGTCGTTTCGCTGGTGCCGGGCGACTTCGTGCTGTAGGACCCTGCCGGCCGTCAGGCGCGCCCGGCCACCCCCGAGATGCCGGCCGCGAAGCGCGGCCAGAGCTCCCGCGGCAGGTCGTGGCCCATGCCTTCGACGACGTCGAGTGTCGCGCCCGGGATCCGGGCACCGAGGTCGCGCCCGGCCGGCACCGGCACCAGCGGGTCGGCGGCGCCGTGGATGACGTGGGTGGGCACGCGGATCTCGCCGAGCAGGTGCGAGCGGCTGCCGTCGGCGGCGATGGCGATCATCTGCCGCGCCGTGCCGGCGGGCCGGTAGGCGCGGGTGACCGAGACCGTGAAGCGCCGGCGCAGGTAGTCGGCGGCGGCCGGAAAGCCGGGGCTGCCGATCAGGCGATAGAGGCCGACGTAGTGCTCGACCACCCCGGCGACGTCGAGCGGATTCTTCGGTCGCGCGATCAGCGCGCCGCGCACCTTCAGCGATGGCCCCGGCAGGCGGCGCGATCCGCTGCTCGTCATCATCAGGGTCAGGCTCTTGACCCGCTCCGGGTAGCGGGCGGCCATGCGCTGGGCGATCATCCCGCCCATCGAGGCACCGCACACGTGGGCCCGGGCGATACCCAGCGCGTCGAGCACGCCGACGCTGTCGGCCGCCATGTCGGCCAGCGTGTAGGCGCTGGGCACCTTGAGACCGAGCGCGTAGCGCAGCGAGCCGATCGTCAGGTTGGGCGAGCCGGCCGCTTCGAAGCCCTCGCTCAGCCCGATGTCGCGGTTGTCGAAGCGGATGACGCGAAAGCCCTGCGCCACCAGGGAGGCCACGAAGTCCTCGTGCCAGCCGAGCAGCTGCATGCCCAGGCCCATGATGAGGAGCAGCGGCTCGCCGTCCGGCGAACCATGGTCCTCGACTTCGAGCCGGATTCCGTTGGCGCTGACCTGCATCGCGCCGCTCAGCGCGCCACCGTCGCGGCTGCGCCGTGGCCGGTGCGAAAGAACAGGCGCCGGGCCCCGCGTGCATCGAAGCGCTGCCATTGGCCGATCGGCTGGGAAAGCCGATCGGCGATCGCGTAGAGCGCGACCGGGTTGGCGCCCATGCCGACGTGGCTGGCCGGAACCTCGATGTTCTCGGCGAGCGGGCCGGGCTCGTTGAGGCTGCAACGCCAGGCGACGATGCCGTCGCTGCGCGAGAAGATCGAGGTCGTCGGCAGCGGCGGCGAGGTGCGGATCTGTGTCATGAGGTGGGGATCGGCAACCGTCGTGCCGGCCAGCCATTCGTACACCCGCCAGACGTTGGTCGCCTTGGGATGGCCGGCGAAAGGCGAGCCGAGGGTGATGACGCAGCGGGTCAGCTCCGGATGCCGCTTGGCCATCTCGCGGGCGTAGACGCCGCCGAGGCTCCAGCCGAGCAGGCTGACCGGCTCGCCGGTGCGCTCGGCGAGGGCGCGCACATCGGCAGCGCAGCGCTCGAGCACGCCCTCGCGCGGCCCGGCATTGAAGCCCTGGCCCCAGGGCTGGGTCACGTAGCCGAGGCTCTTCAGGAAGGCGCGCAGCGGCAGCGTGGTGAGGTCGTTGGCCGCCAGGCCGGGGAACACCATCACCGGATGGCCGTCGCCGCGCTCGAGGCCGCGCAGCCACGGCCAGGCGGCCAGGGTCGAGAGGTATTCGAGCGGTGCCCGGCCCTCGAGGAGCATCAGCATGAGCCCGGGCGGGCGCAGCTCGCGCTTCGCAGGGACGGCAGGCATCGACAGAACGGGAGGTCTCGGCATGGATCGACGCAGAGGCGGACTTCAGGGCATGGTAGCGGCAACGGCCTAGGCCGGCGTGTCGTCAAGGCGGCTGCGGCGCAGTGCCAGCGCTTCGTTGCCGACGAGCGCGCCGACCACCAGCGCGCCGCCGGCCAGGACGTGGCCGCCGGGCGCCTCGCCCGCGCCCAGCCAGGTCCAGGTGACGCCGAAGACGATCTCGAGCAGCGACAGCAAGGCAGCCTCGGGCGCCCTCAGAACGCGCGCCGCAGCCACGGCGATCAGGCAGGGGACTGCCAGCTGCGCGATGCCGAGCAGAGCGAGCCAGGCCAGGTCGCGCGGCGTCGCCGTCAGGGGCAGCGACGGCAGGAAGGTCGCCGCGGCCGAGAGCACGGCGCCGATCAGCACCGCAGGCAGGAGGTCGCCGCCCGCGGCCCTGCTTCTTTGCAGGACCGTCCAGTTGACCGCCGCGGCGACCGGTACGCCCAGCGCCACCGCGATCCCGGCGAGCTGGCGGGAATCTGCGGCGCCGAGTTCGTGCACATACATCCAGGCGATGCCGATGCCGGCGACGACGACCGCGCCCCAGGTGCGCGCCGCCAGCCGCTGGCCGAGGGCGACGCGGGCGACGACGGCGGTCAGGAGCGGCGCAATCGCCATCGTCACCAGCACGTTGGCGACCGTCGTCATGCTGATCGCGACCATGAAGGCGGTGAACATGAGAGCCCAGCACAGACCGGAGAGCCAGAGCGCGGCGCCGCCGGTGCGCAGCGTTCGCCCCAGCGGCCGCCAGCCGCGCAGCCAGCCAAGCAGGACGAGCAAGGCCACGCCGTTGAAGAAGCTGCGCCAGAACGTCGCCTCGAAGCTGCCCGCCGACTCGAGCTGGCGCGACACCACGCCGGCGGTGCTCCAGAGGAGCGTGGCGACGAGCATCGCGAGGACCGCTCGCCCGTGCGTCAAGTCAGTAGTCGCTGCCGGCGCTGCCCGGCGCCAGGTTGTCGAACTTGGTGAGCGGCTTGAGGAAGGTGAGCCGGAAGGTATCGGTCGGCCCGTTGCGCTGCTTGGCGATGATGATCTCGGCGATGCCGGGCTCCTTGCAGGCATCCTTCGTGTAGTACTCGTCGCGGTAGATGAACATGATGACGTCGGCATCCTGCTCGATCGCGCCCGACTCGCGCAGGTCGCTCATCATCGGCCGCTTGTCGACCCGCGACTCGACGCTCCGGTTCAGCTGCGAGAGCGCGACCACCGGACACTTCAGCTCCTTGGCGAGCGACTTCAGGGCGCGCGAAATCTCGCCGATCACGGTGGCACGGTTTTCGTCGCTCGTGCCGTCGCTGCCGCTCATGAGCTGGAGGTAGTCGACGATGATCAGGCCGAGCTGGCCGCACTGGCGCGCCTGGCGACGGGCCCGGGCGCGCAGCTCGCTGGGGCCGAGCGAGCCGCTCTCGTCGATGAACAGGCTCACCTTGCCGAGCTTTTCAACCGCCTCCGACAGGCGCCCCCATTCATCGTCGCGCAGGTTGCCGGTGCGCAAATGGCTCTGGTCGATCCGGCCGAGCGAACCGACCATGCGCAGGGCCAGCTGGGACGCGCCCATTTCCATCGAGAACACGACGACCGGCAGCCCTTCCCTGACCGCGACGTGCTCGGCGATGTTGAGCGCCAGCGCGGTCTTGCCCATCGAGGGCCGCGCCGCCAGCACGATCAGGTCGCCGGACTGGAAGCCCGAGGTGAGTCGATCCAGGTCGTAGAAGCCGGTCCGCACCCCGGTCACTTCCTCGGCGCCGTTCTCGTGCAGCTCGTTGACGCGGTCGATCAGCTGCACCACCAGCTGGTCCATGCTCTGGAAGCCCTGGCGCGACTTCGAGCCTTCCTCGCCGATCCGGAAAATCTTGCCTTCCGCCTCGTCGAGGATCTGCGCGACCGGCCGGCCCTGCGGATTGAAGGCGCTGGTGGCGATCTCGTCGCTGGCGGCGACCAGCTTGCGCAGCACCGAGCGCTCGCGCACGATCTCGGCGTAGCGGCGGATGTTGGCTGCGCTCGGCACGCTCTGCGCCAGCGCGTTGAGGTAGGCCAGGCCGCCGCACTCCTCGGCCTTGCCCAGGCTTTGCAGCTGCTCGAAGACGGTGATCACGTCGGCCGGCTTGGTGGCGTTGACCAGCCCGGACATCGCCGTGAAGATCATGCGGTGCTCGAAGCGGTAGAAGTCCGACTCGGTGAGCAGGTCGCCGACCCGGTCCCAGGCGCCGTTGTCGAGCAGCAGGCCGCCGAGAACGCTCTGCTCGGCCTCTACCGAATGAGGCGGCACGCGCAGGCGCGCCACCTCGTCGTCCGAGCGCGAGGGCGCGGAATACTCGGGGGAGGAGAAGATCGCCGACATCGGGAAATCATAAGTCCGCGCTCGCCGCTGCCGGTGCGCAAACCTGGGGATGGCCGGGGGAAATCCGGTGCAGAAACGAACCGGGCCGCAAACGCGGCCCGGCGCCTGCGAGCGGCACGCGACTAGGTCGATTCGCCGAGCACGACGACCTTGACATCGACCACGACGTCGGTGTGCGGTGCCACCGAGACGACGTGCTCGCCCACCGTCTTCAAAGGCCCGTTGGGCATGCGAACCTGCGCCTTGGTGACCTTGAAATCGATCCGGGTCAGCGCATCGGCGACGTCGGCGTTGGTCACCGAGCCGAACAGGCGGCCGTCGACGCCGGCCTTCTGCGTGATGTGCACGGTGCGGCCGCTCATCTTCTCGCCGAGCGCATGCGCCGTGGCGAGCCGGTCGGCGGCGACCTTCTCCAGCTCGACGCGCTTGTCCTCGAACTCCTTGATCGCGGTCGGCGTGGCGCGGCGTGCGACGCGGGTCGGGATCAGGAAGTTGCGGGCGAAGCCGTCCTTGACCCGGACGACGTCGCCCAGGTTGCCGAGGTTGGCGACCTTTTCCAGAAGAATGACCTGCATGGCGTCAGCTCCTGTGCTGGTCGGTGTACGGCATCATCGCCAGGAACCGGGCGCGCTTGATGCACGTCGTCAGCTGGCGCTGGAAGAAGGCACGCGTGCCGGTCAGCCGGGCCGGCGTGATCTTGCCGTTCTCGTTGATGAAATCGCGCAAGGTGTCGATGTCCTTGTAGTCGATTTCCTTGACGCCGGTGACCGTGAAGCGGCAGAAGCGCTTGCGACGGAACAGCAGCGACTGGGTGTTGCGCTTGGGCTTGCGGTCCTTGGAGAACCGACCTTTACCGCGAGGCGGGGGCATGTGATGACCTCTCTATTTCAATTCGATGGACTGGATGTGGAAAACGATCCCACGTCCGTTGCGTTGCGCGCCGACGAAGCCTTCGAACCCGTGCTCGACGCCGAGCTCGGCGGCGAGGAGCCGTTCGGTGACCGGGCCGATCGCGCGGCCGCGGATCTCGAGCGAGATCCTGCGTTGCGCACCGAGCTGGGCCACTTCGGACTTGTGTTTCAGGCTGACGTCCAGCGCAGGCAGCCCGGCGGGGGTGAATCGAAGAGCGCTTCGCTCGACGATCGCCGCCGTCAGGGCCAGCCGGTTCGTCAGGCCGAGGCCTCCTGCGGGGCGCGCCGCGATTCCTCGCGGTCGACGTTCTTCATCATCACCGACGGCGTGGTTTCGGCACGGCTCTTGACGACGGTCAGGTGGCGCAGCACGGCGTCATTGAAGCGGAAGCCCGTCTCCAGCTCGTTCAGAACCTTGTTGTCGCACTCGATGTTGATGCACAGGTAGTGCGCCTTGGCGAGCTTCTGGATCATGTAGGCCAGCTGGCGCCGGCCCCAGTCCTCGACCCGGTGGACCTTGCCGCCGCCGGCGGTGACCAGGCCCTTGTAGCGTTCCAGCATGGCCGGAACCTGTTCGCTCTGATCCGGGTGGATCAAGAGCACGATCTCGTAGTGACGCATCGAATCTCCTTGTGGGTTCCGCCGCTGCGCTGGGCGCGCCTCGACGAGGAAGCCGCATCGCGATCGACTGGCGAGGCGGCAAGGTGAGAAAAGCCTTTGAGTATACCTCGGGGCGAGTTCACCCGGGTCGGCATCCGGTCGGCGCTCTCTCGCGTATCAGTCGTCGTCTGACGCGTCCCCGGCGCGCCGGGACCTTGCCGGCCGACCGGCTCGGGCTCGGAATGCGGGATTCCTAGACGTTGGCACCCCGCCGGCCGCCGGTTTGCAGGCAGGCATGGGGATTACACTGCACACCGGGTGGCCGCAGCCGTTCGTCACGGCCAGCGCCGCCTTCGCACCGACGGCGCGCCAGTCGCCGCGGGCTTGGAACGGGACCGATCCGATGAGCAATTCCAGCGGCAGCAGCAAGTTTGCCTGGGAGTCCTCGAAGCCCGGGACGGCGAGCGCCGCGCCGCGCGAGGAGTGGCCCGCGACCCGCGCCGAAGCGGCGACGCAGGGAGAAATCGACGAGTGGCAGGCGACCCGGGAAGCGTCGCGCCACGGCAGCGATGAGTGGGCCGAGGCGCGGCCGCAGCCGCCGATGCGTCCCGACGACGAATGGCAGCCGACCCGGGCCACGCGCGCTGCGACGAATCCGTCCGAGTCGCCCGACGCCTGGGCCTCGACCCGAGCCCATACCGCGCTCGCAACCCAGATCCAGCCCGACGAGAACGACTACCTCGCCGGCGAGAAGGACGAGATCGGCCGGCAGATCGGCGGCAACGAGCGAGAGCTGTTCGTGTCGTGCGCGCCGGCCGAGGCCCTGCAGCAGCAGTTCGATCACCTGCACCCGGAATTCATCGCCGTCCACGACATCGCCACGGCGTCGTCGCGCAAGCTCCTTGCCGGCATCGCCGCGGCCAGCGGCCGGGCGGTCCAGAAGCTGGTGATCCGCCGCCAGGGCTACGGCACGGCGCTGGCCACGCTGGAGTTCGTCGAACTGCCGACCACCGACAACCAGTCGCTGCGCCTCTACACCACCGAGGCCGACGCCGACAGCACGGCGCGCCATGCGCTGGCCAAGACCCTGCTCGCCTACAGCCGGCTCGGCGTCATCATGGTCGGCGAGCTGCCCGGCCATGCGATCGCCGCCGCGCTGAAGCCGGTGCATGACGACATCCTGGCCGGCCCCTGGCCGAACCGCAACCTGCTGCTCCTGCCGCTCGCCTCGGCGAGCACGCTGGTCACGCACGGCCTCGACCTCGGCCGCGGCACCGGTGTCGCGGTGCGGACGACGCCGCAAGTCGCCCGCCCGGCCGACGCCTGGGCGTTCATCACCGGCACCTGGAGCCGCCTGCGCGAGCAGGCGCCCACCGACGGCCGCGCCGTTCCCGAGCTCGGCGCCTTCAAGCCGGCCGCCTACCAACCGCGCAAGACGCAGATCGCGCCGGTGATGGGCGGCATCCCGTCGGGCGACACCCTGCCCATGGAAGAGCAACCGGCGATCACGCTGACGATGCGGCCGATGCCGGCGATCGCCAGCACCGGCTTCGCCGCCACGCCGCCCTCGACCCTGATCGAGCGCTACGTCCGCCAGGTGAGCGAGCTGAACGGCGTGGTGAGCTGCTGCGTGTTCGAGACCCAGGGCGGCCACACGATCGCCCACGCCGGCGCCGGCCCGGGCGCAATGGCCTTGGCCACGCACGGCAGCGAGCTGCTCGTCGCGATGATGAACGTGAGCCGGGCGCTCGGCTTCGGCCACTCCCTGCCGGAAGCGGCGATCACCCTGGGCTCGCATCACCTGCTGCTGCGCGGCGTGCCGAAGAACCCGGGCCTGTCGATGCACGCCGTGCTCGACAAGACGAGCGCCAACCTGACGCTCGCCCGTCTGCAGATCATGCGTCTGGACACGCTCTTCGACGAGCCCACCCAGGCCGCCTGACCGCCCGCCGGGGTCGCGGCGCGACCCGACCTGCCCCGGCAGTGACCGGGCGCCACCCTCCCCGGGCAACGAACCGGTCGAGCCGGAGCATCCACCTCAGTGGACGACGCGCTCGAAGCTGAAGCGGCCGTCCAGGAAGTCGACCGGAATCACGTCCTTCGGGCCGAACCGTCCTTCCAGGATCAGCTTCGAGACCGGGTTCTCGACCTGGCGCTGGATCGCCCGCTTCAGCGGCCGGGCGCCGAACACCGGATCGAAACCGGCCTTGGCCAGCTCGGCCAGCGCCGCCGGCGACACGTCGAGCTTCATGTCCATCTTCTCGAGGCGAGCCTCGAGGATCCTGAGCTGGATCCGGGCGATCGCCTCGATGTTCCTGGCGTCGAGCGCGTGGAACACCACCGCCTCGTCGATCCGGTTCAGGAACTCGGGCCGGAAGTGCTTCTTGACCTCCGCCCAGACCGCGTCGTTGATCGTCTCGTGGCTCTGCCCGGCCATCTGCATGATCTGCTGCGAGCCGAGGTTGGAGGTCATGACGATGACGGTGTTCTTGAAGTCGACCGTGCGGCCCTGGCCGTCGGTCAGGCGCCCGTCGTCGAGCACCTGGAGCAGGACGTTGAAGACGTCGGGGTGCGCCTTTTCCACCTCGTCGAGCAGCAGCACGCAATAGGGCTTGCGGCGCACCGCCTCGGTCAGGTAGCCGCCCTCGTCGTAGCCGACGTAGCCGGGCGGCGCGCCGATCATGCGGGCGACCGAGTGCTTCTCCATGAACTCGCTCATGTCGAGGCGGATCAGGTGGTCCTCGCTGTCGAACAGGAAGCCGGCGAGCGCCTTGCACAGCTCGGTCTTGCCGACCCCGGTGGGGCCGAGGAACAGGAACGAGCCGGTCGGCCGGTTCGGGTCCGACAGGCCCGAGCGCGAGCGGCGGATGGCGTTGGCGACGGCCGTGATGGCCTCGTCCTGGCCGACCACACGCTCGTGCAGCTTCGCTTCCATCTGCAGCAGCTTGTCGCGCTCGCCCTGCATCAGCTTGGAGACCGGGATGCCGGTCGCACGCGCCACGACTTCGGCGATCTCCTCGGCGCCGACCATCGTGCGCAGCAGCTGCGGCCGGCCCTTCTCGGCGCCCTTCTTCTGCTCGCCCGCCTGCGCTTCCTTGAGCTTTCGCTCGAGCTCGGGCAAGGTGCCGTATTGCAGCTCGGCGACCTTGTCGTAGTCGCCCTTCCTCTTGAGCGCCTCGATCTGCGAGCGAGTGCGGTCGATGTCCTCTAGCAGGTGCGCCGAGCCCTGCGCCGCGGCCTTCTCGGCCTTCCAGATCTCGTTCAGGTCGGCGATCTCGCGCTGCAGGCGGACGATTTCTTCTTCGATCAGTTCACGGCGGCGCCGGCTCGCCTCGTCCTTTTCCTTCAGCACCGAGGCGCGCTCGATCTGCAGCTGGATCAGGCGCCGGTCGAGCTTGTCGATCGCCTCCGGCTTGGAATCGATCTCGATCTTCACCTTCGACGCGGCCTCGTCGATCAGGTCGATCGCCTTGTCCGGCAGGAACCGGTCGGTGATGTAGCGGTGGCTCAGCTCGGCTGCGGCGACGATCGCCGGGTCGGTGATCTCGACGCCGTGGTGAACCTCGTATTTCTCCTGCAGGCCGCGCAGGATCGCGATCGTCGCCTCGACCGTCGGCTCGCCGACCAGGATCTTCTGGAAGCGCCGCTCGAGCGCGGCGTCCTTCTCGATGTACTTGCGGTATTCGTCGAGCGTGGTCGCGCCGA
>JBDTUG010000051.1:0-15784 GCA_040007855.1 Caldimonas sp.
AAGCGCCAGATGTTGCCGAGCAGGTCGGTGCCGTACACGCGCACCGTCAGGTTGTTGATCTCGGACAACTCGACGAAGTTGTTGATCTGGGCCAGCCCGCTAGGCGTCGTCCCGTCGCCCACGCCGGTGGCGATCTTGTAGATGATCTTCCCGGTCGCCGCATCGAGGACGTACAGGTAGCCCACCCCGTCGCCGGTCTGCGGAGGCGTGTTCACGTTGTTGTAGCCCGAGGTCACCATCACGACCCAGGTCCCGTCGGCCAGCTTGCTGATCAGCGGCTTGCCGAAGGTGTAGCCGAGGTGGCAGTCGGACGAGTTGCCCGTCGCCGCGACCACCACGCTGGCGCCCGAGGTCGAAGGACAGACCGCGGAGTCCCAGTTGAACTCCCACAGGCCCTTCGGCGCCAGCGGGTCGGTGACGTCGAGGGCGTAGTAGCCCTTGCCGCCGCCGTTCAGGCCGCCGACCAGGATCGTCTTCCAAGTCGCGGAGACAGTGTCGTAGATGTCGCTGACCGAAGGCGTGCCGTCGACGTAGTAGTTGTGGAGGTTGGCGTAGTTGTGGTCGGCGAGCTTCCACAGGCGCGGCAGCACCGAGCTAGGAATCATCGCCCAGGCCTCCTTGCCACCCAGGACGTCGGTCTCGTTGACGCCGGCATAGAACGCATGCAGCATGCCGTCGTTGCCCGGCACGTACAGCATCGGCGTGCGCGTTGCGTAGGTCGACTTGAAGACTGCGTAGCCGGAGTCTCCGTACAGGCTGAACGGCGCCCGCACATAGGTCGGCTGACCGTTGACGATGTCGCCCAGCACGTGCGCTCGACCGCGGTAGAGCTTGCTGGCGTCGTTGGTGACGAAGTTTTCCAGGCCACGCTGACCGCGGATGAAGTTGAGCAGGTTGGAGCCGGCCGCCGGCGTCCGCTGGTCGGCGGACAAGGTTCCATCCGTCATGTCTGGATACTGGCTCAGCAACGAGACGTTGAGCGCGCCGAAGTGGGCCTGTTCCGCCGCGGTGAGCCCGTCGGTCAGCACCGCTGCCGGGTTGCCGCCGCCGTCGCACACGCTCGTGTTCCAGGTGAAGTCGGCGAGATTGTTGGTCGCGCCCTGACGGAACAGGTAGATGTTCCGGGTGTCGCAGGCCGCGCTGGTCCTGCCGTTGAGCAAGGCTTGCGCGGACCAGATCAGGGCGGGATCGATCGCCCCGGTGGCGAGATCGATCTGCTTGGCCTGGACATCACCGGTCCACTTCTGGGTCGTGTAGCTGGCGAGATAGATCATCCGGTCGCCGGAGACCGGCTCGAGGTTCGACGTCGCCGCCCCCGACCCGGAGGCCAGGCGCGCCGAGATGCCGGCCAGTGCGTCGGCCATGCCGTCGATCACCGAGCTCGGGTCGGCGGCGCTGAAGAACACGCCCCGGCCGTTGACCGCCGTGTGCCAGAAGTCGTCGATTCCCTTCGGGTTGTTCCAGTTGTTCTTGTTCGTGTAGTCGAGCGCCGGATCCGGCCAGAGCGGCCAGTTCTTGCAGTCGCTCTCGTCGGCCGCGTGCGTTCCCAGAGGCGGCTTTTCGCAGCGGATGTCGTCGAAATCACCCGTGGCCGCGGTCTTGTAGCGCGACTTGAAGTTCAGCGTTCCCGACACACCCAGGGCGATGCTGAACGTGGTCATGTGCTGCCAGCGGGCCTGGTCGTCCTCCTTGCCGGTGCCGACCGAAGGCACGTCGTTGAATGCCTTGTCGGGCGGCCAGTCGTTCTGGTGACGCAGGTCGGTGATGTAGTAGTACTGCGCCACGTCGGCCAGCGAGTTGACGCTCTGCGAAAGGCCGGGCGCCGAGGACTCCGAGCAGGGCCACGCCGAGCAGCTCGGATAGGCGGTGGTGTCGGCGCCGGTCCAGTTCGCCTCGCCCGGGTTCGGGGTCGGCAGCGGCGCGGCGGCCACGTTCGGCGCGTAGCAGACACCGTCCAGGTCGGTCAGGGCGCTCGGTGGATCGGTGACGATCGCATAGCTGGTCTGGGTGCTGCCGCTGAAGAACGTCGTTTCGGTCGTCTTCGTCTGCACGTACTGGATCTTGCTGCCGGCGGTCTGGTCGCACTGGGTGCGCGTGAAGTCGTTGCCGATGCTGGCATTGGCCGGCGTGCAGGTGGCCGCGAACGCCGGCCCGGTGATGATGGTCGGACAGGTCGTGACCTTCCAGGAGTTCGCGGCAGTCGCCGGGATCGGCGTGCAGGCAGCCACCGGAATGGGGCCCGTGTTGTCGGTGCTGCAGGTCGTGGTGAGGTAGTTGTTGCCCGGGGTCGGACCCGAATTCGTGCAGGAGTTCGTTCCGCTCGGTCCGGACAAGAGGACCGGGCAGGTGGTCGTCACCCAGCCGTTGAGCGCGGTCGCCAGAATCGGCGTGCACGACGAGACCGGCACGTTGTTGGCGACGTTCGGCGTGCAGGTCGTGGCGACCCAGAAGTTGGCCGCGGTCCCCGGGTTCGAGGCCGAGCAGTTCTGGACCGGCACGTCGGTCGTGATGACCGGCGTGCAACTGACCGTGGTGTAGCCGTTGAGCGCGGTCGGACCCGAGTTGACACAGGTTTGCGACGGCACGTCGTAGCTGTCGTTGCTGCTGCAGACGGTCGCTTTCCAGTTGTTGCCGACGTTCGCCACCGGGTCGGAAACGCAGGCCGCGACCGCCACGTTGGTCGTGTTGTTCGGATAGCAGATCGTCGCCGTCCAGCTGTTGAGCGCGGTCGCCGGGCTGGCCGCGCAGGTCGCGACCCAGTTCGTCGAATTCCCCGTCGTGATCGGAGCCGGGCAGGTGAAGCTGGTGAAGTTGTTTCCGGCGACGGCGGCTGCCGGCGCGCAACTCGAGACCGGCACGTTGCTCGTGACGACCGCCGCCGGACAGGTGGTGCTGACCCAGCCATTGGCCAGGGTCGCCGGGCCGGCGCTACAGGTCGCCACGGGAACATCGGTCGTCACGATCGCGGCCGGACAGGTCGTGTCGACCCATTGATTGCCCGCGTTCGCGGGCAAAACGGCACAGCTGAACACAGCCTGGTTCAGGTTGTTGTTCGGCGTGCAGGTCGTCGCCACATAGTTGTTGCCGATCCCCGGTGGGGCGGCGACGCAGGTCTGCACGCCGGCCGGGCCGGTCGTGATAGGCGCCGGGCAGGTCGTGCGGACGAAGTTGTTGAGCCCAATCGGCAGCGCAGCCGTGCAGCTGGCGACCGGCACGTTGGTCGTCACGACCGGCGGCGGGCAGGTGGTCGTCGTCCAGAGCGGGGCGGTCGCAACCGACCCGGTGCAGGTCAGCACCGGGACGTTGTTGTTGACGATCGGCCCCGGGCAGGTGATCGTGATCCAGTTGTTGAGGGCGCTGCCGGTCTGCGGCGTGCAGGTCTGGACCGGGATGGAGTTGCCGGTGAGGACGTTGCACACCGTGGTGACCCAGCCGTTGAGCGCGGTCGGACCGGAGGGCACGCAGACCCCCGAGGGAATGGTGCTCGATCGGTTCGTGCAGATCGTCGACTCCCAACCATTCACGATAGTCCCAACGGCGGCCGTGCAGGTCTGGACGGCCACCGGGGCCTGGGTGATCGTCGGCGCCGGGCAAGTAGTGGCGGTCCAGAGGTTGGCTCCGGCGGCCAACGCGGCGGTACACGTTCCCACCGCGACGTTGGTCGTGTTGTTGGGGGCGCAGGTGGTCGTGATCCAGTTGGGCGCGATCCCGGCCGACGGATTGCAGATCTGTACGCCGGTCGGACCGGTCAGCAGGGGGGCGGGGCAGGTGGTGGTCACCCAGTTGTTGATCGCCGTCCCCGGGCCAGCCGTGCAGGTACCCGACGGAGTGTTGTTGGCCACGAGAGGCGGGCAGGTGGTCGTCGTCCAGCTGTTCAGTGCGGAAGCGGCGGCGGCCGTGCACAGAGCCGGGTCGACGGCGTTCGGACCGACGACGACGGCGGCCGGGCAGGTCGTCAGCGTCCAGAAGTTGAGGGCGCTGGGAGCCGCCGCGGTACAGGTGCCCACCGCAACGTTGGTGGTGTTGTTCGGCGCACAACTCGTCGCCGTCCAGTTGTTGGCGAAGGCGGCCGCGGTCACGACGCAGTTCTGCACGCCGGTCGGACCGCTCGTGTTGGTGCCGCAGGTGGTGTCGGTCCAGTTGTTGCCGGCACCGCGTACTGCCGCCGTGCAGGTGGCGACCGGCACGCTGGTGGTGTTGTTGGTGCCGCAGATCGTCGCGGTCCAGCTGTTGAGACCCGACGCCGCGACACCGGTGCAGACATCGACGCCGAACGGCCCGGTCGTCGCGGGCGCCGGGCAGGTCGTCGCGGTCCACAGATTCCCGGCGTTGGCCGCGGAGGGCGTGCACGACGAGACCGCCACGTTGGTCGTGTTGCCGTTCGAGCAGGTGGTGGCGGTCCAGCTGTTTCCCGCGGCTGCGGCCGACACCGAGCAGGTCAGCGACGGCACGTTGGTGGTGACCACCGAGTTGCAGGTCGTGTCGAGCCAGCTGTTGCCGGCGTTGGCCGGCGACGCCACGCAGGAGGCCACCGGGACGTTGGTCGTCACGTTCGTCGTGCAGGTGGTGGCGGTCCAGGAATTGAGCGCACTGGCGGCGACGCTCGCCGGGCAGGTGGCCGGATCCACGCCGGACGGGCCGGTCGTCGAGCTGGTGCAGGTGGTGTTGACGTAGCTGTTGCCCGCGATGCCGGCGATCGGCGTGCAGCCGTTGCTGGGCGTCGGGCCGGTGGCGCTGTTCGAGCAGGTGGTCACAGTGAAGGCATTGCCGATGTTCGCACCCGACGAATTGCAGGTGTCGACCGGGACCAGGGTCGTGACGGCGGTGTTGCAGGTCGTCGTCGTGAAGGCATTGCCGGCATTCGGCATCGCTGGCGTGCATGAAAGCACCGGCGATGACGAGCCCGTGGTCGCGCAGGTGACGAGCACGTAGTTGTTGCTCGACTGGGTGCCGTCGGCCGCCGTGCAACTGGCGACGAGGGTGGGCCCGGTGGTGATCTTCTCGCAGTGGAAGCCGTTGCCAGGAACGCAGCCGTTGGTCGCCACGGGCGCGCAGGTTTCCCCCGAGTCAGGGCAATATCGATCCTGCGAGGTGCTTTGCCGCACCTGGCTCGTCGTCAGGGTGACTTGCGACGTGCTTTTCAGCTCCTGGTAAGTGCTCGTCAGCGTCTGCAACGTCGACTGGATGGTCTGCAAAGTGCTGCGCCTCGCCTGCGACGTGCTGGTCAGGTTCTGCACCGTGTTCTGCAGGTTCTGCAGCGTCCGCTGCGTCGTCTGGACCGTGCTTTGCAGGTTCTGCAGGGTGCTTGCCCGGGTCTGGGTCGTGCTCTGGCGGTTCTGGGTCGTCTGGATGCGCGACTGGCTGGTGCTGCGCACGCTCTGGGAGGTGCTCCGGCGCGTCTGCGTCGTGCTTCTACGGTTGATCTGCTTGCTCTCCTCCACCCAGGTCCGCATGTCGGTGGTCTGGGAGGTGTTCTGCACCATCTGCGAGGTGCTGCGCAGGTTCTGGACGGTGCTTTGCCGAGCCTGGCTCGTGCTCTCGAGGGTTTGCGTGCGGCTGCGCAGGTTCTGGTTCGTGCTTTGCAGATTCTGGTTCGTGCTTTGCAGGTTCTGGGCCGTGCTCTGCGCCATCTGCGTCGTGGACTGCAGGTTCTGAAGGCTGGTCTTGAGCACCTGCGACGTGCTCTGCAGGTATTGGGCCGTGCTTTGCGTGGTTTGCGAGGTCGAGATCAGCGTCTGCGTGGTCGCCACGCTGACCTGGGTATCGGTGCGGTTGAAGTACACGCCGCACGGCGCGTACTGGTAGGCGTTCTTCTTGTCGGTCCTGACCGTCTTGCCGTTCGGCACACCCTCCCAGATCGGCCGGGGCGACGACAGGAAGTTCGTGACCGTGTCGGGCGCGGTGGCCGTGTTCGTCGTGTAGGCGTCGATGACAGCGTCTTGCTGGCCGACGGGAGTCGTTCCGTCGATCCTGACCGGGCCGGCGCCGGGCGTTTCGGCCTGGTCGTTCCAGTAGCCGTCGGTCGTCATGATCGTGAAGTTCTGCTGGCACGAATACTGGATCGGATCCTCCGGCATGCCGGTGTTGATGCCGTCGGTCTTGCCGGCGTAGTGCCGGCCGACGCGGGCCAGGCCTTCGCGGGCAGGCGAGGTGCCGCCGGTCTTCTGCGAGAACAGCTTGTCGTACCACGCGCCACGCTGCGGCGTGTCGAAGTCGGCGATCTTCAGGTACTTGTCCGGGTTGATCGGTGCGTTGAGATAGTCCGACGCGAGCGGAACGTTGAACGGGTACTTCGGATTGATCGTGATGAAGCCGACCCGCATGCTGTCCGTCAGCGGAGCGAAGGCCAGGCTCGCCGCGCTCTTGATCATGTTGATGCGCAGGCGGTAATAGCTGTACCAGATCGCGAAGTGCTGTTGCTCGGCGGCGGTGGTCGGGCGATAGCGGGTCCAGGTGCCGCCGTCCGAGGCCGGCTGCGTCGGGGTGTTCGTCGTCGCGTCGGCGCACGCCGGTGAGGCGTACGAGGTGATGTTCGTGCCGCCGGTGTGAATGTAGTAGTACGCTTCCTGTGGACTGTCGTCGTAGCCCGTGCCGCGCAGCGTGCCCTGGCCCTGGAAACCGCTGTCGTACGCCTTGAAGGCCACCGACAGGTCGACGGTAGTCACCGACAAGGTGTCGAAGGCATCGTAGGGAGCGGCGGCGAAGGAAGGGGGGAGAAAGAACGACCCGTCTGCCCGTTTCGGCAGGATGTAGTCCTTGGTCGGGTTGTAGTAGAGGATGTTGCACTGCGGGCTCTCGTAGCCCACCCTGGCGTAGTCGGTGATCAGCGGTCCGGGGCCGATCGCCGGCTCCACCTCGTCGGGCATGTGGCTGAAGCGCATCGAGTCCGACGTGTCCATCAGCAGCATGATGTTCGGCTTGACCTGCGCCGAATTGGTGGCCGTGATCGGCGTGCTCGAGATGTCGGTCTGCGCGGCACGCAGTGGCGAAGCGACGAGCAGCGAAGCAGCAAGCGCGCAGGCGAACAGCCGGCTCGCGCCCTGAGCTGCTTTCGAATTGTTCTGGATGTTCATGCGCTGCTTTCGGAAGTCCGGTTCAATGGACCATGACCTGGACGTAGCTCAGGGTCTGTTTCGGGCCCCTGATCCGGGTCGAGATTCGGTAGTGAACGAAGAATCGGTCTTCGCCGCAGGAGCTCGGGTAGTGCTGGCAGGTGCCGCTCTTGTCGCCGCCGCCGAGCGGCGGGGTCTTGACGCAGAGCTGGGTCGGGGTGGTCGGGTCGCCGGCGTTCAGGCACAGGCGCTCGATGATGTAGGCCACCTCGTTGTCGGTGCCGTCGTTGGCGATGACCCGGGCGTTGCTCCAGTCGTAGAGCGAGGGGTCGCCGGGCAGGCGGGGATCGCCGACGGCGCTGCCCCAGTCGGAAAAGTAGCCTTGGGCCGGAACGTCGGCGTTGAGGGTGGCCGTGTTCTTGAGCGGCCCCCACCAGTTGATCGCCGCTTCGGTGCCCAGGTCGCCGGCCGAGGTGGCGTTCTGCTTGAACGCCAGGTTGCCGGCGATCGAGAGGCCGGTGCCCGACTGCCGGACCATCGCCACGCCGGCGAGCGCCATGACGACCAGGACGATCATCGCGACGAACAGGACGACGCCACGTTGCCGCCGGAGGTTGACAGTGGATTGCGGCTTCATCACTGGCCCCAGATGACGTTGCGGACGGGGAAGATCTTCTCGTAGACCGTGTAGCGGTAGTTGCGCCAGTTGTTCGGGTCGAGGTCGCCGTCAGCGAAGGTGTCGGCGCTGCCATCGACATTGCGCATGAAGAAGTCGGTGGGGACCGTGCCGCCCTGGTGCCACTTCGGATTGGCGGCGGTGTAGTTCTGCTCTGCGGAGTTGGCCACCCCCGGCTTCTCGTAGTTGCGGCTGCGCACCAGCAGGGCGACGCGGATCGCCCGCACCCGGGTCCAGTCGGCGGCGACCGGCAGGGCCTTGCGCCACTCGTCGTCGGCGATCATCGTGTTCGCGTCCTCGTCATAGCCGTATTCGGCCTTCATGTCGACGACGCCCTCGGCGATCGGAAAGAACCCGGTCACCTGGAACTCGTCGGTCTTGCCCAGGACGCCATTGACGATGCTCCAGACCATCCGGTGCGGCACCGGGCCGAGGCTGAAGACCTTGCCGCTCGGGAAGCTGGCGCCGATGCCGGCCGCGGTGTTGAAACGGGGCGGTGCCGACACGTTGTTTCGATAGAAATGGGTATACGGCACGGTGTCGACGAAGCTGAGCGTCTTGGTATCGGCCGTGCTGGAGTTGTCGGTGACCTCGACCAGCTGGCAATCGGCCGTCGCCGGCTGGGCCCCTCCGGTGTTGCTGACCACGACCAGGTCGCCCGACTTGAAGCCGGTGCGGTCATAGGTGCCGATCGAGTGCGCCGTTCCCGCGCCGTAGCGCTGATCGGTGGTGAAGTAGGGTGAGGTGCCGTAGAGAGCGGCGATCTCGTCGGGCCGGTTCGTCAGGGTGTTGTCGACGATGACGATGGGGGCCATCGGAAAGCCGACGGCCGCGCTCGCCTGGCCGTCGTATCCGGACACCTGGCAGCCCATGACCGGCGTCGTCGCCGTGCCGAAACCCTGGCCGGCCAGGCGCAGATCGCGCTCGATGTTGAACATCGCGATCGTCCCGGTGACCTGGGAGTCGTTGCCCGCCGTCGTGGCACGGGTCCGGGCGTTCCAGACCGAGACAGTCTGGAAGATCACGAGCATGCCGATCATGCCGATCGCGAGGCCGACGAGCACCTCGACGAGCGTCATGCCGCGTTGCGCGGGCCGGGGGCGGAGAGGGGTGGGCTTCATCTCGGCCTTCAGTTGATGTAGCTCACCAGCGTGAACTGGTGCGGGGGCGCGAATGCGATCGCCGCCGAAGAAGGCGGCTGCCAACAGACGGTGATCGTCAGCTTGTTGAAGCCGCTGCCGGGCGTCACGTCGACCATGATCTGCTGGCTCACTGCCGTTGCGCCGGGCAGGCCGCGTTTCGGATCCGTCACCCCGGTGACGCGATCGACCCAGGCGGCGACCACGGGCTTGGTGGAGGCGGAGCCGCCGAAAGTGCAGGTGCCGCCGGGAATCGGCCGGTTCGCGTAGTCGGGCAGCTCGGTCGCGTAGTTGGCGGGCGCGATGTCGAGGGCGATCGCCGAGGCGATTTCGTTGGCGTAGTTGGCGGCCTCGGTCCGGTACTGGGCGTCGGACTGGGCGGCGATGGCGATGCCGCCCATGGCCACCATGCCGAGGATGCCGAGCGAGAAGATCAGGATGGCGATCAGCGCCTCGATCAGGAAGACGCCTTGCTGGTGTTTTTTCATGGCGGTTCCTCAGCAGGCCCGGCTGTCGCCGAGCGACGCGGCGGGATCGCAGAGATGGACCTGGCCGCCGGGCGCGACCCGCACGTCCCAGCAGCGCACCGGCCCCGCCGGGACGCACAGGCCGGCGGCCGGGTTCTTGAGGGCGATCGTGCCGATGCCGGTGACGGCATTGCCCAGGCTGTCGAAGGTGACGATCGCCTCGGTGGCCGTGACCGTGACGTTGGGCGTGCTGCCGCCGCCTTCGAGGGCGGTCTTCGAGTCGATCGGCGGCGAATCGTAGGGATCGGACGCCGACGGGCGCCTCCGGACGACCCAGTTCTTGCCAGAGGTGTCGGGCGTCAGCGTGTTCTCGACGCCGGCGGCGATCGGTGTGCTGGTCATCGCGAACTCGACCGGCCCGTTGCGGCGGATCGCTTCGCTGCGCGCCAGGTTCAGGCCCGAGTAGAAACTCTGCGCGGCCGCGCCGAGGCGCGCGTTCTGCAGGTATTCGGAGATCGAAGGCATGCTGAGCATCATCAGGATCGCGAGGATCGTGATCGCCGTCGCCAGCTCGATCAGCGAGAACCCGCCTTGTGCCGGCCGCTTCAGCACGAGCCGTCCCTGCGCTGGATCCAGCAGGAAGGCGACGCGGTCCAGCCCGCCGGGCCGCGCGAGGTCTTGGTGTTCGCCTGGTCGATCGTGAACTCGAAGCCGGTCATCGAGCCGGCGCCGGTACCGGTCACCGTGTAGGTGAGCTGGCCGACTTGGCAGGCGTAGGTGAAGTGGGCGGTCGGCGCCGGCGGCGGCGCGACGGTATTGAGCTGGCAGGCGGCGGGCGTCGCACCGCAGGCGTCGTAGCGGCGGCAGTCCTGGAAGTAGCGCTCCATCTTGAGCGACATGTCGGACAGCGCGTTGGTCGCCTCGGTGATCCGGGCGCGAATGACGAACTCCGAGTACGCGGGGATCGCGATGGCGGACAGGATCGCGACGATCGCGACCGTGATCATCAACTCGATGAGGGTGAATCCGTGCTGAGTGCGCATGCCCAGGTTCCTTTGTTGGGGGGAGTGTAGGAATGGCGACCGGGGGCCGCAGGTGCAGCCGACGAACGGACCGGCAGGAGCGGCGAACGGCGATGCCGAGCTGCCCAACGGCATCAGTTCACGACTCCCGGGGGCGCGTCGGCATCGCGCCCCCGGAACCGGGTCGCTACCGAGAGGACGGCAGCGCGGTTCTCACTTGCAGGCTTCCAGCCACTTGCCGGCGAGCGTTTCGGCGACTTTTTCGGCCTTGGCACCCCGCTTCTTGCGTTCCAGCTCGGCCCGGCCCGTGTAGGTCGTGGCCGTCACGGCCATCTCGGCGGTTCCGGCCAGCGAGCCCTCCGGCGACGCGCAGGCGACCTGCCAGGTCGCGTTGGCGCCTTGCGCCCTGGCATCGCGGTTCTCGCACTTCATGCCCGGCTCGCGCTGCTTCGGCAGGAGCCGCGCGATGTCGGCCAGATCGGCCGGCGTGTAGCAGGCACGGCTGACGATGGTTCGCCTGGTCGTCGAGCCTGCCGTCTCGATGGCGATCGAGTTCTCCCACAGGCCCGGCCGCATCGGTGTAGCTGCCGACGTTTGAGGCAAAACGGCAGGCGCCGCCGGGGCGGCGGCTTTCTGGGCGCCGGCCGGGCCGGCTGCGAGCAACACAGTGCACAAGGCGATCAGCGGGACGATCTTCATCGAGGTCTCCTGGAAAGCATCAATCGGTGGCGCCGCGGGCGCGCAGGACTTCGAGCACCAGCCGCTCGCCGACCGGGGCGAGCCTGGCATGACCGAGTCCTTCGAGCAGCACGAAGCGGGGCGCGCCGCTCTCGGCCTTCTTGTCATGCAGCATCAGCCCGGCCAGACGGGAGGCGGCGAGCGGCGGCAGCACGACTGGCAATCCGGCCCGCTCGACGAGCGTGGCCAGGCGCCCCGCGACCTGCGCGTCGATCCAGCCGAGGCGCGCCGACAGATCCGCCGCCAGCACCATGCCGCAGCCGACCGCCTCCCCGTGCAGCCAGCTGCCGAAGCCGGTGGCGGCCTCGATCGCGTGGCCGAAGGTGTGGCCGAAGTTGAGGATCGCGCGCAGCCCGGCCTCCTTCTCGTCGCGGCCGACGATGTCTGCCTTCAGCTCGCACGAGCGGGCGACCGCATATCCGAGTGCCCCGGTCTCGCGGCGCAGCAGCTCGTCGAGGTGAGCATCGATCCACTCGAAGAACGCGGCGTCGGCCGCGGCGCCGTACTTGATGACCTCGGCCAGGCCGGCGACGAACTCGCGCTGCGGCAGGGTGGCGAGCGTCGCGAGGTCGGCCACGACCAGGCTCGGCTGATGGAACGCGCCGATCAGGTTCTTGCCCTGCGGATGGTTGATCGCCGTCTTGCCGCCGACCGACGAGTCGACCAGCGCCAGCAGTGTCGTAGGCATCTGCACGTAGGCGATGCCGCGCATGTAGCAGGCGGCGGCGAACCCGGTGAGGTCGCCGACGACGCCGCCGCCGAGCGCGAAAAGCAGCGCGCGACGATCGCCGCCCGCCGCGAGCAGCGCATCGACGATGGTCTCGACGGCGCCCCAGGTCTTGTGCACCTCGCCGTCGGCCAGGGTGACGAGCTCGACCGCGCCAAAGCGCTGGCGCAGGCAGGCCAGGACCGGCTCGGCCAGCAGCGGCGCGACCGTCTCGTTGCTCACCACCACGGCCACGGCATCGGCCGGCAGCGCCGCGTAGAGGGCCGGCTCGTCGAGCAGGCCCGAGCCGATGACGATGTCGTAGCCGCGCTCGCCGAGCTCGACGCGGACGCGCCGATCCGACCCGACGCGGTCCGCTGCGCTCATGACCGAGGCGAGCCGTTCGACCCGCCAGAACCCCACTGCGGGCGTTGGGGCTCTTGCCGGATCTCCCGAAGCCGCGAGGCAACGAGGCCAGCGGCCGCGGCGCTCGAATGGCGCCCGGTGAACACCACCAGGTGCGCGGTCTGGCGATACAGCGCGTCGCGCTCGGTGAGCAGGCGGTTCAGTTTCACTTCCAGTTTTTCCTCTCCGGCCAGGAGCGGGCGGCGCTCGACGCGGCCGATGCGGCGCAGGATCTCGGCAATCGGCGAGTCGAGGTAGACCACCGTCGAGCGCTGCCGCAACGCGGCACGATTGGCCTCGCGCAGCACGGCGCCGCCGCCGGTGGCGATCACCGCGTCGTCCGCCTCGGTGAGGCGGGCGACGACGGCTTGCTCGAGGTCGCGAAATCGCGGCTCGCCGTACTGCTCGAAAAAGGAAGCGATCGAGCAACCCGCTTCACGCTCGACTTCCAGGTCGCTGTCGAAGAACGGCACCGCGAGATCCCGGGCGACCCGCCGACCGATCGTGGACTTGCCGCTTCCCGGCAAGCCCACGAGGGAAATCAGCAAGGCGAGAAGAGTATGTCGTCGGACGGCGGGCCTTGGTTGACCGGAATCGTCGCGCTCGTCGACAGGCCGCTCGGCGACGTGAACGTCAAAGTCACCGTGCCGGTCGTCGCGGTCAGGCCGAAGGTCACCGAGAACGTGGCGAAGGTCGCTTCCGGGCTGCTTGGCACCGGCGATCCGCCGAGCAGCTTGGCCGTGAGCCCCGTCGAGGCGGTCACCGTGATCGTCGTTTCAGCCGCCATAGGATTGACGCGAACCGGATTCGCGTCGGCCACGAGGAAGGAATACGTCGAAGCGTTGTAGAGCGCAGAGCCGCCATAGCCGATCGGCAGGAAGGTCTGGAGCAGTTGTCCCTCGGCGGCGTCGTAGCCGACGATCAGCGGCGGCGTCCTGACGCAGGACGCATAGACGCGCGGAGTCAGGGAGGACGGCGCCGTGGGTGCCCTCGTTGCAGGAAGGGACAGCGTCACCGTCCGCGCCACTGCATCCTTCGAAACGATCGTCGTACCCGTCGGGAAGTACGATGAAAGTACGGTTTGCCCGACGGCGAGCGACGTGAGGTCGTAGAAGGGCAGGACGGAAGTGACCGTGTTCGAGCCGGCCGTTACCGTGCCGCCGAACAGATCGTTCGTGGGATACAGATCGGCAGGCGGGGCATTCCAGAGCGGCCCGGCGGACGATGTCGACAGAACCGTCTGGGCGGCGCGTCGCACATAGGCCTTGCCCCAGGTGCCGTCACACGAGGTCGGCACCGGCGGAGGAGCGAAGCCGGCGAAGGACGGAGTCGACGGGATGGACGGAATCGTCGTGTCGAGCGCGAGCAACGGGTGGTTGTTGGGCGCGCCCGTGTTGCACGGGGCCGTCGAGGCGCCGGGGAGCGACAGCGAGATGAACTGGTCGGTGATCGCGTTGTAGTGCCCGTTGTAGTACCGATCGAGATACACGCTTCCCAGATCTTGGAAGGGCTCGAGCGCATCCCAGACGTTGTTGCCGTTCAGGTCGAGGAACGATTCTTCGCCCAGGGCATAGGCGACCACCGTGATGCGCCCGTCGAGCGGTCGCGGCGACGCAGACAGGAAGTTGGCGCTCGTCCTGGCATTGCCGGTGGCGTCGATGGTCGTGAGCTTGATCGCTTCGACCTGGCCGCCCTCGGTGACGAAGTTCACTGCCGTGCCGCTTGGCACCGGGTTGCCGAGCCGGTCCGAGGCGATGATGTTGTAGGCGTTGGTCGTCCCGTCGATGTCGTAGCCTTCGATGTTCAGCGTCTTCTGCGAGAGTGAGAAGTTGAGCTGGGAAGGCAGGCCAACGGCAATCGCCAGGCTGCTCGAGACGGTGGTGATCGTCGGCGTCGCCACCAGGCTCGCCTTGATCCGAACCGGGGTCGGCACGGTGCCCGAATTGATCAGGACCTGCACGAAGCCGAATGCGTCGCTCTTCCTGACGACGTCGACAAAACCGCTATCGAGCGTCAGGCCGCCTGCGAAGGTCGTCGCCTGCAGCAGGACATCTTGATCGCGAAGCCCGTTGCCGCTGCCATCGAGCACCTGGAACTTGATCGTCGAGGATTCGACGAACCCCGACCCCTTGAGGAAGATCGATACGGGCGTCGCGGAGGTGAAAGTGATGCTGTTCGCGGCCGGCGCACTGATCGCGATCGGCAGCGACATGGCCGATGCCGAGCCGACCAGGCTGACGCGCAGGGTGTCCGTCGTTGCGCCGCAGCCATTGTCCAGGTAAGTGAAGCCCGCCAGACCGTTGGTGGTGGTCACCGTCGCCGGCGTCAGCTTCGCTCTGCCAGAAGCGATGCAACCCGACGTGATGGAGGTCGTGACCGGCGTGCCGGCGGTGAAGCCCGACAGGCTGACCAGCACGTTGGTCTGCCCGTAGGCGCCCAGGCTGGCGGTGTCGGCCGTGACGCTGGCGATGGCGACGCTCGCCGCCGTCAGCTGGAAGCCTTTCGAAGCCTGCAAGTCCTTTCCGTTGACGGTGGTCGACGCGAGCACCTGGTCGGCACCGCTTTGCGTGGCGGAGGAAGCGACCAGGGTGGTGCTGGCCGCGCCGGTGCCGTCGGTCAGCGCCGAGGTCACGGTCAGTGTGCCGAGGCCGTCGACGGTGCTGAACTTGACGACCTGGCCGACGACGCCGGCGCCGGTGGCGTCCTTGACCGTGGCGGTGAGGGTCGCGGGGGTCGCGGTCGTGACCGTCGACGTGGAGAGAATCAGGGTGATCGAGGGTGTTCCCACCGACGAACCCGACGAGGTCACGGAGAAGCCGGCCGAGTCTGTGACCAGCGTGCCGGCGACCGTGGCCTGGGCGATGGCGAGATCGGCGCCGTTCGAAGTGGCGGTCGCCGGGTTCACCGTCGTGAAGGCGCGTCCGTTGGCGTCGGTCAGGGCAGAGGAGATGCTGAACGAGCCGATGCTCGTGCCGGCGGTCGTGAACTTGACCACCTGCCCGGGGAGCGGCACGCCGTTGGCGTCCTTGACCGTGGCGGTCAGCGTGGCCGGAGTCGCGGACGTGATGGCGGTCGTGCTGAGGCCCACCGTGATCGTGGGCTGGCCGGTGTTGACCGGCGTGCTGCTCGGGCTCACCTGAAACCCGATCGTCCCGGTGACGGCGGTCGTGCCGATCGTCACCTTGGCCAGCACGAGGTCGGCGCCGTTGACGGTGGCCGAAGCCGGAGTCAGCAGGACGACCGCCTGACCGTTGGCGTCGGTCAGCGCGGTGCTGACGTTGAAGGCGCCGAGGTTGCCGACGGTCGAGAACGTGACGAGCTCGCCGACCCGCGGCAGGCCGTTCGCATCCTTGAGCGTCGCCGTCACCGTCGCCGGCGCGGCGGCGGTGGCGACGGTCGACGAAATCGAGAGGACCAGCGAAGAGCCGGTGGGCGTTCCAGGTGCGCCGCTACCGCCGCCGAACGGCGAGGTGCCGGCACTGCCTCCGCCGCCACCGCACGCCACCAACATCAGGGCGGTCATTGCCGCCAGCGCCCACTTCAAGCTCTTCATCACGGGTGTCTCGGTATTGGTTGAGG
>JBDTUG010000052.1:0-15625 GCA_040007855.1 Caldimonas sp.
GGGAGGCGGCGGGCGCTGCCGAGAGAGGCGCGCCCCGCGACCGCGATACTTGAAGGGTCGCATCCCCCGCAGTCGGGCCTTGGCGAGCGAGCCCGGCTGCTAGAGTTTTTCGATGTCCAAGGGGGAGTGCGCGTGGTCCCATTGATTGCGATCTTTGTCGGCGCCGTGATCGGCGGAGCGAGCGGCGGTGCCTTCGGTGCCCTCGTCGGAGCGGTGCTCGGCTGGCTGCTCGTGCGCGTGCTGCGCCAGGACAAGGAGATCGCCGGCCTGCGCGGCGCGCTCGCCGCCCTGCGCGTCGGCGCTGCCGGGACGGCCGAGCCGGGCGCTGTCACTGCGGCGGCCACGCCAACGGCCGCCGCACCGCTCGCGTCGGCGGCCGTCGATCCGCTCGACCGCGCCGCGCCGGCCGAGGTCGACGCGCCGTCGCCGATCGTCGGGCCGGTGCCGATCGTCGGGCCGGTGCCGATCGTCAGGCCGGTGCCGATCGTCGGGCCGGCGGGCCTCCCCTCGGCGCCGGTCGACCTGCCGTCGCGCGCCGGCGCCGCCGCCGCGCCGATGCCGGAAGGGCTCGTCGCACCGGTCGCGCCGCCCGAGCCGAGCGGCCGGCCAGCCTCGCGTCCTTCGCCCTGGGAGCCGCTGCGACAGTGGCTGGTCGGCGGCAACACCATCGTCAAGGCGGGGGTGGCGATCCTCTTCGTCGGCCTCGCCTTCCTCGCCAAATACGCGGCCGAGCACACCCAGTTGCCGCCCGAGCTGCGCCTGGCGGCGGTCGGCGCTGCCGCGCTGGTCCTGCTCGGCGTCGGCTGGCGGCTCCGCCTGTCGCGCCCCGGCTACGCGCAGGTGCTGCAGGGCGGCGCTGTCGCGGTGCTCTATCTGACGCTGTTCGCCGCATTCCGCTTCTACGGCGTGCTTGGCGCCGGCCCGGCGTTCGCCCTGATGGTCGTGGTGGCCGCGCTCGCCGCCGCGCTCGCCGTGCTGCAGGACGCCCGCTCGCTTGCCGTCGTCGGCGCGCTGGGCGGCTTCGCGACGCCGCTGATCGTCTCGACCGGCTCCGACAACGCGGCCGCCCTGTTCGCCTATTACTTCGTGCTCGACGCCGGGATCGCCGCGGTCGCCTGGTTCCGCACCTGGCGCTCGCTCAACCTGGTTGGCTTCGTCGCCACCTTCGGCGTCGCCACCGCCTGGGGTGTGTTGCGCTATCGGCCCGAGTCGTTCGCGATGAGCGAAGCGTTCCTGATCGCCTTCTTCCTGCTGTTCGTCCTGATCATGTTGCTGCCGGCGCGGCGCGCCGCGGCCGGCCCGGCGCATCGCAGCGACGCCTGGGTCAACAGCAGCCTCCTGTTCGGCCTGCCGACGCTCGTCTTCGCGCTCCAGTACGGGCTGGTACGCGACACGCCGTTCGGCACCGCCCTCTCGGCGCTCGCCCTGGCCGGCTTCTACGTGCTGCTCGCGTCGCGGATGAAGCGGCGCCCGGAGCTCGGCCTGACCTTCGACGCCAGCCTGGCGATCGCGACCGTCTTCCTGACCCTGGTGATCCCGTTCGCGCTCGACGCGCGCAGCACCGCCGGCGCCTGGACGCTCGAGGCGGCCGGCCTGGTCTGGATCGGCTTTCGCCAGCAGCGCGGCCTGCCGCGCCTGTTCGGCTACCTGCTGTTCCTGATCGCCGGCGTCTCGATGCTCCTCGCCCGCGAGCGGCACGGCTTGCCGGTGGCGGTCTTCAACGCCTACCTGTTCAACGGCCTGATGGCGGCCGGCGCGGCGATCGCCGCCGCCTTCTTCGTCCACCGCGGCCGGCGCGACGGCGCGCTGGCGACCGGCGACGAGCTCGCCGAGCCGCTCCTGATCGTCGCGGCGACGCTCTGGGCGATCGCGACCGCGGGCATCGAGATCGCCGCCTTCGTCGACCCCCGCCTCGCTCCCGCGGCGCTGCTGGTCGCCGCCAGCGGCATCGCCCTGCTCTACGTGCTGCTCGCGGCGCGACTCGCCTGGCCGTCGATCGCCTGGCCGGCGGCCGCCCATGCGCCGCTCCTCTTCATCGCCGCGGCGCTGGTCGCCGGCGAGCTCGCCGCGCCCTGGCAGGACGGCGGCGCCTGGGCCTGGCCGATTGCCTTCGCGGTCCATGCCTGGGTGCTTCGATCGGCCGCGCCACGCTGGCCGGTGGCGGTTGCCGATGGGGCGCATGCAATCGGCTTTCTTGCCTTCGCCCTGCTCGGCGCGCTGGCCGGGCGGGCCGTGAGTGCCGATGCCGGCGATGCGGCGAGCGCCTGGCCATGGCTGGGCTGGCTGGTCGTGCCCGCCGCCCTGCTTCTCTTGCTCGCGCGTCCGGCGACCGCCACCGTCTGGCCGGTCCGCGCGGCGCCCGCGGCCTATGCCCGCGCCGCCGCGGCCGTGCTGGCGGCCGGCCTCTGGCTGTGGACGCTGGCCGCCAACCTCGCCTGCGACGGCAGCGCCGCGCCGCTGCCCCACCTGCCGCTCCTCAACCCGCTCGACCTCGGTGTCGCGCTCGCGCTGGCGGCGATCCTGCTCTGGCTGCGCGCGATTGGCCGTGCCACCGGGTGGCCGCTCGGGGCGCTCGCGGCGGCCGGCTTCGTCTGGCTCAATGCCATGCTGGTCCGCGCCTTTCATCACTACGCCGACGTGCCGTACCGCGTCGACGCCTGGCTCGGCTCGCTTGCCGTGCAGAGCGGCCTGGCCCTGCTGTGGGCGCTTGCCGCACTGGCGGCGATGTGGTGGGGAGCCCGGCGCGGCGTGCGCGTGCCCTGGATCGTCGGCGCGGCGCTGCTCTCGGCGGTCGTCTTCAAGCTGCTGCTGGTCGACCTGTCGGGCACCGGCACGGTGACGCGGATCGTCTCCTTCATCGGCGTGGGCGTGCTGATGCTGGTGATCGGCTACGTCGCCCCCTTGCCCACCCGGGAGGTGCGCCATGCTGCGACCTGACCACTCGATCGGCGGGCGCGCCGCGCTCGCTGCCCTGATCGTCGGGTGGGTCGTCGGCCCGGTCGCCGCCGCCGAGGTGCAGCCCTATCGCTATCTGGCGCCGATCGAGCTCGTCACGGCGGCGCCGTTCGTCGAGCTGGCCTTGCCGCCGTCGGCCTATGGACATGTGCGGCAACCCGACCTGCGCGATCTGCGCATCGTCGATGCGCGCGGCGAACGGGTTCCCTTCGCGGTGCTCGCGCCGCGTCCTGCGCCGCCCGCCAGCGAGCGCTTGCGCGAGGCGACGCTCTACCCCTTGCCGCCTCGGCCCGCCGCCGGCCAGGTCTGGCCCTCGCCGGTGGAAGTAACGGTCGAAGGGGACCGGATCTCGGTGCGCCGGTCGACGGTGCCAGCCGCCCGATCGGCATCGGCCGCGGCCGATTCGCCCGGCTGGCTGATCGACCTCGGCCAAAGCAAGGCGGCCGAGCCGCCGCCAAGGCGCCTGCAGATGCGCTGGACGGGCCCGGCCGAGTTCTCGGCGACGTATGCGATCGAGACGAGCACCGACCTGCGCACCTGGCGGGGGGTGCCGGGCGGCCAGTTGCTGGCCTTGCAGTCTGCGACCGGCGTCCTGGCCCAGCCGATCGTCGCCCTGCCCGATGCTGCGGTCCGTTTCGTCCGGCTGACCTGGCTCGACCCGGCAGGCGCACCGCGCCTGGCCGGCGCGGCGTCGGTCGCCCCGGCCCCCGACCTGCTGGCCCTGGAGGCGGCCACCGAGCTCGGGTTCGCGCCAGGCGCCGAGCCGGCCGGCGGCACCGGCAAGGAGGCGCCCGGGGCGCTCCACTTCGACCTCGGCGGCGAGCTGCCGCTGGTCGACCTCGAGCTTCGCTTCGCATCCGGGACGCGGGTCGCTCCGGTCCGCCTGCAAGGGCGCAGCCACCCCGCCGAGCCCTGGCACGAGCTCGGCGGCGCCGTCTTCTATCGGCTCGAGCGGGCCGGGGCGGTCGCCGAATCGCCGGCGATCGCGCTGCCGGTGGGGCTGCGCTTCCTGCGCGTGGTGGCCGATCCGCGCGCCGCCCCGCTCGACCCGGCAGAGACCCGTCTGGTCGTCCATGCACGGCTCGCCTCGCTGGTGTTCGCGGCCAGCGGCCAGCCGCCCTATCGACTGTTGTCCGGCTCCGTCGACGCGCCGGTCGGCGCCTTGCCGGCGGCGACTCTGGTGCCGCAGCTCGATGAGGAACGCCCGCGTTTCGGCCGAGCCACGCTGGGCGCGTTCGCCGAAGTACCGGACGCGGCGCGGGCCGCTGCACAGGCCGAGCGCATGGCGCGCCTGCGCCCCTGGCTGCTCTGGGGCGTGCTCGTCGGCGGCGTCGTCGCGCTCGCTGCGCTGGTCTGGCGACTGGCGCGCGCCAGGCCCGGCGCTGCCCCGCCGGCAGGCTGAACAGAAAGACGCGCGTCGTCGCGTCCGCTGATAGAGCACCTTCGTGCTTCGCACTCCGCCATTCGCCCCTCGGGGCGGCACGGCGGCTCAATCGCCGAGCAGCTCGCCGATCGGCTTCAGGCTGTCGATCCGGTCGCAGGTCGACTTCACGACCATCAGGATCGGCACGCCGAGCAGCAGGCCCCAGATTCCCCACAGCCAGCCGAACACGAGCACGCCCACGAACACCGCGACCGGGCTCATCCGGCCGGCCCGGCCGAGCAGCCAGGGGGTGATCAGGTTGCCGACCAGCGTGTGGATGGCGAACGAGGCGGCGCCGAGGATCAGGCCGCGATCGAGTGATTCGAACTGGACGACACCCGCCACCGCCGAGGCGGCGCCGATCACGAGCGCGCCGAGGTAGGGGATGAGGTTTGTAAGGCCAGCCAGCACGCCCCAGATCAGCGCATGGCTGAGGCCGAGAGCCCAGAAGGCCAGCCCGGTCAGGACGCCGACCAGCACGCTGGTCGCCACCTGGACCAGCAAATACTGCTGGATCTGGACGTGGATCTCGTCGAGCGCCTGGACCGTGATCTTCTTCTGGCTGAGGGTCGGCCCGGCCAGCTTGACCATCTTGCGCCGGAAGGTGTTGCCGGAGGCGAGCAGGAAGAAGGCGATGAAGACGACCAGGGTGAACTGGCCGAGCAGTGTCGCCAGGCCCATCGTTCCGGGCCAGAGGTAGTCCTTGACGTCGAGGTGCGGCTTTTCGACCACGACCCGCGTCACGCCGCGCGGCACGGTGGGCAGGGTCGGCGAGATCGGCTCGACGCGCCGCGCCGCCGCGGTCGCCGCCGGCGGCGTGGCCAGCGGGCCGGACGCGCCGGAACGCGCTGCCGCGCCCGAGGCGGGCGCCGACGCCGGGCTCGCGTTCTCGTCGGCCCCCCGCTCGATCTCGGTCGCCGCCTGCTGCACCTTCTCGATCGCCGAACTGCTGCTCGGCCCGGGCTTCTGCAGCGTCTTGCGCAGCTTCTGGGCGACCTCCGGCAGGGTGGCGATCATCGCGTTGGCGTCGTCGCTGAGCGCCCAGGTGCCCCAGCCGAGGCCGGAGACGATCGCCGCGAGCAGCAGCCCGGAGGCGGCGGCGCGCGGCAGCCGCCAGCGCTCGAGCCGGTCGACCACGGGCGTCAGCGCGTAGCTGGCCATCACCCCCAGCAGGAGCGGGATGAAGACCGCCTTGGCCCACTGCAAGGTCCACACCGAGGCGATGACGGCGAGGACGACGAGCGCGAGGTTGCGCACGTCGATCGGCGGCATATGCACGAGGGCGCGTGCCGGCTCCTCGGCATCCGCCGGGGCCGCTGTGGCCGCTATCGGCGCTGGAGCCGCTGTGGGCGCTGGAGCCGCTGTGGCCGCTGTCTCCGCTGTGGCCGCCGGGGTGGCGGTGTTTGCGGCGTTGGCCGTTTCCTTGTCATTCACGGGTCGGACCTCGAAGGTGACAGGTTCCGCCCTCGCCGGGCGTGAACGATCCCGAGTTGGGCACTTGGCGTCCCGCGAGCGTCACGGTGGTGCGTCGGCGGGCAGCGAGACGTAGTGGCGCGCCAGCTCGGCCGGTTGGGGCGAATCGAGCAGGGTGCAGGTCAAGCGCAGCGCGTCGGCCGCCGCGTCGCCCAGGCGCACGCCGCCGTTCACCTTGAGCGCCGCGGCCACCCAGCTGCGCACGACCACCGGGCGCTGCATCCACGACAGCGTCTGCAGCCGGGCGAGCGCCTCGAACACGCTCTCGGCGTCGGGCGCCTCGAAGGCCGGCGGGTCGCAATGGGGCTGCCAGTGGTGCATGACGCTGACGTACCAGCGCGCGCCGGCGTCGGGGTCGTTGGGCGCGTCGACGACCATGCGCGCCAGGAAGGCGGTGTAGACGGCGAGCGCGAGCACGTCGGTCTCGAGCCACTCGGTCACCTCGACGCCGACTTCGGGGCGCGCAGCCAGCGGCGGCACCTCGCCGAGGCCACGCCGCATCGCCAGCCAGTGCAGGCGGTCGACCGGTCGGACCAGGCCGCGGGCCCCCATCACGCGACGGGTCGCGCGCAGCAGGTCCTGGCGGATGGCGATCGGATGCAGAGCCATGCGCGAAAGCAGGCGCTCGAACCAGGGCAGGCGGGCCGCGCCCGAGAGACTCGCCACGTGCTCGCGCAGGCCCTCGACGCCGCGCAGCGAAGCGGTCTCGATCTCCCAGGCGCGCGCGGCGCGCTTGCTGCCGGGCGGCAGCAGCAAGGCCAGTACTGCGGCCCGAAGCTCGACAGCGCCATGGACGCGCCACAGCCGGTCGGAGGCGTTCTTTTCGGGATCGTCGGCCGCCTGGTTTGCGGCGTAGGTGTCGTCGGCCATCGGAGCGCGCCGCGCTACAGGGTCGCGCTCGGCCGGAAGCCGAACAGCCAGGCGAGCAGGAGGGTCGGGAACTGGCGCACCGCCGCGTTGTAGGCGGCGACCGCGCCGTTGAACTCGCGCCGGGCGAACGCCAGCGCCGTATCGCCCTCGGCGAGCAGGGCGTTGATGTCGGGCAGCTCGCCGCTGGCTGCCGTCTGGACCGGCAGGCGGGCCCGGGCGTCGGCCAGGATCTCCTCGGCGACGCGCAGGCTGGTCACCGCGCCGGCGGCACCGGGCCGGGACCGGGCGTGCTCGCGCGCGGCGTCGGCCTGGCGCGCCGCCGCCCGCAGGGCATCCAGACGCGGCCCGGCGCCGGCGAGCGCTGCGCCGAGCAGGTCGATCTGCCGCTCGAGCAGGGCCTGGCGCTGCCGGCCCAGCGTGTCGACCGGGACGAAGCGCGCGACCAGGGCGTTGCGCAGGCTCACCATCCGGTTGTACGCCCCCACCATCCAGAACACCAGCGCGGCGGCGAAGGCGGCCGCGCTGAGCTGGGTCGTCGTCATGGCTGGTGAGGTCGAGGCGGGGCGCACCGGAACGACCTGGGTGGCCGGTCAGCTGACGAGCCAGGCGTCGTAGCCCTTGCGGCGCAGGTCGCACGACGGGCACAGGCCGCAGCCGTAGCCCCAGGCATGGCGGTGCTCGCGATCGCCGAGGTAGCACGAGTGGGTGTGCTCGATGACGAGCTCGAGGAGCGGCTCGCCGCCCAGCCGCTCGGTCATCGCCCAGGTCTCGGCCTTGTCGAGCCACATCAGCGGCGTTTCGACGGTCATCGACTTGTCGAGGCCGAGGCTGATCGCGACCTGCAGCGCCTTGAGGGTGTTGTCGCGGCAGTCCGGATAGCCGGAATAGTCGGTCTCGCACATGCCGCCGATCAGCACGCTCAGGCCCCGTCGGTCGGCCACGCTCGCGGCGACGGTGAAGAAGAGCAGGTTGCGGACCGGAACAAAGGTGTTCGGCAGGCCGCCCGCGTTCATCTCGATCTCGCGCTGGCTGGTGAGCGCGGTGTCGCAGAGCTGAGCCAGTAGCGACAGGTCGAGGATGTGGTCGTCGCCGAGGCGCGCCGCCCAGAGTGGAAACCGCTCGTGCAGCTGCGAGCGAACGTGCTGGCGGCTCTCGAGTTCGACCAGGTGGCGCTGGCCGTAGTCGAAGCCGACCGTCTCGACGAATGCGTAGCGGTCAAGGGCGTGGGCGAGGCAGACGGTCGAGTCCTGGCCGCCGGAAAAAAGCACCAGGGCGCGCCGCGGGTCAAGCGCCACGCGTTTCCCCCTGGCCGAAGACGACCCACTTCTGCGACGTCAGGCCCTCCAGGCCGACCGGGCCGCGGGCATGCAGCTTGTCGGTGGAGATGCCGATCTCGGCGCCCAGGCCGTACTCGAAGCCGTCGGCAAAGCGCGTCGAGGCGTTGATCATCACGCTTGCCGAATCGACCTCGCGCAGGAAGCGCATCGCGTTGGCGTGCGAATCGGTGACGATCGCGTCGGTGTGGTGCGAGCCGTAGCGCTCGATGTGGTGGATCGCCTCGTCGAGCGATCCGACCACCTTGACGCTGATCACCGCCGCCAGGTATTCCTCGCTCCAGTCAGCCTCGCCGGCGGCGACCAGGCGGGCGCCCGCGACGCCGCGCAGCAGGGCCAGCGCCGCGGCGTCGCCACGCATCTCGATGCCCTTGGCCGCGAACACGGCGCCGATCGCCGGCAGGAAGCGCGGCGCGACCGCGGCGTGGACGAGCAGCGACTCGGCGGCGTTGCACGGGCTCAGCTTCTGCGTCTTGGCGTTGTCGACGATCGCCAGCGCCATCGCCAGGTCGGCCTCGGCGTCGACGTAGACGTGGCAATTGCCGTCGAGGTGCTTGAGCACCGGCACCTTCGCCTCGCGGGCGATCCGCTCGATCAGGCCTTTGCCGCCGCGCGGGATGATCAGGTCGACCGCCTCGGGCGAAGCGATCAGGAAGCCGACCGCGGCGCGGTCGGTGGTCTCGACGAGCTGCACCGCGTCGGGCGGCAGGCCGGCTTCGCCGAGCGACTCGCGCACCAGCCCGGCCAGGGCCAGGTTCGACTGCAGCGCTTCCGAGCCGCCGCGCAGGATGCAGGCGTTGCCACTCTTGATGGCCAGCGCCGCGGCCTCGATCGTGACGTTGGGCCGGCTCTCGTAGATCATGGCGAAGACGCCGATCGGCACGCGCATCCGGCCGACCCGGATCCCGCTCGGCTGCTGGCGCAGGCCGCTGATCTCGCCGATCGGGTCGGGCATGGCGGCGATCTGCTCGCAGCCCGCGGCGACCGTCTCGATCGCCGCCGCATCGAGCTTCAGCCGCTCGAGCAGGGGCGGCGCGAGGCCGGCTCCGGCAGCACTGGCCAGGTCGGCGCGGTTGGCCTCGAACAGCACCGCGCGGCCTTCGCGAAGGCGCCGCGCCAGCGCGAGCAGCGCCCGATTGCGCGCGGCAACGGGCGCGGCGGCGAGGGTCCGGCCGGCAGCACGCGCGAGCCCGCCCATATGAGCGACGCCGGCTTGGAGGTCGAGGGCTGTCACGCTGCGGATTGTTTCAGACTCTGCGCCGGATGCAGCGCGACCGACGTCGGCGCGCGACCCTGGCCGAGAATCCCGTCTTGCTGGCGGTGGGGTGGCCTTGCGAACCTGCGGAGACGCTGATGAAGACTTTCCTGATGGGCGCCGTCCTTGTCGCTGCGGCGCTATCGCCGGCGTCGGCTCCCGCGTTCGACCTGCAAGGCCATCGCGGAACCCGCGGCAACGCGCCCGAGAACACCCTCGCCGCGTTCGAGAAAGCGCTCGCGATCGGCGTGAGCACGCTCGAGATGGATGCCGCCATCACCGCCGACGGCGTCGTCGTCGTCGCGCACGATCCGGCGCTCAATCCGGCGCTCACGCGCGACGCCGAGGGCCGCTGGCTGAAGGAGCGCGGGCCGCTGATCCGCAATCTGACGCTGGCCCAGCTGCAGGCCTACGACGTCGGCCGGCTCGATCCCACCAGCGACTACGGTCGCCAGTTCGCGACCCAGGTGGCGCGCGACGGCGAGCGGCTGCCGACCCTGGCCGCGGTGTTCGCTCGAATCAAGGCGCTCGGTGCCGACGATGTCCGCTTCGACATCGAGACCAAGGTCTCGCCGACCGCGCCGGGCGACACTCTCGAGCCCGAGCCTTTCGTGCGCGCCCTGCTGGCGGTGGTCCGCGAGGCCGGGATGACGCGGCGGGTCATGATCCAGAGCTTCGACTGGCGCACCTTGAAGCTGGTGCAGCAGCTCGAGCCGGGCATGGACACGGTGTACCTTAGCGTCCGCAGCCGCAGTGCCGACACGCTGTCCGGCGGCACCTGGACCGCCGGCCTGCTGTTGCGCGACTACGCGAGCCCCGGCCACATGGTGAAGGCGGCGGGCGGAACCATCTGGTCGCCGAACCACGCGAGCCTGAGCCGCGAGGATCTGAAGAGCGCGCAGCAGATCGGCCTGAAGGTGATTCCCTGGACCGTCAACGACGTGGACGTCGCCGACCGGCTGATCGAATGGGGTGTCGACGGCCTCATCAGCGACTACCCCGACCGGATCCGGACCGTGATGGCCCGGCGCGGTCTCGCGCTGCCGTCGCCCCTGCTCGTGCGCTGAGACTTCGGTTGCGATCGCGACGGCTCAGCCGATCTCGGCCAGGCGGATGCAGGCCGCGTCGTGCGCCGTGCCGACCGGCACGAGCGGCGGCACCCGCTCGGCACAGGCGGCGATCGCATGCGGGCAGCGGGTGCGGAAGACGCAGCCCGAAGGCGGCGCCAGCGGCGAGGGCAGCTCGCCCGAGAGGGCGGTCCGTGCCGCACTGGCGAGGGCCGCTTCGCCGCGCGCCGCGCCGACTTTTGGCGTGCTCGCCAACAGCGCCCGGGTGTAGGGATGGCGCGGCGCGTCGAAGAGCGCGCGCTTGGGCGCCCGCTCCATCACACGGCCGAGGTACATCACCAGCACGTCGTCGGCGATCAGCTGGACGACGGCGAGGTTGTGCGAGATGAAGAGGTAGGCGACGCCGGTCTCTTCCTGCAGGTCCATGAGCAGATTGAGCACCTGCGCCTGGATCGAGACGTCGAGCGCCGAGACCGGCTCGTCGGCGACCACGACCTTCGGCTCGAGCATCAGGGCGCGAGCGATGGCCACGCGCTGCCGCTGCCCGCCCGAGAACATGTGCGGATAGCGGTCGTGGTGCTCGGGGCGCAGCCCGACCCGGGCCAGCATGGCGCGCGAGCGCGCTTCCCGTTCGGCCGGGGCGAGCCGGGTGTTGATGGCGAGCGGCTCGGCCAGCGCCTGGCCGATCTTCTTGCGCGGATTGAGGCTCGCGAACGGGTTCTGGAAGACCATCTGCACGGTGCGGCGCAGCGCCTTGCGGGTGGCGGCGTCGGCCTGTGCCACGTCGCTGCCGGCGAGGCGCAGCAGACCGGCGGTGGGCGTCTCGAGCATCGTTACCTGGCGGGCCAGGGTGCTCTTGCCGCAGCCCGATTCACCGACCACGGCGAGCGTGCGGCCGGCGGCCAGCGCGAACGAGACTGCCTCGAGCGCGCGCACCATCGCCGGTGGCTTCAGGAAGCCGGTCGACACCGCGTAGTGCCGGGTGAGCTGCTCGGCCTCGAGCACGGGCACGGGCATGGGCATGGGCATGGGCATGGGCATGGGAATGGGAATGGTGGCTGGGCGTGGGCGCTGCGCCGACCTGCCTCCGTGCTCAGACGAGCGCGCCCGGAGCCGGCAGCGGGAAGAAGCAGCGCGCCCGGCTCGCGCCGAGGTCGAACAGCGCCGGCCGCTCCCTGCGGCAACGCGCCTGCGCGTACGGGCAGCGCGGCGCGAGCAGGCAGCCGGCGGGCCGGTCGAAGGTGCCGGGGACCACGCCGCCCAGCGACTTCAGGCGCCGTTGACCGACGTTGCGCTCGGGCAAGGCGGCGAGCAGCGCTTCGGTGTACGGATGGCGCGGCATCTCGAAGATCGCCGGTACGGCGGCGGTCTCGACGAGCTGGCCGGCGTACATGACGAGCACCCGCTCGGCCACTTCCGCGACGACGCCGAGGTCGTGGGTGATCAGCACCAGCGTCATGCCGCGCTCGCGCTGCAGCTTGAGCAGCAGCGCGAGCATCTGCGCCTGCACCGTGACGTCGAGCGCGGTCGTCGGCTCGTCGGCGATCAGCAGGCGCGGATTGCAGGCGATCGCCATCGCCAGCATCACGCGCTGGCTCATGCCGCCCGAGAGCTGATGCGGGAAGGCGTCGAGGCGGCGTTCGGCGTCGGGGATCTCGACATCCTTCAGCAGCTGCAGGGCGCGCGCCCGGCGTGCCTTGCGCGAGCCGCCCTCGTGCAGGGCGATCGTCTCCATCAGCTGGAAGGCGACGCTGAAGGACGGGTTGAGGCTGGTCATCGGGTCCTGGAAGATCATCGCGATGTCGCCGCCGAGGAGGGATCGGCGCTCGCGCGCCGGCATCGTCGTCAGGTCTCGCCCGTCGAAGGCGAGCCGCTCTGCGCGGACGCGCCCCGGCGCATCGACCAGGCCGAGCACGGCGAGCGCGGTCACGCTCTTGCCGGAGCCGGACTCGCCGACGATGCCGACGATCTCCCCGGGCGAGACCGAGAAGCTCACGTCGTCGACCGCCTGCACCATCGCGCCCGGTGAACCGAACTCGACCGACAGGTGCTCGACCTCGAGCAAGGCCGGCGCTGAAGGCATGGCCATGGCTGCCATGGCTATGTCTTCAGCTTCGGGTCGAGCGCGTCGCGCAGCCCGTCGCCGGTCAGGTTGAAGGCGAGCACGGTGACCAGGATCGCCAGGCCCGGCAGCGTCACCACCCACCACGCGCTCTGGATGAACTCGAGCGCGCTCGCCAGCATCGAGCCCCATTCGGGTGTCGGCGGCTGGGCGCCAAGGCCGAGGAAGCCGAGCGCGGCGGCGTCGAGGATCGCCGACGAGAAGCCGAGCGTCGCCTGGACGATCAGGGGCGCGGCGCAGTTCGGCAGCACGGTGTCGAACATCAGCCGCCAGGTCCCGGCGCCGGCCAGGCGCGACGCCGCGACATAGTCCTTGGCCAGCTCGCCGAGCACCGCGCCCCGGGTCAGGCGGACGAAGTGGGGCAGCATGACGATGGCGATCGCGTACATCGCGTTGGCCAGCCCAGGCCCGAGCACGGCGACCACGGCGACCGCGAGCAGCAGGCTCGGCAGCGCCAGCATCACGTCCATCAGGCGCATCACGGCGTACTCGGCGAATCGACCGCGATAGAAGCCCGCGACCAGGCCGAGCAGCACGCCGCCGCCGAGCGACAGGCCGACCGAGACCAGGCCGATCACGAGCGAGAGGCGGGTGCCGTGGATGAGTCGCGAGAGGACGTCGCGGCCGACCGGGTCGGTGCCGAGCAGGAAGACGTGGCCACCGACCGGCTGCAGAGACGGTGGCCGCAGGGTCGCGTCGCGGTACTGCTCGCTCGGGTCGTAGGGCGAGATGAGGTTGGCGAAGATCGCGAGGAGCACGAGCAGGACGACGACGCCGAGGCCGATCAGCGCGCCGCGGTTGCGCCGGAAGTCGCGCCAGAGCTCGGCCAGCGGCGAGGGCGGTGCGGCGACCGCCGGGGTGGCAGCGAACGGCGCACTCACTGGACTACCCTGCGCGCAGCGCGCTCCTGGATGAGCGCTTCGGAGTGGCCGGGCGCGCTCATGCGTGGCGGATCCTGGGGTTGATCACGCCGTAGAGCAGGTCGACTATCAGGTTGACGCCGATGATGATCGTCGCCGTCATCAGGATGCCGCCCTGCACGGCGGCGTAGTCGCGCCGGTGGATCGCCTCGACCAGCCACTTGCCGATGCCCGGCCAGGCGAAGATCGTCTCGGTGAGGATGGCGCCGGCGAGCAGGGTGCCGACCTGCAGGCCGATCGTCGTCACCACCGGGATCAGGGCGTTGCGCAGGGCATGGATCGCCACCACGCGAAACGGCCCGGCGCCCTTGGCGCGGGCGGTGCGCACGTAGTCCTCGCGCAGCACCTCGAGCATCGACGAGCGCGTCATCCGGGCGATCACCGCGAGCGGGATGGTGCCGAGCGCGATCGCCGGCAGGATCAGGTGCGAGAGGGCGCTGCGAAACGCGCCCTTGTCGCCCGAGAGGAGCGAGTCGATCAGCATGAAGCCGGTGACGGTCGGGATGTCGTACTGGATGGCCAGCCGCCCCGAGACCGGCGTCCAGCCGAGGCCGACCGAGAAGGTAAGGATGAGCAGCAGCCCCCACCAGAAGATCGGCATCGAGTAGCCGGTAAGCGACGCGCCCATGACCGAGTAGTCCCAGACGGTGTTGCGCTTGACCGCGGCGACGATGCCGGCCGGCAGGCCGAGCGCCAGCGCGAACAGCAGGGCGACGACCGAGAGCTCGACCGTCGCCGGAAAGCGGGCGATGAACTCCGAGAATACCGGCTCGTGGGTGATCGCCGAGAGGCCGAGGTCGCCGTGCAGGGCACGCCAGACGTAGTCGGCGTACTGCACCGGCAGCGGCCGGTCGAGCCCGAACTCGTGGATCAGGCGGTGGTAGCGCTCCTCGGTCATCCCCCGCTCGCCCGACAGCGCCTCGACCGGATCGCCCGGGATGAGGCGGATCAGCGCGAAGACGAGCAGCGTGATGCCGAGGAAGGTCGGGACGACGAGGGCGAGGCGCTTGAGTACGAAGGTGAACATGCCTTGTGTCATCCCGAGCCGCAGGCGAAGGATCCCGCGCTTACGCGAAGCCGGGATCCTTCGTTTCGCTCAGGACGACATCGTGCCTACTGGTTCGGCATGTCCACCTTGTTGAAGAAGTGGTGCGCGGTGGCGTCCATCTTGTAGCCGGTCACTTCCTTCCTCACCGGATCGAAGCGTACCGAGTGGGCGATCGTGATCCACGGCGCTTCCTCGTGCGCGATCACCTGCGCCTTGGCGTAGAAGCCGGCCCGGTCGATCTGGCGCGTTGCCAGCTTGGCCATCTGGATCAGGCTCTCGAAGTCCTTGTCGCACCAGCGCGAGACGTTGCCCCCGCCCTTGACCGCGGCGCAGCCGAGCAGCGGCACGAAGAAGTTGTCGGGATCGCCGTTGTCGCCCGACCAGCCGAACATCATCGAGTGCTGCTCGCCGGTCTTGCTGCGCTTCCTGTATTCGCCCCACTCGAAGGTGACGAGCTTGGTGCGCACGCCGATCTTTTCCCAGTCGGCCTGGATCAGCTCGGCCATGCGCTTGCCGTCCGGGTTATAGGGGCGGGTGACGGGCAGGTACCAGAGGTCGACGTCGGCGCCGTTCGGGTAGCCGGCCTGGGCGAGCAGGGCCTTGGCCTTGACCGGGTCGTATTGGTAGTCGAGCACCTTGTCGTTGTACGACCAGAGGGTCGGCGGGATCGGGTTCTTGGCGATCTGCCCGGCACCCTGGAACACCGAGTCGAGGATCGCCTTCTTGTTGACCGCCATGTTGAGCGCCTGGCGCACCAGCTTCGAGTCGAACGGCTTCTTCTCGACGTTGAAGGCGATGTAGCCGACGTTCAGGCCCTGCTGCGACACCAGGTTGATGCTCGGGTCGTTCTTCATCAGGGCGACGTCGGCCGGCTTCGGGAAGGCCATGACGTGGCACTCGCCGGTCTTCAGCTTGGCGAAGCGGACCGAAGCGTCGGTGGTGATCGCGTAGACCAGGTTGTCGATCTTCGGCCGGCCGTTCCAATGCTGGTCGAACGCCTTGTAGCGGATCGCCGCGTCTTTCTGGTAGGAGACGAACTGGAACGGGCCGGTGCCGATCGGCTCCTTGTCGACGACGTCGGGCGTCCTGGCCTGCATCATCTTGTCGGCGTATTCGGCCGAGAGGATGGAGGCGAAATCCATCGCCATGTCGGCCATG
>JBDTUG010000053.1:0-15557 GCA_040007855.1 Caldimonas sp.
CGCCTACGGCCCCAGCCGCTCCCTGCCTGCCGGCGTGTTCGAGGCGCACATGAAGCTCTACCGCGAACGCTCCGACGAGATGGCGCAGGCGCTGCCGCGCGAACACGGCCTCGTCTACGACAAGGCCAGCGGCGAGACGCTCGACCTCTACCCCGCCACCGGCCCCGGCCTGAAGCCGGTCTTCGTCTACATCCACGGCGGCTACTGGCGGATGCTGGGCAAGGGCGACTCGGCCTTCATGGCGAAGACCTTCACCGCGCTCGGCATCAGCGTCGCCGTCGTCGACTACACGCTGGCGCCGAAGGTGTCGCTCGAGGAGATCGTGCGCCAGGTGCGCGCATCGATCGCCTGGCTCTGGCAGAACGGCGCCGAGCACGGCGTCGACCGCGAGCGCATCTTCGTCGCCGGCAGCTCGGCCGGCGGCCACCTGGCGACGGCCCTGGTGGCCGATGGCTGGCGCGCTGCGCTCGACCTGCCGGAAGACGCGATCAAGGGCGCGATGCCGGTGAGCGGCGTCTTCGACCTCGAGCCGCTGAGCCGGTCGTTCGTCAACGAATGGATGAAGTTCGACGCCGCGCAGGTCGAGGCGCTGAGCCCCATCCGCCACCTGCCGCGGCTGCCCTGCAGGATGGTCGTCGCCTGGGGTGCCGACGAGACGCGCGGCTTCCACGAGCAGTCCGCGGCCTGGCTGGCCGCCTGGCGCGGCGCCGGCTTTGCGGCGGTCGAGCTCGAGGTGCCGGGCCGGCATCACTTCGACGTGGTGCTCGACTGGTACGACCCCGACTCGGCGATGACCCGCGCCTGCGCGGCGATGATCCTCGACGCCTGACCGCGAGCCGGGAGCCGGGAGCCGTGTGCCTTCAGGCGCTCACTGCTTGCAGAGCTTTCCCATCATCGCCCCGCCGTCGAGGCAGCCCTGCCCGTCGATCCGCAGCACCATCGTGCCCACCGCGGCGTTGCTGATCTTGACCTTGTCGCCCTCGACGACGTAGGTGGCTTCCTGGACCGGGCCGATCACGTCGAGCTCGACCTTGCCGTTCGAGTGGAACTCGAAATTCACCTCGCCCTTCTTGCCGTAGGCGCCGGACAGGCCGCTGCCGCAACCGGCCAGGGCCAAAGCGAGCGAGACCGCGAGGATCGCGTACCGGTTCATGGGATCTCCTGGGGATGGCACGGGGTTCATAGCGAGGGCGCCTTGCCGGCCTTGGCCGACTTCTCCACTTCCTGGGCGCGGCGCTGTGCGTCGCCGCGGCCGAGCGCGGCCTCGGTCTCGGAGATCGACCGGTAGCCGCCGCCCTGGTCGACGATGGTCAGCTTCAGGCGATCGACGAGGTCGGGGTTGGACTTCTGCGGCATCAGCATCGCCTCGACGACGAGGCCGCAATCGGGATTGAGGCTGACGCCGACGTCCGGGTCGGGATGGCTGACGCAGCGGGTGAAGAGCGGCGTGCCTTCGGGCACCGGCCGGCCGGCCGGGTCGTGCGCCCAGCGCAAGGTCGGAAGCTCCGTCGGGCTGGCCCGGCGCTCCTGCGTCGGCGTGCCGTACTTCTTGATCAGCGCCGCGCGCGTCGCCTCGACGGTGGGGCTCTGCTCGCTGGCGTAGCGCTCGTCGCGGCCGACGCTGATCACGCGCTCCCGGCCCGGCACGCCCATCGTCGCGAGGTACCACTTCGAGGCGCCGGGCACGAGGTCCTCGCGACGCGAGTTGAGGCTGCGTGCCACCGCGTCGCGCTGCATCTCCTGCACGATCTGCTTGCCCGACTTCTCGACCCGCGGCTCGGCGTTGCGCGCAGTGAAGCCCTGGCGGATCGCCTGCCCGTAGCTGTTCATCCGGAAGTTGCGCGAGACCTCCGGCGCGGCCACCAGCAGCGGATGGGTGCAGAGCACCGCAGCGACCGCTTCCTCGTAGCTCATGCCGGGGCGCACGCCGAGCGCGTCGTCGACCGGTGCCTCGGCGGCGCGCGCCGGCAGCGTCGACTTCGCCGGGCACGGGACATCGCCGCGCGCTTCGCGGGCCACCTCCTCGGCGCTCGCGTCGCCGCTGCGCGCCGACTTGGCGGCGGTCGTTGCCGGCTTCGCGGCCGCCGGCGCGGGCTGGCCCGTGCCGGCCGCCGGCGATCCCTTGTCGCAGCCCGCCACCAGTGCCACCGCGAGCAGCAGCACGCCATGGGTCCGGGCCATCTTCGTCCTGGTCATCGTCGTCGTCCCCGTTCGCTCGCAATGGGAACGACGGTAGGCGCGGCGGCGTTACCGGGTCGTTACCGGCGCTCGCGCGGCGGCGCGGCGGCGCGGCGGTAACCGGGCGGTAACGCGGGCAGGACTACACCGGGAGTCGTATCGCTGCTCTCAGGTGGCGCCGGACACGACACTATCGCCCTCATGGCAGGAACGATTGACCCGCAGAGCCGCCTTCCCGGTACGCAGGGAAAGGCGCCTGCGCCGCGGCTGGTGCTGCTCGGCGCACCCTGCGTCGTGCGCGACGCCACCCGCGTCGCCCTCTCGGCCAAGGACGCGGCCTTGCTGGCGCTGGTGGCGTTGGCCGGGCCGATTCGCAGCGAGCGCGTCGCCGCCCTGCTCTGGCCGTCGGCCACCGCGAAGCAGGCCGACGCCAGCCTGCGCCAGCGCCTGCACCGCCTGCGCCGCCAGGCCGGAGTATCGGTGTCCAGCAGCAACGGCACACTGCAGGTCGCCGCCGACCTCGATCTCGACGCGGTGGTCGCGGCCATCGACGGCGACGCCGAACCGGGCGACCACGACGAGCTGCTCGGCGACCTGCGCTACGACGACCTGCCCGAGCTGGCCGCCTGGGTGAGCGAGCAGCGGCGACGCTGGCGCGAGCGGCGCGACACGGTGCTGGCGGCTGCCGCCGACCGCTGCGAGGCGGCGGGCGCGATCGACGGCGCTCTTCGCCACGGCGCACGGCTGGCCGGGCTCGACCCGCTGGGCGAGCATGCGCAGCGACGCCTCATGCGCCTGCACTACCTGCGCGGCGACCGCGCCGCGGCGATCGCCGCCTTCGAGCGCTTCGAGCAACGCCTCCGCGACGAGCTGGGCGCCCGGCCCTCGGCCGAGACCGTGGCCCTGCTGGCCACCATCGAGAGCGGCGAGGCCGCTGCGCCGCGCCGCCGCGAGGGCGTGCCGGCCGCGCTGCTGCGGCCGCCGCGGCTGGTGGGTCGCGCCCGGGAGATGGAGACGCTGGCGCAGGCCTGGACCAAGCGCCGCGTCGCGCTGGTCGTCGGCGAGGCGGGCATCGGCAAGACCCGGCTGCTCCAGGAGTTCGTCGCCGGGCGCGACGGCGTGGTCGCGGTGCAGGCGCGGCCGGGCGATGCGGGCATCGCCTACGCGCTGCTCGGCCGGCTGCTGCGGGCCGTGCTCGCGGCGCCAGCGACCGGCCGCCCCGCGCCGCCCGACGCCGCCGTCCCGGGCCTGGCGGCCGTCGCCACCCCGACGGCACCGCGGCTCGATCCGCCGCGGGCCCAGGCGCTCGCCCTGGTGCTGCCCGAGCTCGGCCCGGCGGCCGTGCTGGCCGGCGAGGCGCAGCGCCTGCTGCTGCAGCGCGCGGTGCAGGCGACGCTGGCCGAGGCCGGGGCCGGCGGCCTGCAGGCGCTGGTCGTCGACGACCTGCACTTCGCCGACGACGCCAGCGTCGCCTGCCTGCAGTCGCTGATCGAATCGAACGCGCTCGCCGGCATCCGCTGGGCGCTGGCGCAGCGTCCGGCCGAGGCCCGCACGCCGGCGGCCCGCCTGCGCGCCGCGCTCGAGGAGGACGGCCGCGTCGAGCCCTGCGTCGTCGCCCCGCTCGACGTCGGCGCGCTGACGGCGCTGGTCGAGTCGCTCGGCCTCGCCGAGCTCGACGCCGCCCGCCTCGGCCCGGCCTTGCGCCGGCACACCGGCGGCAACCCCATGTTCGCGCTCGAAACGCTGAAGGACCTGCTGCTCTCCGGCGACCCCGCGGCCATCGACGAGCGGCTGCCGCAGCCGGTGAGCGTGGCCGCGCTGGTGGAGCGGCGACTGGCCCAGCTCTCGGCCGAGGCCCTGCGGCTGGCCCGCGTCGCCGCGCTGGCCGGCCCCGACTTCAGCGCCGCGCTCGCCGTGGCAGTGCTCGACGCGCACCCGCTCGACCTCGCCGAGCCCTGGCGCGAGCTGGAGACGGCGCAGGTGATCCGCGACGCCGCCTTCGCCCACGACCTGGTGTTCGAGGCGACCCGCGCCTCGGTGCCGGCGCCGATCGCCCGGCTGCTGCACGGCCGCATCGCCGCGCACCTGGTGGCCCAGGGCGCGCTGCCCGACCGGCTGGCGCCGCACTGGGCCGGCGCGGCCGAGTGGGCGCGCGCGGGCGAGGCCTACGCGGCGGCGGCATGGCGGGCGCAGCGCGCCTCGCAGCGCAGCCACGAGGTCGAGTGCTGGCGCCTCGCGGCCGAGTCGCTCGACCGCGCCGGCCTGACCGAGGCCGCGTTCGACGCGCGCTGCGAGAGCGTCGACGCGCTGATCATCGTGCAGGGCGTCACCGAGGCCGGCCGCGTGATCGAGGCGCTGCTCGGCGCGGCACGTGGCGATCGACAGCGCGTGGCGGCGCTCGTTGCCAAGGCCAAGGCGGCGCTGATGGCGGCCGACCACGCCAACGGCATCGCCGCCGCCAGTGAGGCGGCCGAGCGCGCCCGCGGCTTCGAGTCACCCTGGCCCGGCTTCGCGGCGGCGCGCCTGCTCGCCGTCGGCCTGGCGCAGGCCGGCCGCGGCGCCGAGGCGCTGGGCGCGATCGAGCCGTACCGGGAGCCGGTCGAGCAGGCCGGCAGTACCGAGCAGCGCGCCGGCTTCTGGTCCGACTTCGCCTACGTGCTCAACGCCTCGCGCCGCCTGCGCGAGACCGCCTTCGCGCTGCGCAAGGCGATCGTGCAGGCCGAGGCGCTGGGCGACATCGCCGAGCTCGCGACCCTGACCTCCAACCTCGCCACCGTGCAGGGCAACCTCGGACAGGTGCCGGAGGCGCTCTCCCTGGCGCACCGCTCGCTGGCCCTGCAGGAGCGACTCGGCGGCACAGACGGTCCCGAAGGCGCGGTGGTGCGAACCTACGTCGGTCTCTACTCGGCGATGAGCGGCCGCTACGCCGAGGCGCTGCAGAAGTTCGACGAGGCGCTCGCCTGCTTCGTGCGGGACGGCCAGGTGGTGTGGATCGCCGTCTGCTCCAACCACAAGGCGCAGCTCCTGATCGACCTCGGCCAGCTCGCCCGCGCCCGCCAGGCGCTCGCCTACGAGGCGCCGGCGATCGGCCACATCCGCGCCCGCGGCGCGACCGTGGCGGCGCGCCTGGAGCGGGCGCTCGGCCACTCGGGCCGCGCCGAGGTCGAGCGGGCGATGGCCGAGCTCGCGCCCGGCGCGGACCCGCACGTGCGCATGCAAGTCCTGCTCGAGCGGGCCATCGGCGAAGACGACCCGCGCGCCGCGGCACGGGCCTTCGATGAGGTCGCGGAGATGGCCGCTTCGCTCGAGTTCGTCGGCGTGGCCCTGAAGGCGCGGCTGCTCGGCGCGCATGCACTCAGCCGCGCCGGCGACACGGCCTCGGCCGCCCTGGCGATGCGCGAGCCGGTGGCCCGGCTCGCCGCCGTGCAGCCGTCCGACCTCTACATGGGCCTGGCCTGGTGGCTGGCGGCGCAGGTGTTCGAGGCCAGCGGCGACGGCGACCAGGCGCTGCTGGCGCTGGCGCGCGGCGCCGAGTGGGTGCGCCGGGTGGCGCTGCCCAACGTGCCGGCCGAGTTTCGCGAGAGCTTTCTCGCGCGCAATCCGAGCAACCGTGCCCTGCTCGCCGCCGCGGACCGTCGCCTGTCGTCGCCGCGCTGAGCCGGCGCCGGATCCGCGCCACGCGGTAACGCGCCGGTAACGAGGGCCGTCCTACCTTTCGCTTCCGGACGCGCGGCCCGTCGCGCGTTCACCCGAAAGGACACCCGCATGACACGCTTCGCCTTCCGATCGCCGTTCGCCACCCTGCTGCGCAGAGTCCTGCTGCTTGGTGCGCTGCTCTTTGCCGGCACGGCCTGGGCGGTGCTCGCCCGCGCCGACCTCGGCCTGCAGCACGCCGGCACCAGCTGCGACGGCAAGGGCAGCTACCGCTACACCGCCAGCTGGCGGGCGCAGCCGAACGCCACCTTCCAGGTCAACAGCGGCAACCAGTGCAAGGTGGGCGGCACCGTGTGCGGCATCAGCACGACCGGCTGCACCACCCGATGCTCGAAGAGCGGGGTCTGCAAGGCCGAGATGCAGCAGTGCCTGGTCGGCCGCGGCGGCGCCTGGGGCCGGGTCATGGCCACCGACCGCAGCGTCTACCAGCAGATCAACGCCGTGCCGCCCGGCAAGTGCCAGTGACCGACGCCCCCCGCCAAGCTGACACGAGGAGCCTCCCATGACGTTTTTCGCTGTACCGAAGTTGCCACGCGCCGCCGCGGCCCTCGCCCTGCTCGTGCTCTCGGGTGCGGCATCGTCGGCGCCCGGCGACAGCGTCGCGGCGCCGTTTCGCGGCACCTGGGTGCCGGCCAGGTCGGCCTGCACCGCGCCGCTGCAGCTCGTGATCGACGCCAACGTCGTTACCTTCGTCAACGGTGCCGAGAAGGCCGAATTCAAGAAGCTCGACCAGTGTCACAGCTGCATGGGCCACGACGTGCAGAACGTGAGCCTGCTCTCGACCGAGGCGATGGGCGACTCGCCGTTCATGATCACCCTCGACGGCACGCGCAAGGGCCGGCCCGGCGTCAGCGTCGACCTCGGCAACGACAAGAAGCTGGCCCAGCGCTTTCCGCTCGGCACCGGAGCGCTGAAGAAGTGCCCGTGATCGGCCGGTCCTGAACCGGGCGGGCGGGCCGGCGCTATCGTCGGCCGCATGGACGACCACCTCCCGCCGATCGAGCTGCGCGCCCCCGACAGCGAGCGCTGGCGCGAAGGCGGCAGCGGCGTCGACTGGGTTCACGTGCTCGACTCCGGCCGGCCCGGAACGCGGGCGATGGTGCAGGCGCTCACGCACGGCAACGAGATCTGCGGCGCGATCGCGCTCGACTGGCTGCTCGCCAGCGGCTTTCGGCCCAGCCGCGGCTCGCTGACGCTGGCCTTCGCCAACGTCGAGGCCTATGCGCGCTTCGACGTTGCCGACCCGTTTCGGTCGCGCTGCGTCGACGAGGACTACAACCGCGTCTGGTCCGACGAAGCCTTGTCCGGCCCGCGCGACTCGCTCGAGCTGCGCCGCGCCCGCGCGCTGCGCCCGTTCGTCGACGCCGCCGAGCGGCTGCTCGACATCCACAGCATGAGCGAGCCCTGCCGGCCGCTGATGGTGTGCGGCACGGTCGAGAAGAACGTGGCCTATGCGCGCGAGCTCGGCGTGCCGGGCGACCTGCTCGTCGACACCGGCCATCCGGCCGGCAAGCGCATGGTCGATCGCGGCGGCTTCGGCGACCCGGCGAGCCCGAAGCGCGCCCTGCTGATCGAATGCGGCCAGCACTGGGAGCGGGCCGCCGCCGACGTCGCCATCGACGCGCTCGTGCGCTTTCTCGGCCTGACCGGCATGGCCGACGCGGCCTGGGTCGCCGCGCACACGCGCCTGACGCTGCCGCCGCTGCAGCGCCTGGTGCGGGTGACCGAACCGGTGGTGGCACGCAGCGCCGACTTCCGCTTTCTGGTGCCGCCCGTGGGGCTGTCGGTGGTGCCGAAAGCCGGCACGCCGATCGCCCAGGACGGCGAGCACGTCTGGACGACGCCCTACGACGATGCCGTGCTGGTGATGCCGGGCACGCGCAACCTCGAGCCGGGAGGGACGGCGGTGCGGCTGGGGCGGTTCGAGCCCTGATCAGTCGATCGGCACATCGGGCCGCGCCGGCGAGCGCTCCGCGGTTCGGCCGCGACTCCGGCGTGCCATAGCGCGACCGCGGCGAGGCCGAGCATCATCAGCGCACCTTCTGGGCCGCCCGGCGGGCGATCTCGGCGACGAACTGCTGGTACTGCTTGCGGGTCTCCGACTCGATGATCGCGGGGCCGATCACCGGCGGCAGCCACGACTTGGGAACGTACTCGCCGTGGTGGGTGATCAGGACGCCGCGGTCGGTGGGCGCAAAGCGGGTCGTCGAGGCGTATTCCTTGAAGGAGCCCGACACCATGACGGAGCGGATCTCCTGCAGCGGTACCAGCTCGACGCTGCGCACCGCATGGAAGGCGAACTGCATGAAGGCCACTGTCGCCGCGCCGGACTGCTCGACCGTCAGCGAGTCCCCCCTTCGGGTCAGCACCTTGCTGTGGGTGACGTTCTTCAGGAACGAAGGCATGGCTTCGTAATCGGTGAACACCGACCATGCCTGGCTGACCGACCCGTCCACCAGCACTTCGACGTCCAGCACGACCCTCTGGCCGGACTTGTCCACCTTGACCACGATGCCCTGGGCCGAGCACACCGACGCGGCGAAGACCGCGGCGAAGATCGCCGTCGCCCGCACGGCGCGCAGCGCCAGGCCGGAACCGGTCACGTCTTCGGCAGACCGGCAAGGAACTCGACGATCGCCGCGTTGCACTCCGCGGGACTTTCCTGCTGGACCCAATGGCCGATGCCGGGGATGAGCTTGACGCCGCGCAGGTCCGGCGCAACCGGCTTCATCATTGCCGTGAGCTGCTCGGCGGTCGCGCCGCGCAGGACGACGTCCTTCGACCCGGCGATGAACAGGACCGGCTGCCGGATCAGCGCCCCGGCGAGCTGGGGCGTCGTGTCCCAGTTGCGCTGGAAGTTGCGGTAGTAGTTGATGCCGCCCCGAAAGCCCGCCTGCGTGAACTCGTCGACGTAGTAGTCGAGGTCTTCGGAAGTGAGCCAGTCCGGCAGGCCCCTGGCCGCGCCCATGCGCGGTATCCAGCCGCCCGCGGCGCGCTTCGGGTCCGTCACCTCGGGCGCCTCGCGCGGCGAACGCGGCGACAAATACAGGCGGCTGAGAATGCCCCGCGGGTCGGCGTCGAACTCCTGCTCGGCGACCCCGGGCTCCTGGAAATACAGGATGTAGAAGAAGTCGTCGCCGTAGGCATGCCTGAAGGTATCGACCAGCGATCGGGGGCCGCGACCGGCATGCGGCACGCTCATCGCCACCAGGGCCGTGAACCGGTCGGGGTGCAGCGACATGCACTGCCAGGCGACGATGGCGCCCCAGTCGTGCGCGACCAGCACCGCCGTCTTCGCGCCGAGCGCGTCGATGAGGCCGACGAGGTCGGCGCTCACGTGGTGGATGTCGTAGTCCTCCACCGGGGCCGGCTTGTCGGTCTTGCCATAGCCGCGCATGTCGGGCGCCACCGCGTGGTAGCCCGCTGCGGCCAGGGCCGGCAGCTGGTGGCGCCACGAGTACCAGGACTCGGGCCAGCCGTGCACGAAGATGACCAGCGGCCCGCTGCCCATCTCGGCGATGCGCATCGTGATGCCGTTGGTCCGGATGAACCTCAGCTTAGGTGTCGCCGTCGTCATGTGTGCTCTCCTCGAACCGTCAGGCGGACTGCGCCGCCCGCCCCCTCGACCGCCGAACCGCCCATGACCCGACCGGCCACAGCAGGATCACCATCGTCGCTGCCGCCAGCCCACCGGCGATCGGCCGGGTGAAGAACACCGCCGGGCTGCCGTCGCTCTTGATCATCGAGGTGATGAAGTTCTCCTCCAGCATCGTGCCGAGCACCACGCCCAGGATCGCCGGCGCCGTGGGGAAGCCGTTTTGCTCGAGCACGAAGGCGAGCAGGCCGAACACCAGGATCAGGCCGACGCCGAACAGCGAGTTGTTCACGGCGAACGCGCCGACGATGCAGAACAGCAGCACGATCGGCATCAGCACGTTGCGCGGCACGCTCAGCACCTTGTTGGCCGCCTTGATGCAGGCCCAGCCGAGCGGCAGCATGATGATGTTCGCCAGGATGAACACCAGGAAGATCGCGTAGATGTTCTGCGGGTTGTTGATGAAGATCGAAGGGCCAGGGTTCATGCCCTTGAGGTAGAGCACGCCGATCGCGATGGCCGTGATCGAGTCGCCGGGAATGCCGAACACCAGCGCCGGGATCCAGGCTCCGGCGAGCGCGCTGTTGTTGGCCGCGCCCGATTCGACGATGCCCTCGATGTGCCCGGTGCCGAACTTCTCCGGCTCCTTGGAGAAGCGCTTGCTCATCGCATACGACATCCACGCCGCCATGTCGGCGCCCGCGCCGGGCTGGATGCCGACGAGCGTGCCGAGCGTGCTGCCGCGCAACAGGCTCAACCGGTAGCGCACCGTCAGCGCCCACATTCCCTTGAACACGTTGCCGAGCCTGGCCTTGACGATCTTCGCCGGCGGATCCAGGTCCACCATGAAGCGCAGGACCTCGGAGACCGCGAACATGCCCACCATCATCGGGATCAGGTCCACGCCCGAGAGCAGCTCGTTGATGCCGAAGGTGAAACGCGGGTAGCCGCCCGGGTTCTCGAGGCCGATCGAGGCGACCAGCAGGCCTAGGATCAGCGAGACCAGCGCCTTGAGGATCGACGAGGCGCCGATGAAGACGGCGCTCGCCAGGCCGAGCACCACCAGCCAGAAGTACTCGAACGAGCTGAACTTGATCGCCACCTCGGCCAGGCTGGGCGCCATGAAGATCATCACCACGGTGCCGAACAGGCCGCCCAGGGCCGAGAACCACAGGCCCGCGCCGAGCGCGGTCTCGGCCTCGCCTTTCAGCGTCATCGCATAGGCCTCGTCGGTGTACGCGGCCGAGGCCGGCGTGCCGGGAATGCGCAGCAGCGCGCCCGGGATGTCGCCGGAGAAGATCGCCATCGCCGTGGCGGTGACGATCGCCGCCACCGCCGGCACCGGCGGCATGAAGAAGGTGACGGGCACGAGCAGCGCCGTCGCCATCGTCGCCGTCAGGCCGGGAATCGCGCCGACGAACAGGCCGTAGAGCGCGGAGCAGAAGATGACGGCGAGGACGTACGGGTCGAAGACGAGCCGGACCGCCTGCAGATAGACGTCCACGTCGCGCCGCCGGGCTCAGTAGAGGATGGGGAGCACGCCCCAGGGCAGCGAGACGCGCAGGACCTTGTAGAACACCGCGTGGATCACGAACGCCGTGAGCACCGCCACCACCGCCGCCACCCAGGGCCGCACGCGCAGCTTCAGGAACAGCGCGAGCAGGATGACGGTGGAGGTGACGAGAAATCCCAGCGCGTTGACGGCGGCGATGTAGAACGCCGGCGCCGCCAGCGCCAGCACGAAGTTGCCCACGTGGCGCGGCGAGCGCACCCAGGCACCGAGCTCGAACCGCGCCGCGCCGGCGCGAACGCCGCGCACGATCAGGAGCACGGCGCAGCCCGCGAGCAGCACCGCCAGCAACCCGGGAAACGCCGCCGGGCCGATGCTCTGACCGGGAATCTGCGGAAAGGTCCGGATGTTCCAGAGGATGGCGAGCGAAAGGGCGAGCAGCAGCCCGCCCCAGACGGTGTCGTTGAGCTTCAAGGCCCGGCGCCGCGGCTCCTTCCCGGCGCCGCTACTTGACGATGCCCACCGCCTTCATCGTCGCGCCGAGGTCGTTGCTGCTCTTCTCCATGAACGGGCCGAACTCGGCCGGCGGCAGGTAGGTCACGCCGAAGCCGCGGCTGGCCATGAAGTCGTGGTATTCCTTGCTGTCGTAGACCTTCTTGATCGCCGCTACCAGCGCGGTCTCCACGTCCTTGGGCAGGCCCTTGGGCGCGGCCATGCCGCGCCATGCGGCCATCTTCCAGTCGCTGCCCGTTTGCGACTTCAGCGTAGGCAGGCTCGGGTAGAGCGCCGGCGAGGCCAGGTCCATGATCGCCAGGCTCTTCACCTTGCCGGCGTCGATGAGCGAGCGCGCCTCGGGAATCGAGCAGGGCACGATGTCCACGCCGCCGGCCACCAGGTCCTGCAGGCCGGGCGCGGCGCCGTTCGAAGGGACCCACGGCGCGGCAACGGGGTCGACCTTCAGATCCTTCAGCATGCCGGCGAGCGCGAGGTGCCAGATGCCGCCCTGGCCGGTGCCCGATGCCTTGTGCTTGCCCGGCTCGGCCTTGATCGCGTCGACCAGGTCCTTCACCGTCTTGTAGGGCGAATCGGCGCGCACCTGCAGGCCGGCGGGATCGGCGTTCACCAGGCCGAGCGGCGTGTACGAGGAGCCCTTGAGGTCGGTGAGACCTTGCCAGTGCATCATGCCGATCTCGACGGTGATGAGGCCGATGGTGTAGCCGTCGGGCGGCGACTGGGCGATCGCGCTGTGGCCGACGACGCCCGAGCCGCCCGTGCGGTTGACGACGTTGATCGGCTGCTTGAGCTCCTTCTCGAGCAGCGCGCCGATGATGCGCGCGGTGGCGTCGGTGCCGCCGCCGGCGCCCCAGGGAACGATCAGGGTGATCGGCCGCTCCGGATAGGCCGCGGCGGCGAGGGTCGAGACGACGAGCGCGGCGAGCGCGGCGACAGCGCGGGGCAGGAATTTCATCGGGGAGTCTCCGTCGGGCGCGGCGGCGTCGAAGGAATTCGAGCGCGCTCGCGCGGGTTGCCCGCCACTCGCACGAGCGCTGGCGTTGCATTCACGTTAGCGGTGGCCCCGGCCCGGGTCAAGAGGGCGAGCCCCCGTGGCCGAAGCCCGTCATCGCAAGGTCTCGCCCGGCATGTATCGTGCAACGTCGCGCCCCCTCGACCCTTGACTGCTTCGGGAGATGCCATGTTCCGTACCCTTGCCAGAACCTTCTCCGCCGCCCTCGGCGCCGCCCTGCTCGCTTCGTGCGCCAGCCGGCCGGCGATCGACAACGGCACGATCGGCCAGCCCGCGTTTCGCGAGCACAAGGCCACCTACGGGCTGGTCTACCGGCTGCCCAGGGAAGCGACCGACCTGCTCGACGCGCGCATCGCCGCGCCGCTGAAGAACCGGCTGCTCGCGCTCGGCCTGCGCGCCGAGACCCAGACCTTCAACCTGCCTCACGTCACGGTGGTGCACATCCACAGCGCCGACCCGGGCACGCCGCAGAAGATGCTGAAGGCGCTGCCGAAGCTGCCGCCGGTGATCGCGTTCCGGTTCAAGGACTTCTACACGACCGAGGCCGCCAAGGACGCGGGCCGGCCGTGGTGGCTCGACCTCGGGATCGTCAAGACCGGCCAGGGCTACGAAGACCTGATGGCCTTCAACACCGTGGCGACGGCGGCGCTGGCGCCGCTGCGCGACGGCCCGCTGCCGCGCGTGACCGGGCCGGTCTACGAGAAGATGAGCGACGCCGGCAAGCTGCTGGTGGCCAGCGTGGGGGTGAGCGGCGTCAACGTCGTTCGCGACGGCAAGGAGTTGCGCTCGCACAACCCGCACAACACGCTCGTCTACAGCATGGCGCCGTTCGACGCACGGGTGCAGGCCGGCATGAAGGAGCTGGCGGCCGAGTTCAACAAGGTGCTGCCCGAGGGCTTCCCGATGACCTTCCGCGAGGTCTCGATCGTCGAGCTGGCGTTCTCGGGCAACGTGCTGCGCGAGTTCTACCGGATCAACCTCGAGAACGGCAGCGCGGTCGACGCAGCGAACGGCCAGCCGGTCACTGGCGGCTGGCGCTAGGCGGCGGCATGGACACCACCCGCCTCGGCCGCACCGGCCTCGAGATCTCCCGCCTCTGCCTCGGCTGCATGAGTTTCGGCGAGCCCGACCGCGGCAACCATCCGTGGACGCTGGGCGACGCGGCGAGCCGCCCGTTCCTCGAGAAGGCGCTCGACCTCGGCATCAACTTCTTCGACACCGCCAACGTCTACTCCGACGGCACCAGCGAAGAGATCGTCGGCCGCGCCCTGCTCGACTATGCGCGGCGCGGCGAGGTGGTGATCGCCACCAAAGTCCATGGCCGGATGCACCCGGGGCCGAACGGCGCGGGCCTGTCGCGCAAGGCCATCTTCGCGGCGATCGACGCCAGCCTGAAGCGCCTGGGCACCGACCACGTCGACCTGTACCAGACGCATCGCTGGGACTACGGCGTGCCGATCGAGGAAACGCTCGAGGCGCTGAACGACGTGGTGCGCGCCGGCAAGGCGCTGCACATCGGCGCCTCGTCGATGCACGCCTGGCAGTTCGCCAGGTCGCTCGCGATTTCCGAGAAGCACGGCTGGGCCCGCTTCGCGACGATGCAGAACTACGTGAACCTGCTCTACCGCGAGGAAGAGCGCGAGATGCTGCCGCTCTGCAAGGCCGAAGGCATCGGCGTGATCCCGTGGAGCCCGCTGGCGCGCGGCCGCCTCACGCGCGACTGGGACGCCACCACCGCCCGTGCCGAGACCGACGGCTTCGGCAAGACGCTCTACGCGAAGACCGCCGAGGCCGACCGCAAGGTGGTCGAGGCCGTCGCCGCAGTCGCGCTGCGGCACGGCCGGCCGCGCGCGCAGGTGGCGCTGGCCTGGCTGCTGAGCAAGAGCGCGATCTCGGCGCCGATCGTCGGCGCGACCCGGCTCGAGCAGCTCGACGACGCGGTGGCCGCGCTCTCGCTCCAGCTCTCGGCCGAGGACATCGCCGAGCTCGAGGCGTCGTACGTGCCGCACGCAGTCGTCGGCCACAGCTAGCTAGCTAGGGCGCTCCGGCTTCCTGCGCGCCTGCCGCCCGGCGCCGGCCCGGGGGGCGCAGTGGGAATTCCGCACTCGATCCGAGCGGAGCCCTCACTCGGCAGAACGCCGGCATGTTCCTAAATTGGGGTCTCCTGCCGTATTGACAGGAGTCGGAGCAGCACTCCGGCCCTCCGGCCCTCCGGCCAGCCACTCTTCACCAAGGAACCGTCATGAGCGCCCCAAACCTCCTCTCCCTTTCGATCCTCGCCGCCGCCCTCGCGGCCACCGCCGGCGGCGCGCTTGCCGCCGGCAACCCCGGCCGCGCCGAGGTCAAGGCCGCCGTCCTGCAGGCGCGTGCCGACGGCGAGCTGCGCCCCGCGGGCGAAGCGGCCGGGCCGCTGACGATCGCGTCGGGCGACTCGCCCCTGTCGCGCCGCCAGATCCGCGACGACACGCTGCAGGCGCGTGCCCATGGCGAGCTGATCCCGGCGGGAGAAGGGATGGTCCCCGCCGTTGCGGGCGGCACGCTGCTGGCGCGCGCGGAGGTCAAGGAAAGCACTCGCCAGGCGCGCCTGAACGGCGAGCTGATCCCCGCCGGCGAGGGCATCGGGTCCGGCGCGCTCCAGGCGCGGACCCACGCCCGGCGCGACGAGACGATCGCCGCGAGGACGACGCGCTGAGCGACACGGGGCGCGGCCCTGCGGCGGAGCCGGCGGCTCCAGACAAACCCCCTGCCCGGCGGCGCGCCGCCCGGGCAGAGTCGGGAGCCCGTCGCACGCGCCCGTGCGGCATTCCTCAGAAGCGCCGCCCATGATTCACCGCTGCCGTTTGCTCGTCTCTTCGCTCGCCCTCGCGGCGGCCCTTTTCGTCCCGCAGGCGGCACGCGCGCAGGAAATGACGCTGCGTCTCGTCAGCGCGTTCGCCGAGAACGGCATCTACGTGCAGCACATGCAGAAGTGGCTCGCCCGGTTCAACGCCGAAGGCAAGGGCACGCTGCAGATCAACTTCATCGGCGGGCCGAAG
>JBDTUG010000054.1:0-15432 GCA_040007855.1 Caldimonas sp.
CGACCGGCCGCTCCTCGACCGCCGTGGCCGGCCTCGCGCCGCTTCGCGCGGCCCGCGGCGCGCGCGGCGCGGCGGGCGCCGCGGCCACGGCGACCGGCGCCAACGGCCGGGGCGCCTCGGGCTCGAGCGTGCGGACGTAGACGACCTCGATCCGCGCCGGCATCGCGGCGGCAGCACTGAGCTCGCTCATCCGCTCGGCGAGCGCGCGGGTCAGCCAGAGATGGGTCAGGGCGACGCCCGCGACCAGGGCGAGGAATGCGCCGGCCCGCGCGCCGGTCGCACCGGCCGGCAGGCCTGGAATCAGCCGCTGAGCCATGCCTCGCCGAGCGCCTGCGCCGGCGCGCCCGCGCCCTCGGCGCGGCGCAGCTGCAGCGCGCCCGCTTCGCTGCCGGCAAGCCAAGCCGGATCGAACGCCAGCGTGAGGAGGCGCTGGTCGCGGCCGACCAGCAACGGCAGCTCGCCCGGGCCGGCGGCGAAGCGCAGCGCATCGTCGAGCCGGCGCAGGCGCCAGCCGCCGGCGCCGATCAGCTCGTCGCCGGCCGACAGGCCGATCCGCTCGCCGGCCCCGCCGCGCAGCACGTGGCTGACCTTGACCCCGGTCAGCGCGCTTTCGTTGACGCGGATGCCCAGGCGCTGCGCCAGCGTCGCCGGTTGCCGATCGACGGCGACGCCGAGGCGCGCCAACAGCGTGTCCAGCGGCAGCTCTCCGGTGCCGTGCACCCAGTCGGCGAGCTCGGCCCCGAACGAGCGGCCGCCGACCGCCTCGAGCGCCGCGGCGATGTCGGCTTCGCCGATCGGCCCGCCGCCGCTCTCGCTCCAGAGCCGGCGCATCACCTGGTCGAGCGAGCCGGCGCCTTCGCTGCGCAACGTGAGGTCGAAGGCGAGCGCGACCAGCGCGCCCTTGGCGTAGTAGCTGACCGTCGCGTTCGGCGTGTTCTCGTCGCCGCGGTAGTACTTGACCCAGGCGTCGAAGCTCGCCGCGGCGACGCTCTGCAGCTCCCGCCCGGGCGTCGCCGCCACCGCGCTGATCGTCCGGCCGAGCAGCTGCAGGTAGCGCGCCGCGTCGATCAGGCCGCTGCGCAGGACCAGCAGGTCGTCGTAGTAGGAGGTGAAGCCTTCGAAGAACCAGAGCAGCTCGCTGTAGTTCTCGCGCGCGTAGTCGAGCCGGGCGAACTCGCGCGGCTTGAGCCGCTTGACGTTCCAGGCATGGAAGTACTCGTGGGCGATCAGGCCGAGCACGCTGACGTAACCCTCGCCGACCTCGACCTTCGCGGCGATGCCGACCGCCGCCGGGGCGGCCGCGCCGGCGGCGGGGCGGCGCGGCAGGTCGCGGCGCGCCACGACCAGCGCTGTACTGGCGCGGTGCTCGAGGCCGCCACGTCCTTCGTCGACGGCGTTGAGCAGGAACAGGTAGCGATCGAACGGCGCCGGACCGGCGCCGCCGTGCCAGAAGGCGATCCCGGCTTCGCAGAGGCGGCGGGTGTCGGCGAGCAGGGCGTCGCCGTCGAAGTCGGGCAAGGCCCCGGCGACGACCAGCTCGTGCGGCACGCCGGCCGCGCTGAATCGGCCGCGCCAGAAGCGGCCGAGCTCGACCGGGTGGTCGACCAGCTCGTCGTAGTCGGCCGCCGCGAACTCGAGCGCACTGCCGCCCGGGCGCGGCGGCAGCGTGGTTGCCACTTCCCAGCCCGCAGGCAGGCCGGCGATCGCCAGGCCGTGCGGCTCGTGGTCGCGGCCTTCGACGCGCAGGCACACGCCAGTGCCGTTGAAGAAGCCGCGATCCGCGTCGAGGAAGGCAGCGCGCACCGAGAGGTCGAACGCGTAGACGCGGTAGCGCAGCACGAGATCGCCGGCGCCTTCGCAATGCGCCACCCAGCTCGCCTTGTCGATCTGCTCGAGCCGGACCGACCGGCCGGCCTGCTCGGCCTCGAGCCCGTGCAGGTGGCGCGCAAACTCGCGGACCAGGTAGCTGCCCGGAATCCAGACCGGCAGACTGAGCCGCTGCGCCGCCGCCGGTCGCGGCACGACGAGCTCGACGGCGAACCGGTGCGAAGGGGTCGACGAGGCGTCGATGGCGTAGCGAATCATGCGGACTCGATTGTCGCCGCCGTCGCTTCGCCCCGAAACGAATGGCAAGATGGAGCCTTCCCGACTGACCCGGGGCCGACCGGCCCGCGATGCGCGATGGACGCCCTTCTGCTGGCCCGGATGCAGTTCGCGGCCAACATCACCTTCCACATCCTGTTCCCGACGATCTCGATCGGTCTCGGCTGGGCGCTGCTGTTCTTTCGCCTGCGCTGGCTGACGACCCAGCAGCAGGGCTGGCTCGACGCCTACCGCTTCTGGACCAAGGTGTTCGCGCTCAGCTTCGCGCTCGGCGTGGTGAGCGGCATCACGATGAGCTTCCAGTTCGGCACCAACTGGCCGGGCTTCATGGAGAAGGTCGGCGACATCGCCGGGCCGCTGCTCGGCTACGAGGTGCTGACCGCGTTCTTCCTCGAGGCGGGCTTCCTCGGCATCATGCTGTTCGGCCACGGCCGGGTCAGCGAGCGGGTCCACTTCGCGGCGACTGCGCTGGTCGCCTTCGGCACGACCCTGAGCGCGTTCTGGATCCTCGCCCTCAACTCGTGGATGCAGACTCCGGCCGGCTACACGATCGATGCCGCCGGCGTGTACCACGTGTCGAGCTGGATCGCGGTGGTCTTCAACCCCTCGTTTCCGTACCGCCTGACGCACATGTTGCTCGCGTCGGTGCTGACCGTGTCGTTCCTGCTCGCCGGGCTGAGCGCCTGGCAGCTGCTGCGCGGCGTCGCCGGTCGCTCGGCGCCGCTTGTCCTGCGCACCGCGCTGACGGTGGCGGCGATCGCCGCGCCGCTGCAGATCGTCGCCGGCGACCTGCACGGCCTGAACACCCTGCAGCACCAGCCGCAGAAGATCGCGGCGATGGAGGGCATCTGGGAAACCGAGAAGGGAGCGGCGCTGCGCCTGTTCGCCTGGCCCGACGAGAAGACGCGCAGCAACCACCTCGAGATCGCGATCCCGACCCTCGGCAGCTGGATCCTGACCCACGCGGCCGACGGCGAGATCAAGGGCCTGAACGAGTTCCGGGGCAGCCACCCGCCGGTCGCGCCGCTGTTCTTCGCGTTCCGCGCGATGGTCGGCATCGGCCTGCTGATGCTCGCCACCAGCTGGCTCGGCGGCTGGCTGTACTGGCGCCGCGGCTGGAACGCGGCGGCCCTGCCGCGCCCGCTGCTGCGCGTGCTCGCCGGCATGAGCTTCGCCGGCTGGCTGGCCACCGTCTGCGGCTGGTACGTCACCGAGATCGGCCGCCAGCCCTTCATTGTCCAAGGCCTGATCCGCACCGCCGACGTCGCCTCGAACGTCGCTGCGCCGAGCATCGCCCTCACCCTGGCGCTCTACGTCGTGCTCTACCTCGCACTGATCGTCGCCTACGTCACGGTCCTCAAGTACATGGCCGAAAAGCCCGAGGAGGTGCTCGAGACCGAGTCAAAGGAGCGGGCCGCGCAGCCGGCCGTCATCGCCACCTCGCCGCCGGTCGTCCCCGGCGCCGCTGCCTGAGGACCCTGCCATGACCGTGATGAGCTTCGACGCCGCCCTGCCCGTCATCTTCATGGCGCTGATGGGCATCGCGATGCTGATCTACGTCGTCAGCGATGGCTACGACCTCGGCGTGGGCATGCTGATGCACCGCGCCACGCCGGCCGAGAAGGACATGCTGGTGGCCTCGATCGGCCCCTACTGGGACGCCAACGAGACCTGGCTGGTGCTCGGCGTCGGCATCCTCCTGATCGCCTTCCCGAAGGCGCACGGCATCGTCCTGCAGGCGCTCTATCTGCCGGTCGCGCTGATGCTGATCGGCCTGGTGCTGCGCGGCGTCGCCTTCGACTTCAGGGTCAAGGCCAAGGAAGGGCACAAGGTCACCTGGGATCGCCTCTTCTTCGCCGGCTCGGTGATCGCCTCGGTCGCCCAGGGCTGGATGCTGGGCCGCTACGTGAGCGGCTTCGGCGAAGGCTGGAACTACCCGCTGTTCGCCGCCGCCATCGCCGCCGCGCTGCCGATGGCCTACGTGCTGATGGGCGCCTGCTGGCTGGTGATGAAGAGCGAGGGCGCGCTGCAGGAGAAGGCGATCGGCTGGGCCCGGCTCGCCTGGCTGCCGGTCGTCGTCGGCATGATCCTGATCTCGATGGCCACGCCGTGGGTCAGCGCCACCGTGCGCGACCGCTGGTTCGCCCTGCCCGAGATCATCGCCCTGATCACGATCCCGCTCTCGACCGCCGCCGCGCTCGCCACCCTGCGCGCGCTGCTCAACACGCAGATCGTCAAGGGCGCGCTCTGCTGGCTGCCGTTCGCGCTGATGATCGCCGTGTTCCTGTTCGGCTTTCTCGGCCTGGCGTACAGCATCTACCCGTTCGTCGTGCTAGACCGGCTCACGCTCTGGCAGGCCGCGAGCAGCCCGGAGGCGCTCAAGGTCATCCTGATCGGCGTCTGCATCTCGGTGCCCGCCATCGCCGCCTACACGGCCTACTCGTACTGGGTGTTCCGCGGCAAGACGAGCGAGTTGAAATACGCATAGGAGGCCCCATCGCCATGGACACCCGCCCCGCCACCCCCGCCTTCATTCGCCCCGCCCGCTTCAGCGCCGCGGAATGGGAGGCGCGCGTGCAGCTCGCCGCCGCCTACCGGATCTTCGACCACCTCGGCTGGACCGAGCTCATCTACAACCACATCTCGCTGCGCGTGCCGGGCGAAGACGCGCACTACCTGATCAACCCGTTCGGCCTGCACTACTCCGAGGTCTGCGCTTCGAACCTGGTCAAGGTCGATCTCCAGGGCGGCGTCGTGGGCCACTCCGACTGGCCGATCAATCCGGCCGGCATCACCTTCCACGGCGCGATCCACGCGACCCTGCCCGACGCGCATTGCGTGATGCACGTCCACACGACGGCAACCCAGGCGGTCTGCTGCCTGAAGGAAGGGCTGGCGTTCACCAACTTCTACGCCGCGCAGCTGTACGGCAAGGTGGCCTATCACGACTTCGAGGGCATCACCGTCCACCAGGACGAGGGCGAGCGGATCCTGCGCAGCGCCGCGGGCAGGACCGTGCTGCTGCTGCGCAACCACGGGCCCGTGACGATCGGCCAGACGCTGCCGCAGGCGCTCGCGCTGATGTGGACGCTCAGCCGAGCCTGCGAGGTGCAGCTTGCCACTCACGGTGTTGGCGAGACGATCCCGATCCCGCGACCGGTGCTCGAGAAGTGCGTCGCCGACGCGCTGCAGTTCAACCCGAAGTACGGCGCCGGCGAGGATTCGTTCGCCGCCCTGCAGAGGCTGGTCGACCGCAGGGACCCGAGCTACCGCAGGTAGCGGGGCGGCCCTGCCCCGGTGTCCTCAGCCCTTGGAGCGGCTCGCGACGAGCTGCTTTTCGATCGCCTCGGTGTTCATGGCGCCGGCGCGATGCGAGCCGTCCTCGAACACCAGGCCCGGGGTGCCGTTGATGCGGTGCTTCTTGCCGAACGCGGCGTTGCGCTGCAGCGCGGAGACGTCGCAGTCGGGGCTGCCGCTGACCGGCGTGCCCTTGAGCATCCAGTCGCGCCAGGCCTTGGTGTTGTCCTTGGCGCACCAGATCGCGCGCGACTTCTCGGGCGAATCGCCACCCAGGATCGGATACAGGAAGGTGTAGACGGTGATGTCCTTGACGGCCTGCAGGTCGCGCTCGAACTTCTTGCAGTAGCCGCAGTTCGGATCGGCGAAGACGACCAGCTTGCGCTCGCCCGTGCCCTGCTTCCAGACCAGCGCGTCCTTGAACTGCAGGGTCTTGAAATCGATCGCGGTCAGCCTGGCGATCCGCTCTTCGGTCAGGTTGACGCGCGTCCTGGTCTCGATCAGCTGGCCCTGGATCAGGTAGCTGCCGTTCTCGTCGGTGTAGAGGATGTCGCTGCCGAAGCGGATCTCGTAGATGCCGGGCAAGGCCGTCTTGGTGATCTCGTCGATCTTCGGGATGTCGGGCAGGCGCTCGGCGATGTTCTTGCGGATCGCCGCTTCGTCGGCGAAGACCGCGGGGGCAAGGCAGGCCGCGACGGCGAGAGTGGCGAAAAGGCGCAGGAGGTGGTTCATGGCAGGCATCAGGAGTCGAGCGCCCGCGCGGTCAGCCAGCGCTTCAGGGGCGGAATGCGATTGACGAGAGTCAGTCCATTGTTGCGGAGTTGGCGGATCGGTGCAGCGTCCTCGGCGAACAATCGAAGCAATCCGTCGGTAATGCGCAGCATCGCCGATGTGGGGGCGGCGCGCTCCCGCACATACCGCCGAAGCAACCGTTGGTCGCCGATCTGCCGCCAGGGCTCGCGTTGGGCGATCACCGAGACGAGCGCGGCGACGTCGCCCAGGCCGAGGTTGAGGCCCTGGCCGGCGAGCGGATGGACGACATGGGCGGCGTCGCCGGCGAGCACCCAGCCCGGGCCGCACCAGTGCTCGGCAGCGCCGATCAGCAAGGGCCAGGCGGCACGATCCGAAGCGAGCCGCAGCTCGCCGGCGTCGCCGCCGGTCGCCCGCGCGAGCTCGCTTTCGAAGTCGCTCGCCTCGGCCGCGAGCAGCGCGTCGGCACGATCGGTCGGCAGCGACCAGACCAGTCCGTAGCAGCGCCCCGGCTCGGGCCGGTCGAACGGCAGCAGGGCGAGCACGTCGGGCGAACGGAACCACTGCCGGGCGACATGGGCGTGCGGGCGCGAGGCGATCAGCCGCGCAGCGATCGCCTTCTGGCCATAGGACTGGGTCGAGATGCCGGCGCCGAGCTGCTTGAGCGCCGCGGCGGCGCGGCCTTCGCAATGGGCGACCAGGGCGGCCGGCACGTCGGACTCGACCCGCGTGACGTGCGGCGCGAAGCGCAGGGCGGCGTCGAGCTCGCGATCGAGCGCACCGGCGTCGGTGATCACCGCGAGCTCGCCGACGCGCTGCTCCCAGGCCGAGAACTCGAGTTCGGCACCGGCGGCGTCGCCGTGCACCCGAATGTCGTGGACTGCGGTGGTGGCGTCGGCCGGCAGCGCATCCCAGACCTTGAGGCCGCGCAGCAAGTCGACCGAGGCCGCGTTCAGCGCATAGGCGCGCAGGTCGTCGCCGGCCGCGCCCTGCGCCGGGGCGCCGCGCAGCGCCACCGAGAGGCCGAGGCGGTTCAGTGCGAGGGCCAGGGTCTTGCCGACGACGCCGGCGCCGGCGACCCGCACGTCGAAGGAAGGCATCGCCCGGATTGTAGGGAGCGCGCGCGAGACAATCGCGGCCCCACCGACCCGCCGAGACCGGCCGCGCCGGGCCCGCCTGGCCGGCCGCCGGCCACCGGCGCAGCGCCCGAAGGACCCCATGAGCATCAGCGAATCCCAGCACGCCGACGTCAGCGTCGCCTCGGTCCACGTCTACCCGGTCAAGTCGTGCGCCGGAACGACGCCTGCCGAGGCCTTGCTGATCGAGACCGGCTTCGACCTCGACCGCGCCTGGATGGTGGTCGACCCGGCGGGCGAGTTCGTCACCCAGCGCGAGCTGCCGCGCATGGCGCTGGTCCGGCCGACCCTCAAGCTCGACGAGATGATCCTGCGCGCGCCCGGCATGCTGGCCTTGCACGTGGCGCTCGACCGGGTCGAGGAGCCCAGCCGGGTGCGCGTGTGGAACGACAGCGTCGCCGCTTACGACATGGGTGCGCTCTGTGCGCAATGGTTCAGCGACTTCCTCGGCCGGCCGTTGCGGCTGGCCCGCTTCGATCCGGAGGGCCGGCGCATCGCCAACCCCCGGTGGACCGGCGCGATCGAGGCCGAGACCTCGTTCCAGGACGGCTATCCAATGCTGGTCGTCTCGACCGCCTCGCTCGCCGAGGTGAACCGACGGCTCGGTCTGAACGGGGAGGCGGCGGTGACGATGGCGCGCTTTCGCCCCAACCTCGTGCTCGACGGCCTGGACGCGCACGGCGAAGACTTTCTCGACGAGATCGCGTTCGAGACCGCCGACGGGCCGATCCGCCTGAAGCTCGTCAAGCCCTGCGCCCGCTGCCCGATTCCCGACGTCGATCCGGCGAGCGGCGAACCCGGCCACGCGGTCGGCGACATGCTGGCACAGTACCGCGCCAACGCGCGCCTCGACGGCGCCCTGAGCTTCGGCATGAACGCGGTGATCGTCGAGGGCTTCGAGCGCAGCCTCGGCGCCGGCATGGTGGGGCGGGCGAGCTTCGCCTTCGACTGAGAAATTACCCCTCCCGTGCATCGCTTCAAGACCTGGCAGCTGTTTGCGGGCTGCGTCCTGATCTGGGGCACGACCTGGCACGCGATCACCCACCAGCTCTCCGCCCTGGCGCCGGAGTTCGGGGTCGCGGTGCGCTACGCGATCGCCGGCGGCAGCGTCCTGGCCTTCGCGCTCTGGCGCGGCCATCGGCTGCGCTTTCCGCTCGCCGCGCATGCGGCGCTGGCGCTGCAGGGGGCCTTTCTCTACGGCGTGTCGTACGTCTGCGTCTATCACGCCGAGCGCTTCGTCGCTTCCGGGCTGGTCGCGGTCGGCTACTCGGCGTCGCCGCTGCTCGCCGGGCTGGGTGCGGCGGCGCTGTTCGGCGTCGCCGTCGGTGGTCGTTTCGTGGCGGGCGGGCTGCTCGGCCTGGCCGGCGTGGCGCTCATCTTCTGGCCCGAGATCGTGCGGCCGGCGGCCGGCGACCACGGCACGCTCGGGCTGGCGTTCACGGTCGCCGCGGTTCTGCTCTCGGCGGTCGGCAGCCTGGCCGCGAGTCGCAACCGGACGCTCGGCGTGCCGCTGCTGCCGGCGATGGGCTTCGGCATGCTCTACGGCGCCGCCACGGCAGCGGTCGTCGCACTGTTGCTGGGCCGCGAGTTCGCCCTGCCGACCGCGCCGGGATGGTGGCTGTCGCTGGCCTGGCTGGCGCTGGCCGGCTCGGTACTCGCCTTCGCCTGCTTCCTGACGCTGCAGGACCGGCTCGGCCCCGGCCCGGCCGGCACGGTCGGGGTGATGACGCCGCTGATCGCGCTGGTCGTTTCGCTGCTTCTCGAAGGCTATCGGCCCGACCTGCTCACCGCCGCGGGCGCGGCGCTGGCGGTGGCCGGCAATGCCCTGATGCTCCGCCCGGCGCGGCCGGCTGGGGCGTCGCTCACGGGTGGCGCGCCGGCAGCGGAATGAACTCGGTCTCGCCGGGGATGCGGGCGAAGCGCTGCGCCTCCCAGTCGGCTTCGGCAGCCTGGATCCGCTCGCGCCGGCTCGAGACGAAGTTCCACGAGACGAAGCGATGGCCGAGCGGCTCGCCGCCGATCAGCGCCACCCTGCCGCCGCGCGGCGCGGCGAGCTTCGGCGTCGCCCCCGCCGGGATCACGGCCATCGTGAACTCGTCGATCTTCTCGCCGTCGACCTCGAACGGGTGGTCGATCGCGTAGAGCGCCCGCTCGGAGGCGAGCGCCGGCAGCTCGACCGCGCTGCCGGTCGCGACCCCGAAGTCGAACACCAGCGCCAGCGTCGGCGAACGCGTCTCGATCGGCGAGCGGGCGCCGAACGCCGAGCCGACCACGACCCGGACGGTCGCGCCGTCGAGCCGCACGGCCGGAACGGCGGCGGCCGGCGCGTGCTGGAACGAGGGCGCGGACTCCTCGTCGGCTTCAGGCAGCGCAACCCAGAGCTGCAGCCCATGATTGACGTAGCGGCTCGCCTGCAGATCCTTCGGGCCGCGCTCGGAATGGACGATGCCGCGCCCGGCCGACATCCAGTTGACGGCGCCCGGCTCGATCCGCTGCACCACGCCGGTCGAGTCGCGGTGCATCAGGGCGCCATCGAACAGGTAGGTGAGCGTCGCCAGGCCGATGTGCGGATGCGGGCGCACGTCGTGGTTCGACCCGGGCGCCACCTCGATCGGGCCGAAGTGGTCGAAGAAGACGAACGGACCGACCGAGCGCCGCTCGGCCGCCGGCAGCAGCCGGCGCACCGTGAAGCCGCCGCCCAGGTCGCGGGCGTGCGGTGCGAGCGTCTGCAATGCGGTCATGGGGGTCTCCAGGGTGCGATCGGCAAGCAGTGCAGGCAGCCGTGCGGGGGCCGGAAGGCGCGATCAGGCGGCCGGCATCGGCGGCCGTGGCGCCTGCGCGGCGAGCGCCCGGACATGGCAGCCCTCGATGTGGTCGTTGACCAGGCCCATCGCCTGCATGAATGCATAGACCGTGGTCGGGCCGACGAAGCTCCAGCCGCGCTGCTTCAGGTCTTTCGACATCGCCACCGACTCCGCCGAGCTCGTCAGCGCCCGCAGCGCGGCGAGCGTGAGCCGACGCGGCCGCGCGCGCGGCGCCGGCGCGAACCGCCACGCGTAGGCGCAGAGCGAGCCGCATTCGGCGCGCAGCTCGAGCACGCGCGCCGCGTTGTTGATCGTCGACTCGATCTTGCCGCGATGACGGACGATGCCGGCGTCGCCGAGCAGGCGAGCCACGTCGGCCGCGCCGAAGCGGGCGACCTTCGCCGCGTCGAAGTGGGCGAAGGCGCGCCGGAAAGCCTCGCGCTTGTTGAGGATCGTCAGCCAGCTCAGGCCGGCCTGGAAGCCTTCGAGGCAGAGCTTTTCGAACAGGCGCCGGTCGTCGTCGACCGGGAATCCCCATTCGTGGTCGTGGTAGTGCCGATAGGCCGGGCTGGCCTGGCACCAGAAGCAGCGCAGCAGGCCGTCGTCGGCCGCGAACAGTCCCTTTGGCACCTTCATGGCCTGATTGTCGGCGGTGGCGACCGAAGGGCGCGCCCGCGGCCGAGCCCGTGAACGGGCTGCGGCCGGCGCCCACGCCGCTTCCCGTAAGCTGCGCGGCCATGGACACCGCGACGCAGCCGACCCAGCCGACCCAGCCGACCCAGCCGACCCGGCCGACCCGGCCGACCGAGCATCTCGACGTGCTGATCGTCGGCGCCGGCCTGTCCGGGATCGGCGCCGCCTGGCACCTGCAGACGCGCTGCCCCGATCTCCGCTACACCATCCTCGAGGGGCGCGAGCGGATCGGCGGCACCTGGGATCTGTTCCGCTATCCCGGCGTCCGCTCCGACTCGGACATGTTCACGCTCGGCTACTCGTTCCGCCCGTGGACCGAGGCCAAGGCGATCGCCGACGGACCGTCGATCCTGCGCTACGTGCAGGACACGGCGAAGGACAAGGGCATCGACACCCGGATCCGCTTCGGCCACCGCGTCGTCCGCGCCGACTGGTCGACCGAGCAGGCGGCGTGGACGGTCGAGATCGAGCGCGGCGAGGCGCGGGAGCCGGTCCGCCTGAGCTGCAACTTCCTCTTCATGTGCAGCGGCTACTTCCGCTATTCGGCCGGCTACACGCCCGAGTTCGCCGGCCGCGATCGCTTCACCGGCCGGATCGTCCATCCGCAGCAGTGGGACGAGTCGATCGAGACCGCCGGCAAGCGGATCGTCGTGATCGGCAGCGGCGCCACCGCGGTGACGCTGGTGCCGGCGCTGGCGCGTTCGGCGGCCCACGTGACCATGCTGCAGCGCTCGCCGACCTGGTACCTGGCCCGGCCTTCGGAAGACCGCCTGCTGAACCGCCTGCGCCGCGTGCTGCCGACCCGCCTGGGCTACGCCGCCGCGCGCTGGCAGCGAGTCCTGCTCGGCATGTACTTCTTCAACCTGTGCCGCAGGAAGCCGGCGCTCGCCGGCCGGTTGCTGCTGAAGGGCGTGCGCGCCTGGCTCGGGCCCGAGGCCGACGTCGACCGCCACTTCACGCCGCGCTACAAGCCGTGGGAGCAGCGGATGTGCCTGGTGCCCGACGGCGACCTGTTCCGCGCCCTGCGCAGCGGCCGCGCCGAGGTCGTCACCGACGAGATCGAGACCTTCACCGAGACCGGCCTCAAGCTCGCCTCCGGCGCCGAGCTGGCCGCCGATCTGGTCGTCACCGCCACCGGCCTGGTGCTCGAGGCGTTCGGCGGCGCCGCGATCAGCGTCGACGGCACGCCGGTCGACTGGCCGCGGACCATGAACTACAAAGGCGCGATGTACAGCGGCGTGCCCAACCTGGCCACCGCGTTCGGCTACACCAACGCCTCGTGGACGCTCAAGTGCGACCTGACCTGCGAGTTCGTCTGCCGGCTGCTCGCCCACATGACGCGGAGCGGCCTGCGCCAGTGCACGCCGACGAACCACGACCCGACGATCACCGGCGTGCCGTGGATCGACTTCTCGTCGGGCTACGTGCAGCGCTCGCTGCATCTCTTTCCGCAGCAGGGCTCGCGGCCGCCCTGGCGGCTGCACCAGAACTACGCGCGCGACATCCTCACCCTGCGTTGGGGAAAGATCGACGACGGCGTGCTCGTCTTTTCGAACCCGGTGCCGGCCGCCGACCCGCGCGAGCCGCTCCGGCAGGCGGTCGGCGCCGACTAAAATCGCCGGTTCCCCGCAGCCGAGACACCTCCTCCATGAGCCTGAAATGCGGCATCGTGGGCCTGCCCAACGTGGGCAAGTCAACCCTCTTCAACGCGCTCACCAAGGCCGGGATCGCCGCCGAGAACTATCCGTTCTGCACGATCGAGCCGAACGTCGGCGTCGTCGAGCTGCCCGACCCGCGGCTCGGCGCGCTGGCGGCGATCGTCAAGCCGGAGCGGATCGTGCCGGCGATCGTCGAGTTCGTCGACATCGCCGGCCTGGTCGCCGGCGCGTCGAAGGGCGAGGGGCTCGGCAACCAGTTCCTCGCCCACATCCGCGAGACCGACGCGATCGTCAACGTCGTGCGCTGCTTCGAGGACGAGAACGTCATCCACGTGGCCGGCAAGGTCGACCCGGTCTCCGACATCGAGGTGATCCAGACCGAGCTCTGCCTGGCCGACCTCGCGACCGTCGAGAAGACGCTCGCCCGCTCGATCAAGGCCGCCAAGTCGGGCAACGACAAGGAAGCCAAGCGGCTGGTCGACGTGCTCGAGAAGTGCAACGCCGCGCTCGACCAGGCTCGGCCGGTCCGCTCGATCCCGTTCAGCAAGGAAGAGCTCGCGGTGCTCAAGCCGCTCTGCCTGATCACCGCCAAGCCGGCGATGTTCGTCGCCAACGTCGCCGAGGACGGCTTCGAGAACAACCCGCACCTCGCGCGGCTGCGCGAGGTGGCGGCCAGGCAGCACGCGCCGGTGGTCGTCATCAGCGCCAAGACCGAGGCCGAGCTGGCCGACATGAGCGACGAGGACCGGCTGATGTTCCTCGCCGAGATGGGGCAGACCGAGCCGGGCCTGGCCCGCCTGATCCGCGCCGCGTTCGGCCTGCTCGGGCTGCAGACCTACTTCACGGCCGGGGTGAAGGAAGTGCGCGCCTGGACGATCCACGTCGGCGACACCGCGCCGCAGGCGGCCGGCGTGATCCACACCGACTTCGAGCGCGGCTTCATCCGCGCCCAGACGATCGGCTTCGCCGACTTCATCGCGCACCATGGCGAGCATGGCGCCAAGGAGGCCGGGAAGATGCGTTCCGAAGGCAAGGAATACGTCGTCAAGGACGGCGACGTGCTGAACTTCCTGTTCAACGTCTGAGCGCGGCAGGCGAGCTTGCCCGCCCCCACAAAGGATCGTCCGCTACCTGACCGGCTCGTACGACCTCGCTCGAGATGTCGGGTTGCTCGATCGCGGTCAGCGCCGCCGATCCGGTCACGCTTGCGCATCTGTGATGCGCCGGTCCATACCGCGGCGTTGCGCCGGCGCCTCTGAGAACGGTACAAGCCGGCGCCGCCGGGCCAGTTCTCCGCCGCGTTCGAGCGGTCGGGCGGCACGGCCGGTTATCGTTGGCCGGCCCAGGCCTTTCCGCAGGCCACCCGGCGCAGCTCGCCCATGTCCCTCCTTCCCGCACTCAAGACGCCCCCCTTCGGCGCGGACGCCTGGGCCCGCTGGGGATTGCCGTTCCTTCTGACGGCGCTCGCCTACGTCGCTGCCGGCCTGGTGGCGCTGCTTCTGGCGATCCCTCCCGGCTATGCGTCGCCGCTCTATCCGGCCACGGGCATCGCGCTGGCGAGCGTGCTCGTGTACGGCCGGCGCATGCTCGGCGCGGTCGCCTTCGGCGCCTTCTGCGTCAACGCCGCGTTGGCGGCGGCGCGCGGCCACCACGACCTGCTCGCGCTCGCCTTGCCGGCAGGCATCGGCCTGGCCGCCGCGCTGCAGGCGGGCGCCGGCGCGGCGCTGGTGCAGCGCTTCGTCCGCCAGCCGCTCACCCTCACCTTGCCGGCCGACGTCGCCCGCTTCATCGCCGCCTGCACGGCGAGCAGCCTGGTCGCGCCGACTCTGGCGACGGCAATGCTGAAGGTCGCCGGCCTGGTGCCGCCGGGGGCGCTCCTTTTCACCTGGGGCACCTGGTGGATCGGCGACCTGGCCGGCGTCCTGATCGCGACGCCGATCGCCCTGACGCTGATCGGCCGGCCGGTCTCGGAGTGGTCGCCGCGCCGGCTTCCGGTCGGCCTCACGCTCGCCCTGGTGACCGCCTTCCTCGGCCTGGGCATCGCCCAGGTCGGACGCTGGAACGGCGAGCGACTGCGCGCTTCCTTCGACCACGACGCGTCGAGCGCGTCGCTGATCCTGGTGACCCAGCTGCAGGAGCCGCTGCGCGCGCTGGAAGCACTGCGCGGCGTGTTCAGCGTCAGCCGCCAGCCGAGCCGCCTCGAGATGCGCACCGCGACCCAGAACTGGCTCGGCGGCGGGGCGGTGCGGGCGATGGGCTGGAGCGAGCGGGTGCGCCGCGAGGACGTGCCTGCCTTCGAGGCGCGCGTGCGCACCGAGGGCCACCCCGGCTACCGCGTGTTCGACCGCCTGCCCGGGGCGGCCGGCGCCGGCGCGACGGCGGCCGACAGCCTGGCCCCGGAAACGCGCAACGACAGCATCGGCGGCGACGTGATCGCGATCCGCCAGATCGAGCCGCTGCAGGGCAACGCGGCGGCGCTCGGCGTCAACGCGATGTCGGTTCCGGCGGCGCGGGCGGCGATCGTGAGCGCGGTCGAGACCGGCCGGCCGGCGGCCACCGCGGGCTTCCGCCTCACCCAGCAGGAAGTCGGCGACCGGCAGATGGGCGTCGTGGTCTACCAGGCGCTCTACGACGGCGAGGTGGCGACGCCGGGGGAGCGTCGCAACGCGCTGCGCGGCGTCGTCTTCGTCTCGCTGGCGATGGACGCGCAGCTCGCCAGCCTGGTCGGCAAGGTGCCGGCCTACCTCGACCTGTGCATCGTCGACGCCGACCACCTGGCGACGCGGCGTCGGGTCGCCGGCCGCCCGGGCTGCGATGCGGCGCCGCTCGGCCTGGTCCACGAGCGCCCGTTCGCCTTCGCCGGCCGGCAGTGGGACGTCCGCGTCTCGGCCGCACAGGAAGACGTCCCCGAGGCGCGTGACCGCAGCGCCTGGGCGTTCTCGGCGGCCGGCCTGCTTTCGGCGGCCCTGCTCGGCGCCTCGCTGCTGATCA
>JBDTUG010000055.1:0-14985 GCA_040007855.1 Caldimonas sp.
CGGCCTGCCGCTGATGGGCAGCGGTGACTGGAACGACGGCATGAACCGGGTCGGCCACGAAGGGCGCGGCGAGTCGGTCTGGCTCGCCTGGTTTCTGCTCGATCTGGTCGGCCGCTTCGCGCCGCTCGCCGAGGCGCGTGGCGACGCCGGTCGGGCTGCGCGCTGGCGCGCCGCGGCGAGCGGCTGGCAGGCTGCGTTGCAGAACGCCGGCTGGGACGGCGAGTGGTACCGACGCGCCTTCTTCGACGACGGCTCGCCGCTCGGCACGAGCGGCGACGAGGAATGCCGAATCGACCTGATCGCCCAGGCCTGGTCGGTGCTCTCGCACGCAGCGCCGAAATCCTTCCAGGACGCGGCGATGGCGTCGCTCGAGGCGCAGCTGGTCGACCGCGACGCTGGCCTGCTCAGGCTGCTCGATCCGCCGCTGCGCTTCGCCGAGCCGAGCGCCGGCTACATCCAGGCCTATCCGCCCGGCGTGCGCGAGAACGGCGGCCAGTATTCGCATGCCGCAGTCTGGGCGCTGATGGCGCAGGCCGAGCGCGGCGACGGCGATGCCGCCTACCGCTATTTCGGCTACCTGAGCCCGGCCCATCGTTCGCGCCATCCGGAGCGCGGCCCGGCCTACGCGATCGAGCCCTACGTCATGGCCGGCGACGTCTACACGGCTCCTCCCTACGTCGGCCGCGGTGGCTGGAGCTGGTACACCGGTTCGGCCGCCTGGATGCACCGGGCCGCGCTGGAATCGATGTTCGGCATGCGCCAGCACGGTGACGAGATCGCGTTCGAGCCCTGCCTGCCGGGCGCCTGGAGCGAGGCCGAGATCGTTCTGACGCGCGGCGACCGGCGCCTGCGCGTCCTGTTCACCCGGGTCGGCGCGCCGCTTGCCGAGCCGGGGGCGGCGCCGGCGGCCCTGCCGCTGCAGGCCGGCGAGCGGCTGCGCTGGTCGGAGCTCGGCGCGGCGACGTTCTACCGCCTCGCCCTCGGTGCGCCGGCCGAGGCGGCTTCGGCCGCGGCCGCTGCCGGGCCGACCCGGCCGCTCGTCCCCGCCGGCTGAGGCAGCAGCGCGCAGTGCGGTCGCCCCTGCCGCTACGCCAAGCTCCGCCTCCGTCCTACAGCCGCACACGCGGCGCTCCGATGCACCGGGGCAGCCGGGTTGCCTAGAGTTGTGGCAGCGACATCGAAGGTCCGTGCCCATCCTGGCAGCGGACCGGCAGGAGAAACGACATGCTCAAGTGGGCCATCATTTTCGCGGTCATCGCGTTCGTCGCCGGCGTACTCGGCTTCACCGGCGTCGCCGCCGGCGCAGCCAGCATCGCCAAGGTGCTGTTCGTGGTCTTCCTGGTCCTGTTCGTCGGCGTGCTGCTGTTCGCCCTGCTCGGCGCCAGACGGATTGCCACCAAGTGACGGCGCCGGAGAAGACCATGAACAACCCATCGATCGGCAAGGTGCAGAACCCGTCCGAGGGCGCCACCCACCTGCGCCTCGACGAGGCAGCGCTCGAGTCTGCCAAGCGCAGCCTGGAAAAGGGCGCCGTCACGCCGAGCTACGGGCCGTGGCGCGAAGACATCATCGCCCTGCTGAACGGCGCGCTGGCCACCGAGATCGTCTGCGTCCTGCGTTACAAGCGGCACTACTTCACCGCCAGGGGCGTGGCCTCGCCGGCGATCGCCGACGAGTTCCTGGTCCACGCAAACGAGGAATCGGCCCATGCCGACCAGCTCGCCGAGCGAATCGTCCAGCTCGGTGGCGAGCCCGATTTCACGCCGAGCACGCTGCAGGAGCGCAGTCACGCCGACTATGACGACTCGTCCGACCTGCAGGCGATGATCCGCGCCAACCTGATCGCCGAGCGGGTGGCGATCGAAGCCTATAGCCAGATGATCGGGCTGATCGGCGACAAGGATTCGACCACGCGTCGCATGCTCGAGCAGATCCTCAGCCAGGAGCAGGAGCACGCCGACGAGCTGAGCGACTGGCTGACCGACTAGTTGCCTTTCCACGGCCTGCGTCGGTGAGGCCTCAGATCGCACCGTCACTTCATTCCATAACTCGATTCACCTCACCCCAAGGAGTCCCACCATGAACCTTCGCACCCCCCTCGCGGCCCTCGTCGCCGCCGCCGCCCTGATCGTCACCTCGGGCTGCGCGGTCACGCGCGGCCAGGAAACGGTCGGCGCCTACGTCGACGACGCGGCGATCACCACGTCCATCAAGGCCCGCATGGTCGAAGACAAGAATGTCGATGCCGCTTCCATCAAGGTGCAGACGCTGAACGGCGAAGTGATGCTGTCCGGCTTCGCCAAGAGCTCGGTCGAGAAGAACACCGCCGAGAGCATCGCCATGAAGGTCAAGGGCGTGAAGGCGGTCAAGAACGAGATCGCGGTTCGCCCGTAAGGCCCGGGATCGGCCGGCAGCGTACCCTCGCCGCCGGCTGCTTCGTCGAGCTTGCCCGCCCGGCCGCCGCGAGACGCCGGGCGGTTTTGCGTGCGCGGCGTGCAGACCGCGGCGCTCACTGCGATTCGAGCGGCGGGCAGACGATCTTGCCGCCACCGCGCAGGGCCATCAGGCTGGCGCCGATCGCCTCGGCGAGCCGGGCCACCGCACGCCGGTGCGCGGCGGCGAGCGCCGGCATGCCGGCCGACGCCGCCTCCCTGAGCATCGCCTCGCAGCGCAACGCCGGCGCGCCGCTGCCCGCGACGAGCGTCCAGACGCCATCGATGCGCGCCTCCCGACCGGGGATCGATTCGAAACGGCGCAGGTCGAGGGCGATCCGCACCGCCGGCGGGCTTGCGTTGGCCGGCGCCCGCGTCTCGACGGCGCCGTAGCGCGCCGCCAGCTGCTCGAGCAAGGCCTGGCGGAGCTCGTCGCGCAAGGGGCTGGCCCAGCGCTCCTGCTCGAGCACGGCGACGCTTTCGTCGGGCAGGCGGACCAGCCATTGCGGCTGGTCGACCTGCGCCGGCACGGTGATCGGCTCGAGCACGATCGCGATCGGCCCGGCGCCCGCTGCCGCTGCGCGCGCCGGGTAATCGACGGGCATCAGGGTGTGCAGGCGAGTCGGCGGCGCCGAGGCCGAGCAGGCAGCCAGGCCGAGCAGGCAAGCCGCGGCCAGGGCGATCATGGAGCGGGAGCGTCGGTTCATGGTGGGGCTCAGCGCTGCGGCACCGGGGCGTCGGCCGGCTTGCCGCGCAGGAGTGCCTCCGGATGCTGCTGCAGGTAGTCGGACAGTACCCGCAGCGAGCGCGAGGTGCGCTGCAGCTCCTGCAAGGTCTGCTCGAGGTTGTGCTGCACCGGCGCGCTCGGATCGGTGACGTTGCGGTCCAGGCTCTCCAGCGAGGCCTGGGCCCGGGTCAGCGTCTTCTGCACCTCAGCCAGCGCCTTCTGCGCCTCGGGCGTCAGGCGGTTGATCGCGGCGTTGGCCCCCGCCAGGGTCGAGCTCAGGTCCTTGCCGATCTGGTCGAACGGGATCTTGCTCACCTTCTCGACAATGTCGGCGATCTGCGGCTGGATCTCGCTCAAGGTTCCCGGCGCGGTCGGCACCGTCAGCGTGCCGTCGCTCAGCGCCGCCCGAACCGGCCGCGTGCCGATGAAGTCGAAGGCGACGTAGAGCTGACCGGTCAGCAGGTTGCCGGTGCGCAACTGCGCGCGCACCCCGTGGACCACGAACTGCTGCAGGACCGCTGCTTCGCCGGCGCTCGGGTCGGTCACGGTCTGCAGCAGCGCGGTGCGCACCGCGCCGAGCCGGTACGGGTAGATGTCGGCGAAGACTTCGACCGGGAAGCGCTTGCGGGCCGCGTCGTACTGCAGCGCGATCGACGTGACGCGACCGATCTCGATGCCGAGCAGGTCGACCGCCGCGCCTTCGGCGAGGCCGCGCACCGACTGCTCGAACACCATCCGCACCCGCACCGCGGGTCCGTCGGGTGGGGCGAGCGCGCTGCGTTCGTCGTTGTAGAGCTTGAAAACGGTGTTCTCGGGCGCCGGGGTTCGCACGCCTGGAGGCGTCTCGAACGCGAGCCCGCCGGCCAGGATCGACGTCAGCGTCTGGGTGTTCAGCTTGAGGCCGCTGGCGCTGACGGTGAGGTCGATGCCGCTGGCGTTCCAGAAACGGGTGTCGCGGTTCACCAGCCTCTGGTAGGGCGCTTCGACGAAGATCTTCACCGACAGCTCGTCGCGATCGGCGTCGAGGGTGTAGCCGACGACCCGGCCGACATGGGTGCGGCGATGGAACACCGGCGAGCCGACGTCGAGCGAGCCGAGATCGTCGGAGCGCAGCACGAAGATCGAGCCGGGCTCGCCGCGCAGCACGAACGGCGGCGCCTCGAGGCCGACGAACCCGCTTCGCTCGCGCTTCGAGATGCCGGCGTCGACGCCGATGTAGGCGCCCGACAGCAAAGTGCCGAGCCCGGTCACGCCGCCGGCGCCGATGCGCGGCCGGACCACCCAGAAGCTCGTGTCCTCGACCGCCATGCCGGCCGCCGAGCGATTCAGCTGGACGCCGACGACGACCCGCTTGCGGTCGTCGCGCAGCGACACCGACTGGACCTTGCCGATCACGACCTCCTTGTAGCGGACGTCGGTCTTGCCGGCTTCGACGCCGTCGGCCGAGGCGAACTCGATCTCGATCCGCGGGCCGATCAGGAACACCGTCCGCACGAGCAGCGAGAGGCCGATCGCGACGGCCACCGCCGGCAGCAGCCAGACCAGGGAGACGTTCCAGCGCCGCACCGTGGCGATGCGTGGCTGCGGCGGCTCGGGCGGCTCAGCGGTGCGCCGGAGCGGCGCATCGGCCGGCGGCGCGGGCGGCTGCGCCGGCTCGGGCGGCTCGCCGGTGGCGCCGAGCGGCGCGTCGGCCGGCGGCGCGGGCGGCTGCGCCGGGTCCGGCGGCTCGTCAGGCATGCGCCACCTTCGGTCCGGCGACCGGCGTCGCCTCGGCCCGGTTCGCGGCGCCGCCGGGCGCACCCCGCTCCGCCGGCTCCGAGCCCACGTCGTCCGGCCGGGGCGCGCCGTCCCAGATCAGCTTCGGATCGAAGGCGTAGGTGGCGAGCATCGTCAGCACGACCACGGCAGCGAAGGAGAGCAGGCCCGGCCCTGCGCTGACCCGCGCCAACGGCCCGAAATGGATGGTCGCGGCGAGCAGCACGACCACGTAGACATCGAGCATCGACCAGTGGCCGACCGCCTCGATCAGCCGGTACAGCCTGGCGCGCTCGAGTCGACGCCACTCGGGGGCGCGCCTGACGGTCCAGGCGAGCAGGCCGAGGACGCCGATCTTGAGCACCGGCACGGCGATGCTGGCGATGAACACGATCACCGAAAGCCCCCAGGAACCGTCGACCCAGAGTTCGAGAATCCCGCCGAGCAGGGTGTGCTCCTCATGGCGCAAGGCCGACTCCGTCGTCATCACCGGCAGCAGGTTGGCCGGCACGTACAGCACGGCCGCGGCAATCACGCAGGCCCAGGTGCGCTGCACGCTCATCGGCTTGCGCGCGTGCAGCACGTTGCCGCAGCGCGGGCAGTGCTGGAGCAGGCGCGCGGCCTCGGGCGGATCGGGATGCCTGCCGGCGAAGGCATTGCGCGACACCAGCCCGCAGCTCACGCAGCCGAGCAGGCGCGGCGCGAGCGGATCCTCGTCGGCGCTCATCACACCTGCCACCAGAGGTGCTTCAGGCCCGCCGACTCGATCGCCGCGAACAGCAGCGTCACCGCGCCGAGGGCGAACAGGCCGGGGCCGGGCGCGGCGTCGGCCAGACTGGCGAGGCGCACCAGCGAGAGCAGGACGCCGATCGTGAACACCTCGACCATGTTCCAGCGCCCGGCGTGATGGAGGGCGCGCACGCACAGGGCGAAGCCGCGCGGCACCCGGCCGGCGGCCAGCGGGACCAGCACGTACAGACGCAGGGCGAGGAAAAGCGCCGGCGCGACCAGCGCGCTGAGCGCGGCGACCACGGCGACGGTTTCCTGCCCTTCGCTCCAGGTGGCCGAGATCGCCCCCGGCAGGGTCTCCGACTTCGACACCCCGCTCATGCTGAGCGACAGCACGTCGGTGGAGATGCCGATCAGGAAGGCGATCGAGGCGCAGATCGTCAAGGCGAGGATGGTCTCGAGGGGGAGCCGATGGCCGTGGCCGAGCACCGCGTCGCAGCGCACGCAGCGCGCCACCGCGCCGTGCTCGAGCGGCCGCCAGCGGTGCGGCTTCCCACATTGCTCGCAGACCACCAGCGAGTCTTCTTCACGGCTCATCCCGGCTCCGAGCGCGCAGCTCAGGCGCGATTTGCAACGATTATCACGGCGCCCCCGGCGCGAAGGCGCGCGCGCCGCCGCCGAAACAATTCAGGGACGCGGGTACGAGACCGCATTCACCGGCCTCAGGTAAGACACGGTGCGCGGCGCGAACTGGACGACGCGCTGCGGGCTCCGCTCGGCGGCGACGCGCTGGCGTTGCCAGGTGCGCTGCTGGGCCAGGATCGCTTCGGCCTGCGCGGCCGCATGCCGCTCGGTGGCCCGCTCGACGGCGCTGACGACCACCGAATAAAACACCAGGAGCAGGATCAGCGCCACCGTCGACCCGCCGATGAGCGCACCGTGGCGCAGCAACCAGGCCTGTTGCGATGGCTGGACGCAGGGCTCGATCTCCGTCAGGTCAGGCGACGAATTGAAGAACCAGCGTACGAACCGGTCGATCCCAGCGGTATGCGCAGTCATGGAGGTCTCCTTGGAAGTACCTTACGCAGCGCCCGAGGCAGGCTGTAGCAGCGAAGCGCGCTCGCGGGCGTCGGACGCCGCCTACGGTGCCGGGCGGGAGCGGGCCACGGGTCGCTTTCCTACGTCGCCCTTCGTCTCCGTCGGGTTGAACGACGCGCCCCGCGATGCAATCCTTTCGGCGCGGCACCGGGAGACCGCGTGGAGCTTTCAATGCTGATCAGAATCGGGTTCGACATCGAGTTGTCGGTCGCCACGCCGATGGCGCTGATCTACCTGCTGCATGTCCATCCTTCGCGACGCGATGACCTGCTCGCCCCGGAGAACCTGCGCGTCAGCGGCGGCTTGCGGGCCGAGGAATACATCGACAGCTTCGGCAACCACTGCGGCCGGGTCAACGTCCCGGTCGGCATGAGCACCGTGCGCCTGACCAACGACGCCGTGATCCGCGACTCCGGCCAGCTCGACGAGGTCAACCTCGAGGCGCGTCAGCACGACCCGACCGAGCTGCCCTTCTCGACCCTGCAGTTCCTCCTGCCGAGCCGCTATTGCGAGGTCGACAGCGAGCTGCTGCAGTTCGCCTGGAACCAGTTCGGCAGCACGCCGCCGGGCTGGCAGCGGGTCGAGGCGATCGTCGCCTGGGTGCACGACCACCTTGCCTTCGACTACCAGACCGCCCGACCGACCCGGACCGCCCTCGACGGCTACCGCGAGCGCCAGGGCGTCTGCCGCGACTTCACGCACCTGGCGATCACGCTGTGCCGATGCATGAACATCCCGGCCCGCTACACCACCGGCTACCTGGGCGACATCGGCATCGCGCCGATGCCAGGGCCGATGGACTTCAGCGCCTGGTTCGAGGTTTTCCTCGGCGACCGCTGGTACACCTTCGACGCCCGCCACAACCGGCGCCGGATCGGTCGCATCGTCATGGCCCGCGGCCGTGACGCCGGCGACGTGCCGATCACCATGTGCTTCGGCCCGAACACGCTCAGCCGCTTCGACATCGTCACCGACGAGGTCGTCGAGTTGGCCGCGGCCTGACGCCGCGCTTTACCCGCCACCCCAGGAGAACTGCAATGACCCCCACCCCCAAGACCGATGCCGTCCAGGGCGAAGGCGACTACGAAGCCGGGCGCCGCTACGACAAGGCGGCGCGCGAATTCGCCGAGTCCGGCAAGGTCGAACCGGCGGCGCACGAAGCCGCGCCCGATTCGGCCGCCGAGGCCGACGAAATGAAGCGCGCCGAGGAGGTCGGCAAGTCGCACTCGAAGGGCGAAGGCAAGCTGGTCAGCGAGAAGCGCAAGGCCTAGCCAGAGGGCCTGTACGCAACAGGCCCTCTGCCCCGCTTCCGCTCAGCGACCCACGAGCACTGCGCTGGCCGTCCCGGACGCCGGCAGTGGCGGCACGTGCAGTGTCTTCGGCTGCTTGATTGCCGGGGCGATCCGGCCGCTTGTGGGCACCAGCGCAGCGCATTGCGAGGCGGCCTCCCTGGCCGCCTGGCGCGCCCCCGGATCGACGAACGGGATGATCGCCGCCAGCGGATTGAGCAAGGCCAGGAGCACCGCCGCGCCGGCCTTGCCGGCCAGCTTGCCGGGCTCGAGCGCCACCGTCGGGTGACCGAGCGTGCCGCGCACGTGGATCGGCGTGCGCAGCGTCAGCGGGCTGAAGTCCTTGGGCGAGACGACGGCGCGCAGGTCGAGTGCCTCGTTCTTCAGCGACACCGTCCCGTCCACCCAGATCGTCGAGTCACGGGTGTTTAGGACGAACACCTTGGGATGGGCCACGCCGTCGACGACATCCAGGTCGACCACGTTGCAGAGGATCGGCAAGGGCTTGTCGCCGGTCAGAAAGACGCCCAGCGCCTGGGCGACGTCGAGACCGCCGGCCTCGATGATCAGATGCGACAGCGCCGCCTCGCGCAGGTGGATGCGGATGTCGCCGGCGAGGCTGCCGAGGATCTCGGCGGTCGAGCGGCCGCCGCCCTTGACCTGCACCATCGCGTCCATCTTGCCGGTCACGTAAGGCGGCGCGGCAGCGTCTTTCCTCAGGCGCAGCCAGTGCGAGAGGTCGATGCCGAAGGCGCGCAGATCGGCGGTCCAGAGCGCCTGCGCGCCGCGCCCGTCGAGCTGCAGGAAGCCGGCGAGCCGGCCCTGCGCGGTCGCGCCTTCGAAGTCGGCGATCGTCAGCACGCCGTCGGCCAGCAGCAGATGGGCGCGCACCGGCCGCAGGGGCTCGATGAGGGTGGTGCCCGGATCGAACATGGCGATCTCGATCAGGACGTTGGCATCCATCGCGCGCAGCGACGGCAGGTCGAACTTCCGGTCCGGGAACACGCGCTCGCCGTTCGCCGTCTTCGAGCCGGGTTGCGGCGCCTGGCCGGGCGCCGGCGTGCCGACCGCCGGGCCCAGGTCGGCCAGCACCAGGCGCGGGCCGCCGATCTTGCCGGACAGCAGCGGCACCTTGCGCCGCGCGTCGTAGGTGAAGGCGCCATTCAGCCTGCTGGTGCCGATGGCCGCTTCGTCGAAGGTCGCCTTCCACAGGCTGCCGTCCTTGGCGAGCATGCCGCGACTGCTGAACGGCGGCGTCGTCGGCAAGGTGATGCCGAGCGGATCGCCGGCCGCCGCCAGCGACGGCCCGGCCAGCGTGAAGCGGCCTTGCAGCCCCGCGAAATGGAGCGGATCGGTTGTGCTGCCCTGGAACGACAGCTCGGCCCGGCCGATCGACGCGAGCAGTTGCAAGGGCTGTGCCTTGGCGTCCTTGCCTTCGGCGAACAGGCCGAGCACGCCGGCGGTACGCAGGTCGATCCGCACCGGCAGCTTGCGGTACTGGCCGATCGCGTTGAGACGCAGGCCGCTTTCGCCGGGCGAGAGCGCCACCGGCTGGGCGACCGACGAGGCGCTCGACGCGGCAGCACCGGCGCGGACCACGATGCCCTGCGGACCGGAGGGCGGCGCCGAGGCCGCCTCGACGGCCGGTCCGCTGCCGTCGCTCAGCGCAAAGCGGGCGTCGATGGCGGCCGGCATGATCTCGTCGAGGTAGCTGAGATGACCTTCGCCGACGCGCAGCAGGCCGAAGCTCGGCAGCGACTGGGGCTTGCTGGCTTCATCGATCCGATCCTTCTTGCCGAACTGCCACGACGCGGTGCCGTCGGCCCGCCGTTCGAGGGCGCCGTCGAGCGTCGCCGCCTCGAGGTCGGCGACGTGCAGCGGCTCGCCGCGCCAGGCGCGCCAGAGGTCGAAGTAGCCGAGCGCGAGTTTCGCGTCGCGCGCCAGCAGCATGTGCGGCGCCGTGCTCCAGGCCGGTGCGCCGATCTCGATGCGCGAGGCGGTGATGCGGACCCCTCCGAGCAGGCGTACGCGGACGCCATCATGCTTGCCCGCCGCCTCGCCGAACTCGACCCGCCGGTCCAGCGTGCGCGCCAGCCAGCCCTCGACCGGCCGGACCAGGAAGGGCCAGCCGATGATCTCGCAGACGACTACGGCGGCAACCAGCGCGGCGAGCATCGTCAGCAGGCCGGCAGGCCAACGAACGCCCGCCCGCCATGCAGCGAGCGGATGTCTCATCGGCAGGTCGCGGCGCCCGGCAGCGGCGACGGCGACAGGTCGGTCAGCACCCGGTGCCCGGCCCCGCCGCCGGCCGAGGCGAGCATCGCCACCGGCATGTCGCCGATCAGCTCGCCGAGCCGGGCGAGGTCGACGGTGGCCTGCGATTCGATCTTCATGGCGAGAGGGACGACGGAGCGCCGAGGGAGGGCGTGCGCCGATTCTGGTCGCCGCCCCGTGCCGGACCTATCGGCCCGTACCGTCGGCGCCTGTCGGTTCGGTCCTACAGTCGGCGCGCCAGCACCTCGGGATTGAGCGCCGTCGGCGGTGGCGGGGCACCGGGGCGGCGGTCGAAGGCGGCGATCAGGTTGGTTGCCGCCAGCGCCGCCATCGCCTGCCGGGTCGGCAGGCTGGCGCTGGCGACGTGCGGCGTGAGCACGACGTTGGGCAAGCTCAGCAGACCGGGATGCACCGACGGCTCGCCTTCGAACACGTCGAGGCCGGCGGCGGCGATCGTGCCGGCGCGCAGGGCCGCAGCGAGCGCCGCGTCGTCGACGATGCCGCCGCGCGCGATGTTGGTGAGCGTCGCGCCCGGCTTCATGCGCGCCAGCTCGGCAGCGCCGACCAGATGGTGCGACTCGGCCGAATACGGCACCACGATCACCAGGTGATCGGCGGCAGCGAGCAGATCGTCCTTCGAGACGTAGCGCGCGCCCAGCTCGGCCTCGACCGCCGGCGCGAGCCGGGACCGGTTGTGATAGACGACCGGCATGTCGAAGCCGCGCGCGCCGCGCCGCGCGATCGCCCGGCCGATCCGGCCCATGCCGAGGATGGCCAGCGTCGCGCCGTGCACGTCGGCACCGGCGAACAGGTCGATCGACCACTTGGTCCACTCGCCGCGACGCAGGAAATGCTCGCTCTCGGTGATGCGCCGGGCGGTCGCCATCATCAAGGCGAAGCCGAAGTCGGCGGTGGTCTCGGTCAGCACGTCGGGCGCGTTCGAGACGAGCACGCCGCGCTCGGTGCAGGCGGGCAGGTCGACGTTGTTGTAGCCGACCGACATGCTGCACACGGCGCGCAGCTCGGGGCAGCGCTCGAGGACCGTGCGGTCGATCGGGTTGGTGCTGGTGATGAAGGCGCCCGCCTTGCCCTGCAGGCGGACGATCTGCTCCTCGCGCGTCCACTCGTCGTCGGCCTGGTTCGCCTCGACCTCGAAGTGCTGGGCCAGGCTTGCCAGGATCTCGGGAAAGACGCGCCGGCAGACCAGGATGCGCGGCTTCATGCCTGCACCCGGTCGACGAAGGTCGCGAAGCCCGCCACCGGCTCTCGCTCGGTGACCAGCGTGTTCTCGATCGCATCCGGGTCGCGGTAGCCGAGCGACATGCCGCAGACGAGCTGCTCGTCGGCCGGTGCGCCGATCGCCGGCAGGATCAGGCGGTGGAACGGCGTGAACGCCGCCTGCGGGCAGGTGTCGAGGCCGAAGCCGCGCGCCGCCACCATCACGCCCTGCAGGAACATGCCGAAGTCGAGCCAGCTGCCCTGCCGCATGATCCGGTCGATCGTGAACATCAGCCCCACCGGCGCGCCGAAGAACGCGTAGTTGCGCGAATGCTGGGCGTGCATGCGCGCCTTGTCGGTCTTCTCGATGCCGAGCAGCCCGTACAGGTCCCAGCCGATCTTGCGGCGGCGGTCGATGAACGGCGACTTCCATTCGGTCGGGTAGTAGGCGTACTCCTCGGTATGGCGAGCCCGCTCGACCGGGTCGTCGTAGGCGGCGACGATGCGCCGCGACAGCTCGCTCTTCGCCTCGCCGGTCAGCACGTAGACCTTCCAGGGCTGGGTGTTCGTGCCGGACGGCGCGCGCGAGGCGACGCCGAGGACGCGCTCGATGAGCTCGCGTGGCACCGGGGTGGGCAAGAAGGCGCGGATCGAATGGCGCGAGGTGATCGCGTCCTCGACGCAGCGGGCGGACTCGGGGGTGGGGCTCAAGCGAGTTCCTTCACGAGGGTCGACAAAAGGGGCGGCAGCGCGACCGGGCGGCGGGTCGCGCGCTCGACGTAGACGTGGATGAAGTGGCCGCGCGCGGCGGTGTGCTCGGCGCCGGCGGCGAAGATGCCGATCTCGTAGCGCACGCTCGACGTGCCGATCCGGCCGACCCTGAGGCCCGCCTCGAGCGCCTGCGGAAAGGCCAGTGGCACGAAGTAGTTGCAGCGTGTCTCGACGACGAAGCCGACCACCGCGCCGTGCTGGATGTCGAGCGCGCCGGCTTCGATCAGGACGCGGTTGACGACGGTGTCGAACAGGCTGTAGTAGACGACGTTGTTCAGGTGGCCGTAAGCGTCGTTGTCGAGCCAGCGGGTGGCCAGCGGCAGGAAGCGGCGGTAGGCGGAGCGCGGCAGCGCCTGCGGCCGGTCGAGCGCGGCCGCCTCGTTGGACGCCGCCGGGTTGTCTTCGCTCATCGGCCCGGATTGTCGTCCGGCCGCGCCGTTGCCGGCTCGCCCGCCGCCGCGCCCGTCCGGGCCGCCGAAGGGCCTGCCGGCGAGCCGGGCGGTTCGACCCACGGGCCGGGCGGTTCGACCGACGGGCCGTCCGGCGCACCTCGCCAGGCGCGCCAGCAATCGATGCCGGCGCGCAATGTCGCCGCCTGGATCGCCACCGTGATGTCGATGTCGCGGCCGTAGCCGCCGGCCATCGAGAGGGCGACCGGAATCCGGCGTTCGCAGAGCGCGCCGAACACCGCCCGGTCGCGGGCCAGCAGGCCGGCGGCGCTCAGCTTCAGGCGCCCGAGCCGGTCGCCCTCGTGCGGGTCGGCGCCGGCGAGGTAGAACGCCAGGCCGAACGCGTCGTCGGCATGGGCGCGCCAGAGCGTCGTCAGGGCGCCTTCGAGGGCAGCGAGGTACTCGGCATCGCCGCAGCCGTCGGGCAAGGCGACGTCGAGCGTGCTCGCCGCCTTGCGGAACGGAAAGTTCCTGGCGCCGTGCAGCGAGAGCGTGAACACCGCCGGGTCGCCGGCGAAGATCGACGCCGTGCCGTCGCCCTGGTGCACGTCGAGGTCGATCACGGCGATGCGCGGCGGCGCGGCGGCGCCGGGCGCCCTGCCCGCTTCGGCGCGGATCAGGCGGGCGGCGACCGCGACGTCGTTGAAGACGCAGTAGCCGCTGCCCCGCGCGGCGCTGGCGTGATGGGTGCCGCCAGCCAGGTTGGCGGCGATGCCTTCGTCGAGGGCGGCGCGCGCCGCGGCGATGGTCGCGCCGACCGAACGGCGCGAGCGCTCGACCATCGCCTCGCTCCAGGGAAAGCCGATCGCGCGTTGCTCGGCCGCGCTCAGGCCGCCGCGGCCGACCGCCTCGACATATGCGGGCGTATGCGCGAGCGCCAGGACGCCGTCGCTGGCCGGCTCGGCCTCCTGCAGGTCGAGCTCCGGCCAGTGCTGGACGAACTCGCGCAGGCGCCGGTACTTGCCGGCCGGAAAGGTGTGCCCGGGCGGCAGGGGAAGGACCTGCCGGTCGGAGTGAAAAGCCTTCACCGAGCGCCCGCCGGGCCGGCACGCCTGCCCCGCCGCAGCCCGGAATAGAGCCCGCCGTCTAAAGTGGTGCAGTGCAGCATCCAAGGCTTGCAAAGCCCGGGTTTACCTCTATACTTCGTTCTTGTTGCACTGCAACATAAATCGCAGACACCCACTTACCCACCCCTATCCCGAGGAAACCTCACCATGATGACCGCTGAACAAATCGTGACCGCCCACAAGGCCAATGTCGAAACCATCTTCGGCCTGACCGGCCTCGCCTTCGAAGGCGTCGAGAAGCTGATCGAACTGAACACCCAGGTCGCGAAGAGTGCGATGACCGAAACCGCCGCGACGATCCAGGCCGTCCTGTCGGTCAAGGACGCGCAAGAGCTGATGGCCCTCCAGGCCGGCCTGCTCCAGCCGACCGCCGAGAAGTGCGCCGCCTACAGCCGCCACGTCTACGAAATCGCCGCCTCGACCGGCGCCGAAGTCAACCGTGTCGCCGAAGCGACCGCTGCCGACGCGCAAGCCAAGTTCATGGCCGTCGTCGACACCGCCGTCAAGAACGCGCCGGCCGGCACCGAAAACGCCGTCGCGCTGGTCAAGTCGGCGGTCTCCGCCGCGACCAACGCGTTCGAGAGCGTGCAGAAGGCCGGCAAGCAAGCCGCCGAAGTCGCCGAAGCGAACTTCCAGGCCCTGTCGACGACCGCGGTCCGCGCGACCAGGTCGAAGAAGGCCTGAGCGAGCCACGCCGAGGAGACTGCGTCGCACGAGCGGCGCGGTCCGAGGGCCCGGATTCGTCCGGGCCTTTTTTTTGCGCCCGCGTCCGGCATCGCGTCGATGTCCTTGGAGCAAGCATCTCACTGTAAGATAACTGCTGCAATGATTGACTGGCTGGTCCTCACTGCGTCACTGCCTACCTCGCCGAGCGGCTTGCGCGTGCGCATCTGGCGCGCTTGAAGGCGGCGCGGCAGAGCGTCCGGACGGCCGGCGAGGCGGAGCTGCGCAAGCTGGTGCGCGCCTGCGAGCAGCTGCTGCAAGCGATCCGCGCCGGCGACTGCTTTCCGGGCAAGGCCGGCGCCGGCGCGGCGCGCGGCCTGGCGATGCTGCGCACCGAGGTCGAGCGCAAGCTCTCCCCGGGCGGGCCGATCCGCGCCACCGGCCAGTACGCCGCCCTGTGGCTGGCCGAATGAGCGCCGGCGACGCAGGCGCTGCCGGCGCCGCGCCGGCGAC
>JBDTUG010000056.1:0-14882 GCA_040007855.1 Caldimonas sp.
GTCCCAAACCAGTTGCGCTACCAGGCTGCGCTACGCCCCGAACCGGCGAATTGTACGCAGCGAGTCGGGCAGACGAACCGGGCGCCGGGCCGCGGCGGGTCAGCGACACTGGTACTGGGTCGCGCCGAACAGCACTTCGCGTTCCTTGTCGGTCCGGATGGGCTTGCGCAACCCGGCGAGCACCTCGACGCCAAGCTGCACCGCCGGGCGCGCGGCGATGGCGTCGAACCAGGCCTCGAGCTTGGGGTAGTCGCCGATCTCGATGCCCTGGTTCTTCCACGAACGCAGCCACGGGAAGATGGCGATGTCGGCGATCGTGTACTCGTCGCCGGCGACGAAGCGGTGGCTGTGCAGGCGCTTGTCGATCACGCCATACAGCCGCTTCGCCTCGTTGCTGTAGCGGTCAACCGCGTAGGCGATCTTTTCCGGCGCGTAGAGGCGGAAGTGGTGCGCCTGGCCGAGCATCGGGCCGACGCTGCCCATCTGGAACATCAGCCACTCGAGCGTCGTGTACCGGCCGCGGAGGTCGGCGGGCAGGAAGCGGCCGGTCTTGGCGGCGAGGTACAGCAGGATCGCGCCCGATTCGAACATCGAGATCGGTTGGCCGTCCGGGCCGTCGGGGTCGACGATGGCCGGGATCTTGTTGTTCGGGCTGATCGCCAGGAAAGCGGGCTCGAACTGCGCGCCGGTGCCGATGTCGACCGGGATCGCGCGGCAAGCAAGGCCGCATTCCTCGAGCATGATGTGGACCTTGTGGCCGTTCGGCGTGGCCCACGAATACACTTCGATCATTGCAATCGTCCTTCGCCGCGGCAGCCTGCCCGGCGGCGACTCTAGTGGATCGGAGCCGGCGATGTTCAAGAGCTTCTTCGCCAACCAGGGGCTGGGTCCGGACTACAGCGCGGTGTCGGCCTGGGCGAAGCGGCGCGGCCACGCCTTCAAGCGCGAGCGCGACGGCCACGGCTTCGTGATCGACGGCAAGCTCGAGAGCACCCCCTGGCGGCTCGAATGGGGCCCGCCGCAGCGGCCCTACATCACCGGCCACGAGCTGCGCGTGCGCATGGAACTCGGCCTGCCGCCCGACCTGCAGATGCTGATCGTCTCGAAGGCGCTGATGGAGCAGCTCGAGAAGCAGGCCTTCGAGCAGTTCACCCAGAGCAACCAGACCGAGATGGGCGACGCCACGCCCGAAGAGACGCGCTGGCTGGTGATGTTTCCCAAGATCCCGATGAGCGGCTCGAAGATCCTGCGCGGCGCCTTCGGCGGCGTGTCGAGCCTGCCCAACGAAGGCCCGGCCTGGATCGACGGCCCGCTCGGCCGTGCCCTCGAGCGCGCCTGCGGCACGCTGCTGCGCCTCGAACCGCCGTTCGTCCTGATGACCTTGCGCGGCCGCGTCTACCTGCGCATGCAGCTGGCCAGTGCCGACGAAACCGACGTCGCGGCGGCGCTGGTGCTGTTCGAGACCGCCGGCACCGAGGCGCAGCGGGTCGGCCGCTCGCGCGGCGACGAGCCGGTGAGCTGGTCGCAGACCACCTCGACCGCCTGGCAGGCGCTCACGCCGCCGGGCAAGAAGCGCGGCGAGGGCTGAGCCCGCACGAATTGTCGTTCTGAGCGCAGCGAGGAATATCTTTGCTGCGCCGAGATCCTTCGCTTCGCTCAGGAGGACAAAGGCCGACTCAGGCGGCGTGCTTGCCGAGCTCGATCTTGGCGATCGCGTTGCGGTGCACCTCGTCGGGCCCGTCGGCGAAGCGCAGGGTGCGCGCCGCGGAGTAGTGATAGGCGAGCGGAAAGTCGCCCGAGACGCCGCCGCCGCCATGCACCTGAATCGCCCAGTCGATCACCTGGCAGGCCATGTTCGGCGCCACCACCTTGATCATCGCGATCTCGGCCTTGGCCGCCTTGTTGCCGGCCACGTCCATCATCCACGCCGCCTTGAGCGTCAGCAGGCGCGCCATGTCGATCTGGCAACGCGCCTCGGCGATCCGCTCGCGGGTGACTCCCTGCTCGGCGACGGTGCGGCCGAAAGCCACGCGATTCGACGCGCGCCTGCACATCAGCTCGAGGGCCCGCTCGGCCAGGCCGATCAGGCGCATGCAGTGGTGGATCCGCCCCGGCCCGAGCCGACCCTGCGCGATCTCGAAGCCGCGCCCCTCGCCGAGCAGGATGTTGCCGGCCGGTACCCGCACGTCCTTGAAGTCGACCTCCATGTGGCCGTGCGGGGCGTCGTCGTAGCCGAACACCGAGAGCGGACGCAAGATCGTGATGCCATTGCTCTCGGCCGGCACGACGATCATCGACTGCTGCGAGTGACGCGGCGCGTCGGGGTCGGTCTTGCCCATGAAGATGTAGACCTTGCAGCGCGGGTCGCCGGCGCCGCTGGTCCACCACTTGCGGCCGTTGATGAGGTACTCGTCGCCCTGCCGCTCGATCCGCGCGGCGATGTTGGTCGCGTCGGACGAGGCGACGTTCGGCTCGGTCATCGCGAAGGCGCTGCGGATCTTGCCGTCGAGCAGCGGCTCGAGCCACTGGCGCTTGATCTCCTCGGAGCCGTAGCGTTCGATCGTCTCCATGTTGCCGGTGTCGGGGGCCGAGCAGTTGAAGACCTCGGACGACCAGGGCACCGCGCCCATGATCTCGGCGAGCGGTGCGTAGTCACCGTTCGACAGGCCGAACTCGCGGTCGCTTCCCTTCGAGCCCTTGCCGCCGGCGGTCGGCGGCAGGAACAGGTTCCACAGCCCCTGGGCGCGCGCCTTCGGCTTGAGCTCCTCGATCAGCTGGAGCGGCGTCCAGCGCTTGCCGGCCTGGGTATTGGCCTCGATCTCGGCCTCGTAGCGATGCTCGTTCGGGATGATGTGCTCGTCCATGAAGCGAAGCAGCTGCGCCTGCAGCTCCTTCGTGCGCGGGGAGAAGTCGAAGTCCATGGTGGGTCCTTGAAATGTTCGGAGGAAAGAAAGGGCGGGGGTCGCTCAGAGGTCGGAAGTACCGTGCTCGGCGATGCGCCAGCCCATCTCGGCGAGCGGCCGAGCGCCGGCGGCCGACTGGTGCGCGAGTGCGCTCGACGCGGTGCCCGCCTCGACCCGCTTGGCGATGCCCTGCAGGATGCCGGCGATGCGGAACAGGTTGTAGGCGAGGTAGAAGCTCCAGTCGGCCGTCACCGCCGGGAGGTCGGCTCGGCCGGTGCGCTCGAAGTAGCGGCGCACGTAGTCCTTCTCGGCGTGGATGCCGAGCGCTGCGTGGTCGAGGCCGCCGATGCCGCGGAACGACCCGGGCGGGATGTGCCACGACATGCAGTGATAGCTGAAGTCGGCGAGTGGATGGCCGAGCGTCGACAGCTCCCAGTCGAGCACGGCGACGATGCGCGGCTCGCTGGGATGGAAGACGAGGTTGTCGAGCCGGTAGTCGCCATGGACGATGGCGAGCTGCGACTCGTCGCGCGCGCTCGCGGGAATGTTCCCGGGCAGCCACTCGATCAGCCGGTCCATCGCCGGGATCGGCACGGTGATCGAGGCCTGGTACTGGCGGGTCCAGCGAGCGATCTGGCGCTCGAAGTAGTTGCCCGGCTTGCCGTAGTCGCCCAGACCCACCGCCACCGGGTCGACCGAGTGCAGGGCGGCGATGACCCGGTTCATCTCGTCGTAGATCTCGCCCCGGCCGGCCCGGTCGAACGCGGGCAGCGACTGGTCCCACAGGACCCGGCCTTCGATGAACTCCATGAGGTAGAAGGCGCGGCCGATCACGCTCTCGTCTTCGCAGAGAAGGAGCATCTCCGGCACCGGCACGGCAGTGCCGTGCAGGGCCCGCATGACCTTGAACTCGCGCTCGATCGCGTGCGCCGACGGCAGCAGCTTCGCGGCCGGGCCGGGCTTGGTCCGGATCACGTAGGTGCGCGCCGGCGAGATCAGCTTGTAAGTGGGATTCGACTGGCCGCCCTTGAACTGCTCGACCGAGAGCGGGCCGGCGAAGCCCGGCAGATTTGCCGAGAGGTGGCGCTCGAGAGCGGCGACGTCGAACAGGTGCTGCTCGGCCACCGGCTTGGTGCCCGCGTTGGCTTCGGGAATGCTCATCGTTTCATTGGAATCTCTGGTCGACACGCCCGCAATCAGAAGCGACCCGACCCTTCGGCCGAGCGCGCCGCGATGGCGAGCAGCTTCTCCTTCGACAGGACGACCAGCCGGGTCGGCTCGATCCGCACCGCGCCGTCGCGCTCGAATCCCTTGAGCTCCTGATTGACCCGCTGGCGCGACGCGCCGAGCAGTTGCGCCAGGTCTTCCTGGGCGAGCTGCAGGCCGACCCGGATCTCGCCGCCCTGCTCGATGCCGTAGCTGCGCGCCAGCAGCAGGATCTGCTTGGCCAGGCGCGCCGCCAACGGCAGCGTGTTCAGGTCTTCGACTGTGTCGAACAGCAGGCGCAGGCGCCGGCAGGCCAGGCGCAGCAGCGCTTCGTACAGCTCGACGTGGAGCGAGAGCAGGTCGCGGAAGTCGGCGCGCCGGACGACCAAGAGGGTGGTCGGGCCGTGCGCATGCGCGTCGTGGGTGCGCGGCATGCCGTCGAACAGGGCGATGTCGCCGAACCAGGTACCCGGCTCGACATAGGTCAGCGTCACTTGCTTGCCCGAGAGCGACACCGAGCTCACCCGGACCGCGCCGAGGGCGACGCCGCACCACTCGTGCGCCTCGGCACCGCGCGCCGAGAGGATCGCGCCGTCGCCCACCCGGCGCACGACGGCTCGGGCGAGGATGGCCTGGCGCAGGGGTTGGGAAAGCTTGGAAAACCACGAACCCGTCTCGATGTTCGACTGTTCCTCGATTGTGAGAACGGGCGGGTTCACGCGCTTGTCCCTGATGCGACAGCGCGCGCTTCAGGAAAAGCGCGGCGCGCGCTTTTCGAAGAATGCGCGCAGGCCTTCGGCGCCGTTCTCGTGGAACAGGTTGTCGAGGAAGTGGTCGCGCTCGGCGCCCAGTTGATCGGCGAGGCTGCGCCCGCTCGCCTGCTCGAGCAGCTCCTTCGCACTCGCCACGGCGTTCGGCGCCAGCGTTGCCAGCTGGCCGGCAAGCCGCAGCGCTTCGTCGAGGGCGCTGCCGGCCGGCACGACCGACGCGACCACGCCGTGGCCGTGCAGCGCCTGTGCCGACACCGGCTCGGCGAGCCAGATCATCTGTTGGGCAAGCGCGCGCGGCAGCGCCCGGGCCAGGCTCCAGGTGGCGCCGCCGTCGGGCGACAGGCCGACCTTGCCGTACGACATGACGAAGCGGGCGTCGGCGGCGGCGACGATCAGGTCGCAAGCCAGGGCGAGCGAGAAGCCGGCCCCCGCCGCGGCGCCCTCGACGGCGGCGATCACCGGCTTCGGGTAGGCGCGGATCGCCGCGACCAGGTGGTGCAGGTGCTCGAGCATGCGCCGCTGCCCGTCGCGGCCGGCGGCGCGCCGCTCGAGCAGGCCCTGCAGATTGCCGCCGGCGCAGAAGTGCGCGCCTTCGCCGCGCAGGATGACGGCGCGAATCTCGTCCCGGGACTCGGAAGCGCCGAGTGCTTCGATGCCCGCGGCGATCGCCTGGGTGGAGAGCGTGTTGCGGGTCGGCGGATCGCTGAGCGTCAGCACGAGTGTCGCGCCCCGCCGTTCGGTGACGAGCTCAGAGGGCATCGCGGCGCGGCCTCGCGGGCAGGGATCGAGCGAGGCGCGAAGGCAGCCGCTTCATTCTCGGAATTGTGTCACGCGCCCCGGGCGTGCGAGGCCCGGCGCGGTCCCGCGCCGGGAGGGTCGCATGCTAGAGTCGTTTGGACCCCCACCTGCCACGCATGCCGAGAATTTCGCTTCAAGTTGCCTTCGGCGCGGCGGTCCTCCTGACTTCTCCTTTCGCGACGGCGCTGGGCTTCGCAGCGGGTACCACCTACACCAGCCTCGGACAGCCGCTCGACTTCGGCGCGACCCTGCTGCTCGATGCCGACGAGACGGTCTCGCGCGACTGCGTCTTCGCCGAGGTGCACTCCGGCGACACGCGGGTGCCGCCGCGCCAGGTCCGCGTCGTGCTCGAGGCGAGCAGCGGCACGGCGCAACGGATCGTCCGCGTCACCACCGCCACGGTGATCGACGAGCCGATCGTCACCATCGAGGTGTCGGTGGGCTGCGGCTCGCGCGTCTCGCGCCGCTTCGTGAGCTTCGTCGACCCGCCCGTGCTCCGGCTCGCCGAAACCATCGTGCCGGACAGCACGCCCGTGCAGGGCGCGGGCCTCGAATCGCAGACCGCGCTGCTCGCCGACATCGCTCGCCAGGCCGACGCGTCCCGGCGGGGCGGCGCCGGCCCGTCGACGGCAGGCCCGACCGAGCGGGTCGCCCGGAGTGCCCGCCGGGTGCCGCGCAGCGCGTCCCTCGTCGTCGCGCGTGCGCCGGCCGCCGTGCCGGCACGGGCGCAGGCGCGCCGCCAGGCGTCGACGCGCAACCGGCCGGCTGTCGCCCGCACCGCGCTGGCAGCCCCGCCCCGGACCGGCGGCGCCCGCCTGCGTCTCGACCCGCCGCGGGTGATGGCCGCTCTGCCGCCGACGGCGGCCTCGGCCGCGGCCAGCGCCGCGGCGCCGGCAATCCTGACCGCGCCGCCGCCGGCCGCCGCTTCGGTGACGCTGCCGGAGGCGGTCCTTGCTGTCGCCCAGGCCGCGACGCTGCCTCCGGCTTCAGCGAGCGACGCCGCGTCGCAGGAGCGCATCCGGACGCTCGAGCTGGACCTGGCGCGCGCCCGCGTCGACTCGCAGAAATCGAATGCCGCGTGGCAGGCGAAGCTGCGCCAGGCGGAGGGCGGGCGCTACGGGAACTGGCTCGTCTATCTCCTGATCGGCACGACCGGGCTCGGCGTGCTGGCAGCCCTCGCGCTGTGGTGGCTGCGTCCGCGACAACGCCGGCGTGCCCGCTGGTTCGAGGAGCAGGCCAGCCAGGCCCGCGCCGCGCGCATCGCGCAGCGCCAGGGAGCCGGGGCGGCGTCGTCGCCGTCGTCGCTGCCGGCGCCCGCCCCGAGCGAGCCGGCGTCGCTGTGGCGCGAGTCGGCGTCCAGCGTGCTGTCCGCCACGCGGCCTGCCTCGATCGGCGGACTCGAGGTCACCACCGTGCTCGGCCCCGAGCTGTCCCGGCCGGTGTTCGAGCCGTCGATCGGTGCGGCCGGCCAGGCGCGCAAGGGCGGCGAGCTCTCGATGGAAGAGCTGATCGACCTGGAGCAACAGGCCGAGTTCTTCGTCGTCCTCGGCCAGGACGAGGCGGCGATCGACTTGCTCGACGCCTACATGCAAGGCACCGGCGGCAAGAGCCCGTTGCCCTACCTGCGCCTTCTCGAGGTCCACCAGCGGCGCGGCGACCAGGCGGCCTATGACCAGGTCAGGAAGAGCTTCAACGAGCGCTTCAGCGCCCTGGCGCCCGACTGGCGCTCCGACCTGCAGCTCGGGCGCTCCCTCGAGGACTATCCCCAGGCGGTCGCCCGCCTGCAGTCGCTCTGGGCCACGCCGCTGTCGGCGATGCAGGCGCTCGACAACCTGCTGTTTCGCCGCCAGAGCGCCGACCAGACCTTCGACTTCCCGGCCTACCGCGAACTGCTCTTCCTCTACTCGATCGCGCGCGAGCTCTCCGGCAACGTCGAGACCGACTTCGGCTCGATCGACCTGTTCCTGCCCCTCGAAGGCGCGCCGCTCGACACCTCGTACGACGCCCACGAGACGGACGAGGAAGACGAGCAGGGGCAAACCGGTGCCGGCGCCCTGACCGTCGACCTCGACGTCACGAACTGGCCCGAAGACGCGACCATGAGCGACCTGCTGGTCAGGCGAGCGCCGGCCCGTCGCGGCAAGGCCTGAGGCGGCCCGCCGCCGGTCTCAGATCGCCGCCAGGCGCTCGAGTGCGAGCGCGAGCGTCTCGTCTTTCTTGGCGAAGCAGAAGCGGGCGATGCGCTGCTCGAACCCGTCGGCGTAGAAGGCCGACACCGGAATCGCGGCAACGCCGATCTCGGTCGTCAGCCAGCGGCAGAAGTCGGCCTCCGGCTGCTCGCTCACCGTTGAGTAGTCGACGCACTGGAAGTAGGTGCCCTGGCAGGGCAGGGCGCGCAGGCGGGTGCCGGCCAGGCCGGCCCGGAAGCGGTCGCGCTTGGCCCGGTAGAACGCCGGCAGGCCGAGGTGATGCGAGGGATCGGCCATGAAGGTCGCGAGGCCGTGCTGCATCGGCGTGTTGACCGTGAACACGTTGAACTGGTGCACCTTGCGGAACTCCGCGCTGAGCGGCGCCGGCGCGGCCGCGTAGCCGACCTTCCAGCCGGTCACGTGGTAGGTCTTGCCGAAGCTCGAGACGACGACGCTGCGCGCCGCCAGCTCGGGGATGCGGGCGACGCTCTGGTGCTCGCCCTCGTAGACCATGTGCTCGTAGACCTCGTCGCTGATGACGACGATGTCGGTCGGCCGAACCAGCTCGGCCAGCGTGAGCATGTCGGCGCGCGACCAGCAGGTGCCGCTCGGGTTGTGCGGCGAGTTGATGACGATCGCCCGGGTGCGCGGCGTGAGGGCGGCGCCGATCCGCTCGAAGTCGGGCGCGAAGCTGCCCGGCGCGAGCGGCACGTGCACCGGCGTCGCGCCAGTGAGCAGGATGCTCGGCTCGTAGCTGTCGTAGCACGGGTCGAGCACGATCACCTCGTCGCCCGGGTGGACGAGGGCGAGGATGGCGGTCAGGATGGCCTGGGTGGCACCGGCCGTGATCGTGATCTCGCCGGCGGCGTCGTAGCGCTGCCCGTAGAGCGATTCGATCTTGGCGGCGACGCCCTCGCGCAGCGCCGGCACGCCGGTCATCGGCGGGTACTGGTTGAGGCCGCCGCGCATCGCCGCGTCGACGGCGTCGATCAGCGCCGGGTCGCAGCCGAAGTCCGGAAAGCCCTGGCCGAGATTGACCGCGCCGTGCTGCTGCGCCAGCGCCGACATCACCGTGAAGATGGTCGTGCCGACTTGCGGCAGCCTGCTTTCGACGGTCGGAGTACGCACCCGGGGCGGATCGCGGTCGACACGGTTGTCCATGAGGGCGCTCATAGCTGGTAGTCCTGCGGATCTCCCGCCATCGCCCGCTCGACCAGCGCGCGGCTCAGCCGGTCGGACAGCATCTCGGCGAAAGCGTAGACGAAATTGCGCAGGTAGGCGCCGCGCTTGAAGGCGATCCGCGCCACGTTCTGGCCGAACAGGTGGCCGGCCGGCCGGGCCACCAGCTCGCCGCCGACAGGCTCGTCACGCATCGCGATCTCGGCGACGATGCCGACCCCGAGGCCGAGCTTGACGTAGGTCTTGATCACGTCGGCGTCGATCGCCTCGAGCACGATGTTCGGCGTCAGCTGGCGCGTCGCGAAGGCGGCGTCGATGCGCTTCCTCCCGGAGAACGACGGGTGGTAGGAAATCAGCGGCAGCGGCGCCAGGTCTTCGAGCGAGATCCGGCTCAGCTGGGTCAGCGGGTGTCCGGCCGGCAGCACCAGCACGTGCTGCCACTCGTAGCACGGCAGCGACACCAGGTCGGCGTAGTTGTTGAGCGATTCGGTGGCCAGGCCGAAGTCGCCGACCTCCTCGTAGACCATCTTCGCGACCTGCTCGGGCGTGCCCTGGTGCAGGCTGATCGTGACCTTCGGGAAGCGCTTCCTCATCTGCGCGACCGGCCCGGGCAGGAAGTAGCGAGCCTGGCTGTGCGTGGTCGCGATCGACAGCATGCCGGCGTCCTGCTGGGAGAACTCCTCGCCGATCCGCTTCAGGTTGGCGACCTCGCGCATGATCACCTCGATCGCCTTCAGGACCTCGCGGCCCGGCTCGGTGACGCGGCGCAGCCGCTTGCCGTGGCGCGCGAAGATGTCGATGCCGAGCTCGCCCTCGAGCTCGAGGATCGCCTTCGAGACGCCCGGCTGCGAAGTGAACAGCGCCTTCGCCGTCTCGGTGAGATTGAGGTCGCGGCGCACCGCTTCCTGGACGAACCTGAACTGGTGGAGGTTCATGACTCGGTGAAGAAAGGAAGCGGCGGATTATTCACCCAGGCGGGCCAACCCCAGGCTCGCCTCGGCGACCGCCGCCAGCACCGCCTCGTGCTCGCCGATGGCAGGATGGAGGCGGACCTCGACGCCCGGGTGGGCGGTCCGCAGCGCGTCGAGCAGCGGCGGCAGATCCTGACGCAGGTGGCCGCCGGTGCCGAGAAAGAGCGGCACGACGTCGATGCGCGGGGCGCCGGCGTCGGCCAGGCGGCGCGCGGCCGTGGCCAGGTCCGGCGTCATGAACTCCAGGAAGGCGAGCTCGACCGACCGACCGGGATCGGCCTGGCGGATCCGCTCGGCCACCGCGGCGAGCGGCGCCGCCCAGCGCGGGTCGCGGGCGCCGTGCGCGAACAGGATCAGGGCCGGGCGCGCGGTCTCGGCGCGCCCGCCGCCGCAGGCTCGGTCGGCGCGGCTCATCGGTAGCGGACCAGCCACGCGAAGGCGGCCAGCGAGAGCAGCAGGTAGAAGGCCCCCGGCGCTGCGGCGACGATCCAGGGCGTCCAGTTGCCGAGCAGGCCGAGGTGGCGAAAGACGTTGTTGAGGAGGACGAAACTCACCCCCAGCATGATGCCGACGAAGACCTTGAGGCTGACCCCGCCCGAGCGTGCATGCAGGTAGGCGAAGGGCAGCGCCAGGCCGACCATGACGAGGCAGGCGAAAGGGTAGAGGGCGCGCTTCCAGAACTGGATCTTCTGCACCTGCGCGGTCTGCTCGTTGTCGGCAAGGTGGGCGATGTAGCGCCAGAGCTCGATTGTTGACATCGTCGTCACCGGCAGCACCGCGGCGGCGACGACCTCGGGCGACAGTGCGCTTTTCCAGTCGAGCGTGGCGAAGCGTTCGTGGCTGACCCGCGAATCGGCGGCAGCCTCGACCCAGCGGGTGACGGTGACGTCGGAAAGCGCCCAGGTGCCGTCACGGCCGACCCGCGCCTCGGCGGCGCTGGTGCGGGCGAGCAGGCGGCCCTCGCCGTCGAACTCGAAGATGCGGACCTTGCGCAGGGTCGAGCCGGCTTCGGCGGAGCCGACATTGATCGAGTAGCTGCGCTCCCCGGCCGGCGTGGCCGCGTGTTCCTTGATCCAGGCGCCCGAGCGCTCGAGGGCGAGGCTGCCCCTGAAGGCCGCGCGGAGCTGGCCGGCGATGCGCTCGCTGACCGGCGCCAGGTAGTCGCCGAACACGAAGGTGATCAGGCCGAACACCAGCGCCAGGCTGGTCAGCAGCCAGAGGGCGCGGCCGGGGCCCAGGCCGCCGGTGCGCAGGATCGTGTACTGCGAGGTCTGGGCGAGCCGGGCCAGCACGTAGATCGTGCCGATCAGCACCGCCAGCGGCATCAGCTCGTAGAAGTGGCCGGGGGCCAGCAGCAGCGAATACACCGCCGCATGCAGCGCGGTATAGCCGTTCGGGCCGATGTTGCCGAGCTCGTCGACGAAGTCGATGAAGAAGAAGAGGGCGAGGAAGGCGAGGGCGACGAAGGCGACGGCGGAAGCGATGTCGGCGTGGAAGAGCCGGCGCACCGTCCTCATGCGGCGCCCGCGACGGCGGCGGCGCGGCGGCGCGCCCGACGCCGCGGCACGACGACGCGGCTGGTGCCCTGCTCGCGCCACCAGAGCAGGGTCAGGCCGAGCCCGAACGCCCCGCCGTGCGCGACCAGCAGCGCCGCGCCCATGCCGACCCGTCCCGAAGCGACCCAGGCCTGGGTCAGGTTGATGAAGTTGTAGTACGCGAAGAAGCCGAGCAGGGCGAACAGCAGGTTCCAGTTGCTGGCGTGACGCGGGTTCGAGGCCGACATGCCGATCCCGAGCAACACCATGTTGGCGCCGGCCAGCACCAGGCCGAGGCGCCAGACCAGCTCGCCCTGGTTGACCGGCGTCGGCTCGCGCAGCAGCTGGGCGCTCGGCCGCGCCTTGGGCGGCAGGACCTGGCGCGGATCGACGACGCGGTCGCCGGCCAGCGAGCGGTAGGTGTCGAAGCGCGACAGCGTCGTTTCGCCGCTCGCCGCGTTCTGCTCGTTGCGCTGGCCTTTGCTCAGGACGACGAAGCGGCCGTCGTCGGCGCTCTCGATGTGACCGCTGCGCGCCGTCGTCACCGATTCGACGCCGCCCCGGGTGGCGACGATGAACACGTTGCGGCCGGTCGTCGCGTCGCTCGCGCTGCCTTCGAAGAAGAAGGTGCGCTGACCGTCGCCCGAGGTCTGGAACTGGCCGGGCGCGATCCGCGACAGATCGGAGCGGCGATCGAACTGGTCTTTCAGCTCGGCGCTGCGCTGGTTCTGCCAGGGCCAGACGAACAGCGCCAGCACCGCGATCAGCAGCAGCACCGGCCAAGAGGTGCGCAGCACCGGCCGGACGAAGCGGGTCAGCGAGACCCCGCTGGCGAACCAGATCGTCATCTCGCTGGCGCGGTACATGCGCGAGAGCGTCGCCACCACCGCGACGAAGAGCGACAGGGCGAGCATCGTCGGCAGGTGTCCCAGGCCGACGTAGGCGAGCAGCAGGGCGACGTCTTGCGGGCTGACCCGGCCAAGCGCGGCCTGGCCGAGCGTGCGGATGAACATGATCGTCAGGACGATCGTCAGGATCACGACCAGCGTGCCGCCGAAGTTGCGGGCCAGCTCTCGACGCAAAGTGGAATCGAATAACATCGTTCGCTTGTCTACTGCTCGGAGAATTATGGACTTCGGTCATCGCGTCGCCACGACCCAAAGCCTCGCCGCCCTGGAGGTCGATGGCCTGATCCTCGTCGTGGCCGGCGATGTCGTCGACCCCTCGCTGCACGGCCCGCTGGCCGAGTTGCTCGCCGACGCGCTCGCCCATGGCGACCTGACGCTGAAGAAGGGCAAGACGCTCTACCTGCACCGGCCGGTCGGCCTGGCGGCGCGACGCGTCGTCGTGGCGGCTGCCGCCGGATCGACGGCCAAGGCCTTCAAGGCCGCCGCCGCGCACGCCTTCGGCCTGCTCAAGGCGGGGGGCGCCAAGAGCCTGGCCCTCGGCTGGGCAGGCGTCGGCGTGCTCGGGGAAGAACATGCCGAGGCGGCGGTGCTGGCGCTGGCCGATGCCACCTACCTGTACCGGCACAGCAAGCCGAGCGCCCCCGCTCCCTGGGCCCCGAAGTCGCTGACGCTGCTCTGCCAGAAGGCCGACATCCAGGCGGTCCAGGCCGGCCTGGTGCGTGGCGCGGCGATCGCCGAAGGCGTGACCCTGGCGCGCGAGTTCGCCAACCGGCCCGGCAACCAGTGCACGCCGAGCTGGCTCGGCCAGCAGGCGAAGAAGATCGGCAAGGCGTTCGACCTCGACGTCGAGGTGCTCGATCGCAAGCAGATCGAAAAGCTCGGCATGGGCTCGTTCCTCGCCGTCGCCCAGGGCTCGGCCGAACCGCCCCGCTTCATCGTCGCCCGCTACCAGGGGGCGGCCAAGGGCGAGGCGCCGGTCGTCCTGGTCGGCAAGGGCATCACCTTCGACACCGGCGGCATCTCGATCAAGCCGGCCGGCGAGATGGACGAGATGAAGTTCGACATGGGCGGCGCCGCCAGCGTGCTCGGCACACTGCACGCGGTGGCGACGCTGAAGCCGCGCGTCAACCTCGTCTGCATCGTCCCGACCTGCGAGAACATGCCGAGCGGCGACGCCGTCAAGCCGGGCGACGTGGTCACCAGCATGTCGGGGCAGACCATCGAGATCCTCAACACCGATGCCGAAGGCCGCCTGATCCTGTGCGACGCGCTCACCTACGCCGAGCGCTTCAAGCCGGCGGTGGTGGTCGACGTCGCGACCCTGACCGGCGCCTGCGTGGTCGCCCTCGGCCATCACAACTCGGGCCTGTTCAGCGCCGACGACGGCGTCGCCCGTCGCCTGCTCGACGCCGGGCAGGCTGCCCTCGACCCGTGCTGGCGGATGCCGCTCGACGAGGAGTACGGCGAGGCGCTGAAGAGCAACTTCGCCGACATGGGCAACGTCGGCGGGCGGCCGGGGGGGGCGATCACCGCCGCGATGTTCCTGAGCCGCTTCACCGCCGCCTATGCGTGGGCCCATCTCGACATCGCCGGCACGGCATGGAAGTCGGGCACCGCCAAGGGCGCGACCGGCCGGCCGGTCGGCCTGCTGACGCATTTCGTGCTTGGCCACGCGCGCTGAAGGCACTGCCGAGTTCGCGCCCGGCGTATCGATGACCGAGATCCGCTTTCATTTCAACGTGCCGAGCCGCACCGGTTACGCCTGCCGGCTGCTGCGCAAGGCGGCGCGCCAGGCCTCGCCGATCGCCGTGACCGGGCCGCGCGAGGTGCTCGCCGAGCTCGATCGCGAGTTGTGGGCGCTGGGCCCGACCGAGTTCGTCGCCCACGCCTGGGTGGCAGAAAAGGACGCGGTGCCGGCACGCCTGCACGCGAGCACCGTCTGGCTGGCCCCGGACGCGCTGGCCGCGCCGGTCCACGAGGCGCTGGTCAACCTCGGCGAGACGGCGCCGCACGGCTTCGAGTCGTTCGAGCGATTGATCGAGGTGGTGTCGGCCGACGCCGCCGATCGGGCCGCCGCCCGCGAACGCTGGAAGGGCTATGCGGCGCGCGGCTATTCGATCGACCGGCACGAGGGGGCCGGGTGAGCGGCAGCGGACCGTCGCGCGGGCCGCCGGCCGGCATTCCGACCCTGACCGAAGTCGTGCCCTGGCCCGGGCCGACGCCCGGGGCGCCGGTGACCGGCGCGGCCGCGGTGGCTCCGGCCGGTCCCATATCGACGGTAACGCCGGCCGGTCCGATACCGGCGGCGACCCCGGCCGCGCCGCCGGTCGCGCCGGCCGCGGCGCTGCCGGCCGCGGCGCTGCCGGCAGCGGCATCGATCCCGCGCGAGAGCGTCGCCACGGCGCGGCCGGCGGCGCCTGTCG
>JBDTUG010000057.1:0-14843 GCA_040007855.1 Caldimonas sp.
ACGCTCGAGGCCAAGGAGTCCGAGCTGCGCGTGCAGCAGCGCTACATGCTGCAGCTTCAGTCGGCGCTCGGGCCGTTGTCGCTGCCGGCCTACCTGCAGGAGTTCCTGGCCCAGGTCTGGAGCCAGGCGCTCGTCCTGGCGACCCGTCGCGACGGCACCGATTCCGACCGGGCACGGCGCTACCGGCGGGTCGGCACCGACCTGGTGATGAGCGTGCAGCCCAAGGGCTCGCCGATGTTTCGCAAGAAGTTCCTGATGCAGCTGCCGCCGCTGATGAAGGACCTGAACGAAGGCATGAAGCTGATCGGCTGGCCGGATGCGGCGCAGAAGGAATTCTTCGGCAAGCTCCTGCCCGCGCACGCCGAGTCGTTGAAGGGCCAGCCGCTGTCCGAGCTGGACCACAACATGAAAGTAAAGCAGCTCGAGGCGATCTTCGCGATCCCGGTGCCGGGCAGCGAGAGCTTCCTGCGCGGCGAGTCGGCGGTGCAGGAAGTCCCCGCCGACGTCATCGAAAAGCGCTTCACGCCCGAAGAAGCGCGCCAGGTCGGCTTCGTTCCGGAAGCCGCGGTCGACTGGTCCGGCGAGGTCGACGAGAACGCCGTCAACATCGACATCGACATCGATATCGGCGGCGAAGCGCCGGCGGCCGAGCCGTCGGCGTCGGTCGCCGCCGTCCTCGGCGCCGACAGCGACAGCCAGATGGGCCCCACCTCCTCCGAATCGGGCGACGCGGGCGAGCCGACCAAGGGACCGCAGCTCATCGATCACATCAAGCTCGGCTTCGCCTATCAGATGCACCTGAAGGACGACTGGCAGAAAGTCCGCCTCGCGCACGTGAGCTCGGGACGAAGCTTCTTCGTCTTCACCCGCGGCGGCAAGCACCAGGAGACCATCTCGATGACCTCGCGCATGCTGGCCCGCATGTGCGAGACCGGGCGCTTCCGCGCCGTCGAGAGCGCTTACCTGATGGAGCGGGCAACCCAGCGCGCGCGCAAGCAGCTGGCCGAGCTCAAGACGCCGACCAGGCACTGAGCGCCAGGGCGCGGGCCATCCGCACCGCGGCGTACAGGCTCGACGGATCGGCGATGCCGTGCCCGGCGATGTCGAACGCGGTGCCGTGGTCGGGGCTGGTGCGCACGAACGGCAGCCCGAGGGTGACGTTGACGCCTTGCTCGACGCCGAGGTACTTCACCGGGATCAGGCCATGGTCGTGCGTCATGGCGACGACGAGATCGAACTCGCCGGGGTGGGCGGCGGCGTGGCGGGCGCGCATGAACACGGTGTCGGGCGCGAACGGGCCGCTCGCGTCGATGCCTTCGGCGCGCGCCGCGGCGACCGCCGGAGCGATGATCTTCAGCTCCTCGTCGCCGAACAGGCCGCCTTCGCCAGCGTGCGGGTTGAGCCCGGCCACGGCGATGCGCGGCCGCGCCAGGCCGAGCAGCGGCGCGGCGCGGTGGGCGATGCGGATCGTCTCCAGAACCGCCTCGAAGGTCACCGCGTCGATCGCCTTGCGCAGCGAGGTGTGGAGGGTGACGAGGACGACGCGCAGCTCGTCGTTGGCCAGCATCATGCGCACCGGCGGCGCCGCCCTGCCCGCCGCCGCCAGGGCCTGCAGCATTTCGGTGTGACCGGGGTACCGCACACCAGCCGCGGCGAGCGCTTCCTTGTGCACCGGCGCGGTGACGATCGCCGCCGCCTCGCCGGCACGGACCAGCTGCACCGCCCGCTCGATGCAGGCGGCAGCGGCCCGGCCCGCGCGCGCATCGACACGGCCGGGCGGCGCCTCGAGCAGGTCGTCGGGCAGGCCTTCGACCTGCAGCACGGCGACGCAATCGGGCGGCACGGCGTCGAGATCGGTGACGGCGTCGATCCGCGCGATCGGCAGCAGGCTGCCCAGGGTCGCCACGGCGCGGCGCATAACGGCGACGTCGCCGACGACGAAGCAGCCCGCCGCCTCGGGCATGCGGAACAGGCGGGCCGTGATCTCCGGGCCGATGCCGCAGGCATCGCCCATCGTGATCGCGAGCCTGGGCTGCCGTGACGAAGCCATGCGCGATTGTCGTCGCCGGCCGCATCGGATAATGCAAGCCACTCCTCCCCGACATGCGCAAGGCCTGGCTCCTCTTCTCGCAGACCGTGACGGTCGCCGTCGCGCTGCTGTTCGTGCTCGCCACGCTCAAGCCGCAGTGGCTGGGGCGCGGCGCGCCGGGCGCTTCGCCGACCGCCACGATCGTGCCCCTGCCCGCCCCGGTGCAGAACGTCACCCTGATCGGCCCGGGCGCCGCCGCCACCAGCTACAGCGCCGCCGCCAAGCGCGCCTCGCCCGCCGTCGTCAGCATCACCGCCAGCCGCGCCTCCTCGCCACGGACGCGTTCCGACGATCCGATGTACCGCTTCTTCTTCGGCGACCGGGCGCGCCAGATGCCCGAGGAGCGCCAGGTCGGCCTCGGCTCCGGGGTGATCGTCTCGCCGGCCGGCTACCTGCTCACCAACAACCACGTGATCGACGGCGCCGACGACGTCGAGGTCCTGCTCGGCGACGGCCGCAGCGCCAAGGCGCGCACGATCGGCGCCGATCCCGAGTCCGACATCGCGGTGCTCAAGATCGACCTCGACAAGCTGCCGGTGATCGCCTTCGGCGACGTCGACCGGCTGCAGGTGGGCGACGTCGTGCTGGCGATCGGCAATCCGTTCGGCGTCGGCCAGACGGTCACCTCGGGCATCGTCAGCGCGCTCGGCCGCAACTCGCTCGGCATCAACATCTTCGAGAACTTCATCCAGACCGACGCGGCGATCAATCCCGGCAACTCGGGCGGCGCCCTGGTCGACGCGACCGGCAACCTGCTCGGCATCAACACCGCGATCTATTCGCGCAGCGGCGGCAACCTGGGCATCGGCTTCGCGATTCCGGTAAGCACGGCGCGCCAGGTGATGGAAGGGCTGATCAAGGACGGCCAGGTCACGCGCGGCTGGATCGGCGTCGAGCCGCGCGACCTCACGCCCGACATCGCCAAGACGCTCGACCTGGCGGTGAGCCACGGCGTGCTCATCACCGGCGTGGTGCAGGCCGGCCCGGCCAGCGAAGGGGGGTTGCGCCCCGGCGACGTCGTGCTGAAGATCGGCGGCACGCAGATCGCCAATACACCGCAGTTGCTCAACGCCGTGGCAGCCCTGAAGCCGCGCGAGACGGCGACCATCAGCGTGCAGCGCGGCGAGACCGCGCTCGACGTCAAGGTGACGGTCGCGCAGCGACCGAAGTCGCGGCCGGGCCCGCCCGCGCCGCCGGAGCGCTGACGGATCCGGCGGCGCCTCAGGGCGCCGCCTTCTCCTCGGCCGGCGCCTGGGTGTGCTTGATGAAGATCACCGCCGCCCAGATGCCCACTTCGTAGAGCAGGCACATCGGGATCGCCAGGGCGAGCTGGGAGACGACGTCGGGCGGCGTCAGCACGGCGGCGATGATGAAGGCGAGGACGATGAAATAGCTGCGGAAGGCCTTCAGCTTCTCGATGCTGACCAGGCCGACCCGCGCCAGCACGACGACGACGATCGGCACCTCGAAGGCCGCGCCGAAGGCGATGAACATCGTCATCACGAAGCTGAGGTAGGCCTCGATGTCCGGCATCGCCGAGACGCTCTTCGGCGCGAACGCCTGGATGAAGGTGAAGACCTTGCCGAAGACGAAGAAGTAGCAAAAGCCGATACCGAGGAAGAACAGCAGCGTGCTCGAGACGACGAGCGGCAGCACCAGCTTCTTCTCGTGCATGTAGAGGCCCGGGGCGACGAACGCCCAGACCTGGTAGAGAACGACCGGCAGGGCGACCAGGAACGCCGCCATCAGCGTGATCTTGAGCGGCACCAGGAACGGCGAGATCACGTTGGTCGCGATCAGCGTCCCGCCTGCGGGCAGGTGCGAGACGAGCGGCGCCGCGAGCAGGTCGTAGAGCGCCCCCGGGCCGGGAAAGAACGACAGCACGCCGAAGCAGATGCCGACCGCGATGGCGGCGCGGATCAGGCGGTCACGCAGCTCGACGAGGTGCGAAACAAAGGGTTGTTCGGTGCCGGCGAGCTCGTCGTCCGGATTCTTTTCAGCGCTCATGGCCTGCCGGCCGCGCGCTCGGCAGGCCCGAGTCCGGTCGCACCCCCTCGGTGGGCGGCGAACCCGGTGAGCGTGGGGGTCCCACTCACGCGCCGAGGCGCCGTGGGCGAAAGCGCGCCACCCGGGCCGCGCCCGACTGAGCCTTGCCGCGGATGCCGTTCTGCTGCTTGTACCACTGCGGCATGGCGCCGCGCTTGAGGCGCCAGTTCTTCTTCGGGTGGCGGTACTGCGGCGGCGGCGCCAGCCCGTCGTGCTGGCCGCTGTTGGGCGCAAGCTCCTCGACCGGCGCCTGCCAGGCCGCGTTGAAGTCGGCGCTGGTCTGCTGGATCTCGCTCGACACCGACTGCTCGACGTTGCGCGCCGCGTCCTCGAACTCGGTCTTCATCTTCTTCAGGTCCTCGAGCTCGATCGAGCGGTTGACCTCGGCCTTGACGTCGGCGACGTAGCGTTGCGCCTTGCCGATCAGGGTGCCGACCGTGCGCGCGACCCGCGGCAGCTTTTCCGGGCCGATCACGATCAGCGCGACGGCGCCGATCAGGGCGATCTTGTCGAAGCCGAAGTCGATCATGGCGGGGACCTGCTGGCGCGAACGGGAGCTTGCGCCGGGAGCGGAGGGCTCAGGCGGTCACGACTTGATCTTGGCTTCCACGTCGACCGTGCCGGGATCGACCGTCCGCGCGGTGGCGACCTGCTTGGTCGGCGAGTTCGGGTCGTCGGGCGAGGCGGTGCCGTCGCGCACGCCGTCCTTGAAGCCCTTGACGGCGCCACCGAGGTCGCTGCCCATGTTCTTCAGCTTCTTGGTGCCGAAGATCAGCACCACGATCAGGAGGACGATCAACCAGTGCCAGACACTGAATGAACCCATGATGGTCTTTCGCAGAGGAATTGCAGGCGATTCTAGGTCAGCCCTTCGCCCAGGGCCGCGGCCCGCCCATGACGTGGACGTGGAGGTGCGGCACTTCCTGACGCCCGTCCAGGCCGGTGTTGACGAGGGTCCGGAAACCGTTCGTCACACCATGCTCGCGCATCAGCCGCGGCGCCAGCGCCATGATGCGGCCGAGCATCGCGGCCTGCGCCTCGGTCACGTCGTAGAAGGTCGCGATGTGCTCCTTCGGGATCACCAGCACGTGCACCGGCGCCCAGGGAGCGACGTCGTGGAAGGCGAGCAGCTCGTCGTCTTCGTACGCCTTCTTGCTCGGGATCTCGCCGGCGATGATCCTGCAGAAGAGGCAGCCGGGGTCGCGCTTCATCTCGCAGTGCCCCCCTCAGGCCGGCATCGGCGTGTTCGACGACAGGTTCAGCCAGCCGCGGACGATGCGGTAGAGGAACCAGAGCGAGATCAGCGCCCAGGCGATCCAGCCGGGCAGCAACAGCAGCAGCCAGAGCGGCGCGGTGATCAGGTACAGCCCGCCGGCCCAGAGCACGCTGCGGATCCGCCAGCTGAAGTGCGACTCCTGCCAGCTGCCGCGCGCGTCGTCGCGCTTCCACATGTCGAGCGCGAAGGCGATCAGGAGCAGCAGCACGCTGCCCTGCACTCCCGGCAGGACGGCGCCGATCGCCACCACCCCATGCAGGAAATAACTGATGTGGCCCAGCATCTTCAGGTTCTGCTGGCGCGGATCGATCTCGATGACGTCGTTCATGAGCCCTGCTCCTGTTCTCTCGATTGCATCTTGCGGGCGGCGAATTCCTCGAGCCCCGACAACCCTTCGCGGCGCTCGAGCTCGGCCAGCACGTCGGCCGGGCGCAGGCCGTGCTGGGCGAGCGCGATCATGGTGTGGAACCAGAGGTCGGCGACCTCGGCGACCACCCGGGTCGGGTCGCCGTCCTTGCACGCCATGACAACCTCGGTCGCCTCTTCGCCGATTTTCTTCAGCACCGCGTCGCCGCCCTTGGCGAAGAGGCGGGCGACGTAGCTCTTTTCCGGATCGCCGGCACGGCGCTGCTCGATCACCGCGGCCAGGCGGGCCAGGGTGTCGTCGGAGGAAGTCGCCGCTGAATTCATCTCGCCGCTATCTGTAGATGCTTTGCGGGTCTTTCAAGACCGGATCGACCGTCTGCCAGGCGCCGTCCCGGTAGAGCTGGAAGAAGCAGGAGTGCCGGCCGGTGTGGCAGGCGATCGCCGGATCGCCCGGCCGGCTAGTCGTTTGCTCGACCTTCAGGAGGACGACGTCGTTGTCGCAGTCGAGCCGCAGCTCCTTCACCTTCTGGACGTTGCCGCTGTCTTCACCCTTGCGCCACAGCCGGCTGCGCGAGCGGCTCCAGTAGACCGCTTCACCGAGCTCGGCGGTGCGGGCCAGCGCCTCGCGGTTCATGAAGGCGAACATCAACACGTCGTTGCTGCCGACCTCCTGGGCGATCGCCGGAACGAGGCCGTCCCGGTCCCACTTCACCTCGTCGAGCCAGCTCATGGGTGCCCCTCGCCAGCCGGGTACGGCCGACGATCCCCCGAGGGGACATTCGCTTGCTTGGGGCGGCCCGGCGCGGCGCTCATGTGTGCCCCTCGCCGGCCGGGTACGGCCGACGATCCCCCGAGGGGATATTCGCTTGCTTGGGGCGGCCCGGCGCGGCGCTCATCCGGATCAGTGTAGCGGCGCGCTCACAGGATCGAATGCGTCGCTCCGGCGTAACCGCGCTCGGCGGCGAACCAGGCGAGCACCGGCAAGGTGCCGGGCAGAACCGGCGCCACCGCGACCGGCAGCGTCTGCCACGCCATCTTCTGGCCTTCCTTCATCTCGAACGCGCCCTGCCATGCGCGCACCTTGCAGAAATGCAGCCGCACCCGGGCGTGCGCGTAGTCCATCAAGGTCACATTCCAGGGCTCGGCGGCGCCTATCGTGATGCCGAGCTCCTCGTGCAGCTCACGCCGAAGCGCGATCTCGACCGACTCGCCGGCCTCGAGCTTGCCGCCCGGGAACTCCCAGTAGCCGGCGTAGACCTTGCCTTCGGGGCGCGACGTGAGGAGGAAGCGCCCTTCGGCGTCGATCAGGACGCCCACCGCGACGTCCACCGGACGGCGGGGTTCCGATGCCCCGACGTCCGCCGGACCGCGCGGTTCCGATGCCCCGACGTCCGCCGCGCGGCGCGATTTCGATGCCCCGACGTCCGCCGCGCGGCGCGGTTTCGATGCCGCGCCGTCGACCGCCTGGCGCGACTCGCCCGCCGGTGCCGTCACGCGTGATGCCTTCCGGCGTAGTCCTTGGCGAACTGGAACGCGACCCGGCCCGAGCGCGAGCCACGCTCGAGTGCCCAGACCAGTGCCTCCTGACGCGCCGCGGCGATCGCCCCGGCGTCGACTCTGAACGAGCGCAACCACTCGGCGACGATCGCCAGGTACTCGTCCTGGCTGAACGGATAGAAGCTTACCCACAGGCCGAAGCGCTCGGAAAGCGAGATCTTCTCCTCGATCACCTCGCCGGGATGAACCTCGCCGTCCTCGGTGTGCTGGTAGGTCAGGTTCTCCTTCATGTATTCGGGCAGCAGGTGGCGTCGATTGCTGGTGGCGTAGATCAGGACGTTGTCCGAGGCTTGCGAGATCGAGCCGTCGAGGATCGACTTGAGCGCCTTGTAGCCGGGCTCGCCTTCGTCGAACGACAGGTCGTCGCAGAAGACGATGAAGCGCTCGGTGCGCTCGGCGACCAGGTCGACGATGTCGGGCAGGTCGACCAGATCGGTCTTGTCGACCTCGATCAGACGCAGGCCCTGCGCCGAGAACTCGTTGAGGCAGGCCTTGATCAGCGAGCTCTTGCCGGTGCCGCGCGCGCCGGTGAGCAGCACGTTGTTGGCGCCGTGACCGGCGACGAACTGCTCGGTGTTGCGCAGCAGCCGCTCCTTCTGCGGCCCGACCTCGACCAGCGAGCCGAGCCGGATCGAGGCGACGTGTCGGACCGGCTCGATCAGGCCCGAGCCGCCGCGCTTGCGGTAGCGAAAGGCGATCGAGGCGCTCCAGTCGGGCGCCGCGAGCGGATGCGGCACGACTGCCTCGATGCGCGCGAGCAGGGCGTCGGCGCGGTCGATCAGGTGCTGCAGCGAGGCGTTCGAGGTCATGACGGCGGCAGTGTAGTGGCGGCCTTCAGGCGGCGAACCGCTCGGCGGCGGCGCGCATCGGCGCGACCAGGCTGTCGGCGATCGCGAAGATGCGGTCCCGGGGCCTGCAGCGCACCGGATGCATGCCGGTGAAGGCGCCGAACGCGGGCAGGACGCCGACCGTGTCGCCGAACCAGAAGCAGGGCAGGCGAAGGTGGTCCCAGCTGCGCGCGCCGACATGGACGCAGGGATGGAGGTGGCCCGCCAGCACGTAGTGGCCGGGCAGCGGCCGGGGGTGGTGGCAGAGCGCGAGGCCGCTGTCGATGAACGGCTCGTCGACCACCCGGATGGCGAGCGGCGCCGGCGGGTCGCCGGCCCGGTCGTCGTGGTTGCCGCGCACCAGCACCAGCTCGAGCGACCGGTGCGCGTCGCGCCAGGCGGCGACGGCGGCGAGGGTGGCCGGCGCATGGGCCCGTGGCGAATGCAGGAAGTCGCCGAGGAAGACGATCCGGCGGGCCCCCGTGCGCCGCACCAGCGCGGCCAGGCCGGCCAGGGTCTCGCTGGTCGTGCCGCGCGGCACCGGGACGCCGAGGGCACGAAAGCTCACCGCCTTGCCGATGTGCGCATCGGCGACCAGCAGCGTGCCGCTGGCAGCGACCAGGACGGCCTTTTCGGCCAGCAAGGTGAGCGGCCGGCCGCCGGCCAGGATCGTCGTCACGCCCGGCCCCTCAGCCGACGAACAGATGGAGGGCGACGTCGAGGTGCTCGGTGGGGCTCTTGCGGAATCCCGATCGCGCGAAGCGCTGCAGGCGGCCGATCGCGAACGAGGTGAGCGCCGAGGCCTGGGCGTTCGCGTCGACCGTCGGGGTCGCCGCACCCGCCGCTTCGGCACGGGCGCGCAGGCTCTGCCGCAGTTGCGACTCGATCCGCTCGAAGAACTGGTTCATGCGCGTCTGCAGGCGCTCGTTCTCGAACACCAGCGCGTCGCCGACCATGACCCGCGTCATGCCCGGGTTCTTCTCGCCGAACTGCAGCAGCACCAGCAGCACCTTGTGGACCTGCGCAGCGGCATTCGGCTCGCGCTCGACGACCTGGTTGACCAGCGTGAAGACGCTCTGCTCGATGAACTCGATCAGCCCCTCGAACATCTGCGCCTTGCTCGCGAAGTGGCGGTACAGCGCGGCTTCCGAGACCTCGAGCCGGCCCGCCAGCGCGGCGGTGGTGATGCGCTCGGCGCCCGGCTCCTGCAGCATGCCGGCCAGCGTCTCGAGGATCTGCACCCGGCGCTCGCCGGGACGGGGGCGCTTGCGGGGCGCGGCGGCCGGGGCGATCACCAGCGGCGCAACCAGCGCCGATCGCAGCGGCTCGACGACCTCGACTTCCACCTCCGCCTCGGGGTCGCCGGGGGTGCCGGCGGGCGGGTCGGGAGGAAGGGTCATGGGGCGAGAAGGAGCTTGCGAAGCGAGCCGATTCTGGCACACACGTATGCCGGTTTCGGGGGCCTGGCAAGGCCGTTGCGCGCGGCCCGGGTCCCCTTGTTCGTGCCGGCGGGCAACCGCCCGCCGCTGCCGCCGCCGAGGTAGCGCTGCATCCAGACGGTGCGCATGCCGAGCGAGCGCGCCGCCTTCAGATGCTGCAGGGTGTCCTCGACCAGGACGCAGCGCGAGGCCGGCACCTTCAGCCGGGCCACCAGGCGGCGGAACATGCGCGTGTCGGGCTTCGGCCGGGGCATGCCGAACATCGTCATGTCCTCGATCGTGATCACCGCGTCGAAGCGGTGCGTGAAGCCGAGCGTGTCGAGCACGCGCAGGGCGTAGGCGCGCGGCGCGTTGGTCAGGATGTACTTGCGGCCGGGCAAGCGCGCGAGCACGGCCCGGTCGGCGGCGCTGGTGCGCAGGCGCGCCTCGAGGCCCGGCATGCGGTGCGTTTCCTCGAGGAAGTGGGCGGCGCGGATGCCGTGATGGCGTACCAGGCCAAGCATCGTCGCGCCGTAGCGCAGCCAGTAGCGATGGCGCAGGGCGTCGGCCTCCTCGGGCGTCACGCCGAGATGGCGGACGACGTAGTCACCGATCGCCGCGTGCATCTCGCCGAACGCGGCACCGCTGGCATCGTGCAGGGTGTTGTCCAGATCGAACAGCCACACCGGCGCAGCGCGACGGGCCTTCGCAGAAGGCCGCCCCTCCCTCTCGGGGCGAGCGGTTGGGGAGAGAGCATTCCGGTTCGTGCGACGCACGATGATTTGCGCGCTAACGCGAGCGAATCATCGTGCCGTAGGCCTGCTCGGTCAGCACCTCCAGCAGCATCGCGTGCGGCACCCGGCCGTCGATGATGTGCACCGTGTTGACGCCGTTCTTGGCGGCGTCGAGCGCCGACTGGATCTTCGGCAGCATGCCGCCGGAGATCGTGCCGTCGGCGAACAGCTCGTCGATCTCGCGCGCGGTCAGGTCGGTGAGCAGCTTGCCGGACTTGTCGAGCACGCCGGGCGTGTTGGTCAGCATCATCAGCTTCTCGGCCTTCAGCACCTCGGCGAGCTTGCCGGCGACGACGTCGGCGTTGATGTTGTAGTTCTCGTTGTCGGCGCCGAAGCCGAGCGGCGAGATCACCGGAATGAAGGCGTCGTCCTGCAGCGCCCTGACGACGCTCGGGTCGATCGACTCGATCTCGCCGACCGAGCCGACATCGTGCTCCTTGCTCGGGTCGTTGAGGTCCATCATGCGCAGCTTCTTGGCGCGAATCAGGCCGCCGTCGCGGCCAGTCAGGCCGACCGCCTTGCCGCCGGCGACGTTGATCAGGCCGACGATGTCCTGCTGCACCTGGCCGGCGAGCACCCACTCGACGACCTCCATGGTCTCGTCGTCGGTGACGCGCATGCCCTGGATGAACTCGCCCTTCTTGCCGATCTTGGCGAGCGCCTCCTCGATCTGCGGGCCGCCGCCGTGCACCACCACCGGATTCATGCCCACGAGCTTCAGCAGCACCACATCCTCGGCGAAGTCCTGCTGCAGCGCCGGGTCGGTCATGGCGTTGCCGCCGTACTTGATGACGATCGTCTTGCCGTGGAACTTGCGGATGTAGGGCAGCGCCTGGGCCAGGATCTCGGCCTTGTCGCGCGGCGCGATGTGCGAAAGATCGTGGGTCGCGGGCGCGACGGCGGCGGGCGGTTCGGTCATGGCGGCACGGCCCGCGAGGGCGAGGGAAAAGCGTCCAGAATCCTACACGCTGCCTGCCTGAACGCACGATGAATCGAAGCCCCGGATCCGTCCCGCCGATCGCCGAGCCCGCGCGTTCGACGCCGGTGTTCGGCGAGTACGACGTGGTCGTGCTCGGCGGCGGGCCGGCCGGCATCGCCGCCGCCGCGTCGGCGGCCCGGCACGGCGCGCGCACCCTGCTGGTGGAGCGCTACGGCTTTCTCGGCGGCATGGGCACGGCGGCCGGCGTCACCAACTTCTGCGGCCTGCACGCCAACGTGCACGGCGAGATCGTGCAGGTCGTGCACGGCGTCGCCGACGACCTGCTGGCGCGGATGCGCGCCCTGGGCGGCCTGAACGAGCCGCACCTGATCTTCGGCCGGATCCATGCCCAGGCCTACGACACGGCCGCCTTCAAGTGCGCGGCCGACGCCCTGCTCCTCGCGGCCGGCGCGGAGCTGCTGTTCCACGCATTCGCGGTCGGCGTGACGCGCCAGGGCGACGCCGGGCCGATCGACGCGCTGGTGCTGGAGACCAAGTCGGGCCGGGTCGCGCTGCGCGCGCGCAGCTTCGTCGACTGCTCGGGCGACGGCGACCTCGCCCACTTCGCCGCCGTGCCGATGGAAAAGGGCGACGCCAGCGGTGCCCTGCTCTACCCGACCCTGATGTTCCGGGTCGGCAACGTCGACGCGGCGCGTGCCGGCGACGCCTGGCGGACGATTCCCGGCCGGATGGACGAAGCCGAGGCAAGCGGCGAGTTCCACTTTCCGCGCCGCGGCGCGATCGTCCGGCCGCAGAAGCACGCCGGCGAATGGCGGGTCAACGTCACCCAGCTGAAGAACGCCGACGGCAGCGCCAGCGACGGCACCGACGCGCGCTCGCTCTCGGCCGCCGAGGTCGAAGGGCGCCGCCAGGCGGTCGACTACCTGCGCTTCCTGCGCGCCAAGGTGCCCGGGTTCGAGGCCGCCTACGCGCTCGAGATCGCCCCCCAGCTCGGCATCCGCGAGACCCGCCGGCTGGTCGGCCAGGCGATGCTGAGCGCCGACGACGTGCTCGGCTGCGCCGACGCCGATGACACGATCGGCGTCAACGGCTGGCCGCTCGAGCTGCACGTCGCCGGCGACGTCGAGTGGCGCTGGCCGGCCACCGGCTCGCGCGGCTTCAATCACCTGCCGTACCGGATGCTGCTGCCGCGGCTTGAGTCGGCTGGCGGAGCGCTCAACCTGCTGGTCGCCGGCCGTTGCGCGTCGATGACGCACGAAGGCCATTCGGCGGCACGCGTTTCCGGGCCCTGCTTCGTCATGGGCCAGGCAGCCGGAACGGCGGCGGCGCTGGCCCTGCGCGGCGGCGCCTCGCCGCATGAGCTGTCGGTCCCGGCGCTGCAGCAGGCCCTGGAAGCCGACGGCGCGTTCCTCGGTCGCGGCGCAGTGCCGCGGCGCTGAGCCGGCCAGGGCCGGTCGACAGGCCCAGGGCCAGCGCTCTAGTCGGGCTGGGTGACCAGCATCCGGTTCAGGTCGACGTAAAGGGCGCCGTCGAAGTCGCTCTTGAACGAGAACCAGTCGCCGTCTTCGTCGGCGACGACCTCGTCGTGCAGCGAGCGCGGCATCGCCAGCATCTCACCGGTCGAGTTGTCGGCCGGGTTGACCCAGGCGAAGACCAGCCGGTCGCCCTTGACCTCGACCAGGCGCAGGTCGGCGTCGCCGGAGGTCGACAGCTCGGCTGCATTGCGCATCGCCGTCGCCTTGCAGGCCTCGACCGCGACGTCGTCGAGGCCGTGCTCGCCGGCGAGCAGCTTCTCGCGCAAGGCCGGCCAGCCGAACACCAGCCGCGGCCGCAAGCCGGCGCCGACCTCCCGGGCCTGCTCGCCCGCCTGCTCGCCGTAGGCCATCGCGAACAGGGCCCGCGCGACCTCCTCGCGCGCCTGCCACTGCGCGGCCGCGGCCACCGGCTCGGCAGCGATCCATTGGCCGCGCTTGAGGTCGACGTAGTTGAAGTTCGAGTCGAGCCGGAACTGCGTCTTGCACTTCGGGCAGTCGACCTGCTGGAAGGTGCCGGCGAGGATGGCGTCGCGGAAATCCGGGCGCCGGTCGGCGTTGACGCTGTGCACCGTCTTGAAGTCGAACTTCGTCGCGCACACCGGGCAGGTGATCTCGCTGGTGATGAACAGTGACATGTGTTCTCGCTCCGGTCAGGGACTGGGCCACACGCCCGCTTTGCTCAGGTCTTCTCCGACTTGAGCTTGGCGAGCCAGGCCGCAGCCGGGTGCTTGGGATTCATCTTCTGCGAAAAGAAGGTCGCGTACAGCTCGGCGAACCATTCCGCCGGCGAGCGGAACTGGTAGCCGGTGACGCCCTGCGCGCGCGCGCCCAGGTTGTAGGTGACCCACTCGCCGAAATCGGCATACGACTCGTGATAGACCTTGCCGCCGATCGCCGTGCGGCTGCATTCGCCGCCGTGCCACCACAGGCCGGCGTCCTCGCGGATCGACTTGATCCAGTCGACTGCCTTGGCCCGCGCAAGGTCCCAGTCTTCCTGCTTGGTGCCGGACGGCGGCGGCGGCTTGGTCGCCGGCTCGAGGCTCTTCAGCGACGAGGTCACCGACTCGAGGTAGGCCTTGTCGTAGTGGTAGTGCTCCGAGGCGATCCGGGCAACGTCGGCCGAGTTGAGGATCTTCCAGCCGGCGTCGGCGTTGCGGCCGCCCTTCATCACGCCCTTCACGTCGTCGACCGCGTGGCCGACTTCGTGCAGGGTGGCGAAATTGAAGTACGGCACCTTCACCTTGGTGTTGATCGGCTCGCAGTTCTTGTCGACCTTCTGGCCCTCGGCGACGACCTCGCCCGGCTTGTTGAACTCCTGGTTGTTGTCGTCGTCCGGGCGGCCGCAGTAGAGCCTGATCTTGCCGGTACCGTCGGTGTAGTCGGCACCGCCCTTGTCCTTGGTGTAGCGCTCGATCAGCTTGACGTTCTTGGTGTCCTTCAGCGGCACCTGGCCGAGCACCGCGTACATGCCCTTGAGCGCCTTGTCGGGCGTCTTCGGGTTGGCGGCGACCCGGTTGACGCCTTTCTTGGCGTCGCTCATGTGGTCGTACTGCTTGACCGTGATGCCGAAGCGCGCCTTGACCGCTTCGGTCAGGACGTCCTGGTCGATGTCGTCGGGCAGGTCGGCGACCAGCGCGTCGAGCACCGGGCCGCCGCCCGGCGCGTTGGCGAGCTTGACCAGCAGGTCGGAGCTCGGCTTGCCGCTGTGCATGTTGTCGTAGGCGGCTTTGGCGCCGGCCCAGGCCTTGGCGCCGACGATCCATTGGGCGATCTTCTTGGCGGCGTTGCTCGGGTAGCCGGCCTCGGCCAGGGCGACGATCTCCTTGCGCTCCTTGGCGATCGCCGTCGTGCAGGTTTTCTTCAGCGCCGCCGGCTCGAGCTTGAGGTCGAGCGCGGCCTTGATCTCGCCCTTGTCGGCGGCGTCGAGCTTGCTGCGGAAGTCCTCGAGGGCGTGCTTCCAGGTCTCCATCAGGTCGAGCGCGGCGACCAGCTTGC
>JBDTUG010000058.1:0-14662 GCA_040007855.1 Caldimonas sp.
CCGCGGCCGGCCAGGTCGCGGGCGATGCCGGCGCCGTTGATGCCGCCGCCGACGACGCAGACGTCGCAGTCTTCGGCGATGGCGGATCGGTGTTCGGGCATCGACGGCATCAAGGACTATTCTTGCATCGCGGTCCGCGACAAGGACGGATCACGAAAGGGAGCGGCCCATGCCCGACGGCAAGACTCATCTGCTCGCCCTCGACCAGGGCACGTCCAGCTCGCGCAGCATCGTGTTCGCCGCCGACGGCAGCATCGTCGCGATGGCGCAGCGCGAGATCCGGCAGATCTTTCCCAGGCCGGGCTGGGTCGAGCACGACCCGCGCGAGATCTGGGAAACGCAGCTCGCGACCGCGCGCGAGGCGTTGGCCAAGGCCGGGCTGGCGGCGGGCGACATCGCCGCCATCGGCATCACCAATCAGCGCGAGACGACGCTGCTCTGGAACCGCGCCAGCGGCGAGCCGCTCGCCAATGCCATCGTCTGGCAGGACCGGCGCACCGCGCCGGGCTGCGAGGCGCTGAAGGAGCGCGGCCTCGAGCCGCTGTTCCGCAAGAAGACCGGCCTGGTCCTCGACGCCTACTTCTCCGGCACCAAGATCGCCTGGCTGCTCGACAACGTGCCCGGCGCGCGCGCCGCGGCCGAGCGCGGCGAGCTGGCCTTCGGCACCGTCGACAGCTGGTTGATGTGGATGCTCACCGGCGGCGGCGCCGCCGCGACGCGCAAGCAGGCCCTCCACGCGACCGACGCGAGCAATGCCTCGCGCACGCTGCTGTTCGACATCCACCAGGGCGCCTGGAGCGACGAGCTGCTTTCGGCGCTGGCGATTCCGCGCGCGCTGCTGCCGGTGGTGCATCCGTCGAGCCACGTCTACGGCCGCACGCAGGCCGATCTGCTCGGCGCCTCGATCGCGATCGGCGGCGTCGCCGGCGACCAGCAGAGCGCCCTCTTCGGCCAGGCGTGCTTTCGCGCAGGCCAGGTCAAGAACACCTACGGCACCGGCTGCTTCATGCTGATGAACACCGGCACCGTCGCCGAGACATCGGGGCACGGCCTCATCACCACCCGCGCGGCGCAAGGCGAAGGGCCGGCGCAGTTCGCGACCGAGGGCAGCGTCTTCATCGGCGGCGCGGTGGTGCAGTGGCTGCGCGACGGCCTGCGCGCCATCACCGCCAGCGGCGAGGTCGGCCAGCTCGCCGAGAGCGTGCCCGACAACGGCGGCGTGATGTTCGTGCCGGCCTTCACCGGCCTCGGTGCGCCGTACTGGAACGCCGACGCGCGTGGCGCGATCGTCGGCCTGACGCGCGGCTCGACCATCGCCCACATCGCCCGCGCCGCGCTCGAATCGATCGCCTTCCAGAGCGCCGCCCTGCTCGACGCCATGGGCAAGGACGCGCTCGCCGCCGGCGCCGCGCCGGTGACCGAGCTGCGCGTCGACGGCGGCGCCTCGGCCAACGACCTGCTGATGCAGTTCCAGGCCGACCTGCTCGGCATCCCCGTGCTGCGCCCGAAGGTGACCGAGACCACCGCGCTCGGCGCCGCCTACCTCGCCGGCCTGAGCTGCGGCGTGTATGCGGGGAGCGCCGAGCTGGCGGCGCAGTGGGAAGTCGAGCGGACCTTCCAGCCGGCGATGTCGCGCGAGCACGCCGCCGAGCTGATGCGGCGCTGGGAGCACGCGGTCGCGCAGGCGACCGCATGAGCGCGCCCGGCCGCTCCGAAGCGCTCAAGGCGAGGTCTGGACGCTCGCGGCCTGGTGCGAGACGCGCCACGGCTTTCGCAACTTCCGGATCGATCGCATCGTCGCCAGCGAGGTGCTCGACGAGCGCTTTCGCGACGAGCCGGGCAAGACCTGGCCGACCTGCTGCGCAAGGTCGACATCGACCGTAGCGCGTCGTGATGCGGCCGCGTCAGTCGGGCCGCCGCCGGCAGCGCCGCCCGGCTGGCGACGACGCCGACCCGGTGAACAAGACAAGCGCGAGAGGCGGCATGATCGTGCAAATGAGCCCGCTGTCTCGTTGCCTCTCGATCGTCGTTCTCGTGGCCGCCGCGCCGCTCGCGAGTGCCGACGGCCCGTTCGTGTTCGCAAACACCCCGGGCGCCTTGCCGAAGGACGTGATTCCGATCGAGTACCGCGTCCATGTCGTGCCCGATCTCGCGGCGCGGACCTTCCGCGGCCGCCAGTCGGTCCGCATCGAGGTGCTTCGCCCGACCGGGCAGATCGTCATGAACGGACTGAACCTCGAGCTCGTCGGCCCGGCCTCGCTGCGCGGCCCGGGCCGGGCCCGGGTGGCGCTCGCCGCGCCGCGCCTCGACAAGGAGCGCCAGCAGCTCGTGTTCAGTCTGCCCCGGGTAATCGCCCGCGGCCGCTACACGCTCGACATGGCCTGGACCGGCGTGATCAACGGCACCGCCCAGGGGCTCCACGCCGACCGCTACCTCAGCCCGGCCGGCGAGCGCGTCCTGCTCGCTACCGAGATGGAGCCCGCCAACGCGCGCCGCCTCCTGCCCTGCTGGGACGAGCCCTCGTTCCGGGCCCGCTTTCGCCTGTCGGTCGACCTGCCGCCCGGCTTCTCGGGCTATTCGAACATGCCGCTGGCGCGCAGCGAGGCGCTCGCCGACGGCGGGCGCCGGCTCGCCTTCGCGCCGACGCCGAAGATGGCGAGCTACCTGCTGGCGCTGGTGGCGGGCGAGCTCGAGCGGCTCGGCGGCGCCATCGACGGCACCCGGGTCGGCGTCGTCACCACCGCCGGCAAGCTGGGCTCCGCGCCCTTCGCGCTGGCGGCGAGCCGGCAGCTGCTGCGCTACTACAACGGCTACTTCGGCCTGCGCTATCCCTTGCCCAAGCTCGATCAGATCGCCATCCCGGGCGGCTTCGGCGGGGCGATGGAGAACTGGGGTGCGATCGTCTTCAACGAGCCGCGCTTGCTCATCGACCCGAAGAACAGCCCGGAAGCAGCGCGCCAGGACGTCTACAACCTGGCCGCCCACGAGATCGCGCACCAGTGGTTCGGCAACCTCGTCACCATGGCCTGGTGGGACACGCTCTGGCTCAACGAGGCCTTCGCCCAGTGGATGGGCAACAAGGCAAGCGACCGCTTCCATCCGCAATGGCACGTCTGGCTCGACGCGAACCAGGGCCGCGAGTTCGCCATGGACCTGGACGCGCGGGCCAGCACCCATCCGATCGAGCAGCCGGTCGTCACCGAAAGCGAGGCCGAAAGCGCGTTCGACGCGATCACCTACCAGAAGGGCGCGAGCTTCCTGCGCATGCTCGAGGCCTGGCTCGGCGAGGCGCCGTTTCGCGCCGGCATCCGCGCCTACCTGGGCCGGCACCGCTACTCGAACACGACCGGCGACGACCTCTGGGCCGCACTCGCTCGCGCCTCGGGCAAGCCGGTGGCCGCCTTCGCCGCCGCCTGGACGCTGCAGCCCGGCTTTCCGCTGGTGTCGGTCGAAGCCCGTTGCGAGGCCGGGCAGCGCCGCGTCGCGCTGCGCCAGGAGCAATTCCGCCTCGGCGACGGCGAGGCGGGAACCGGGCGCGTCTGGCAGGTGCCGATCCGGATCGGCGGCGTCGGCGGCGCGCCGGTGTTCGAGACGCTGTTGACGGCGCGTTCGGCCGAGCTCGCTATCGCCGGCTGCGACGGGCCGCTGCTGCTCGACCCCGACAACCTGGGCTTTTACCGGGTGCGCTACGCCCCCCCGCTGTTCGACGCGCTGGTGGCGCGCTGGTCGAGCCTGCCGGACGGCGCCCGACTGAAGCTGCTCGCCGACACCGGGGCCTTGCTGCGCGCCGGCGAGCTGCCGCTGGCGAGCCATCTGGCGTTGCTGCCCCGGCTGCGCGACGAGCCGCGCCTGGCGATCTGGGTGCGCCTGGTCAGCGAGCTCAGGATCGTCGACCGACTGCTGGTCGGCGAGACCGCGCGGCCGGCCTGGCACCGCTTTGCGGCAAGCCTGATCGCACCGCGCTTCGCCCGGCTTGGCTGGGACGAGAGAAGCGGCGAGTCGAACGAGGACCGGCAACTGCGCGGGGTGCTCGCGTCGGCGCTCTCCGACTACGACGATCCGGCGACCATCGAGGCCGGCCGGGCCCGCTTCGCCCGCTTTCTCGAAGACCGCAGCAGCCTGCCGGCTTCGCTTGCCGAGGCGGTGCTCGAGATCGCCGGCCGGCACGCCGACCGCGCCACCTGGGACGCGCTCGTCGCCCTCGCCGAGCGCGCGCCGAGCAGCGAAGAGCGGTTCCGCACCTACCGCGCCCTGGCCCGGGCGCGCGACCCGGCGCTGGCCGAGCGCACCCTGCAGCTCTCGGTCGCACCCGAGGTGCCGCAGATCATCCGCAACGAGCTCGCCGCGCAGGTCGCCCGCAGCGACCACATGAAGGCCGCCTGGACCTACGGCCGCGAGCACGCCGATGCCCTGCTCGCCGACCTGACGCAGTACGCCGGCGGGCGCTACTTCGCCGGCATTGCCCGCACCTCGGCCGACTCGGCGCTGGCCGACGAGCTCGAGGCCTTCGCCGAGGCCCGCCTGCCGGCCGGCGCGCAGCTCGACGCGCGCCGCGCCGGCGACGAGATCCGCACCCGGGGCCGGCTCAAGGCGCGCCTGCTGCCGCAGCTGGAAGCGGCGCTGCCGCAGTAGCGAAGCCAGGGCAGCGCGGCTCGCGCGGTACGATCGATCGACCGATTCGCCGAGGGAGGCGCTCATGACTTCTCTGCCCCGCCCGTCACTGCGCTTCGGCCTGTGCGCCCTGGCCGCGGCCGCCCTGGTCGCCTGCGGCAAGCAGGACGTTGCACCAGCGGCCGCGTCGTCCGTGCCGGCGCCGGCACGCGTCTACCTGGTCGGCACCGACGCCGCCTACGCGCCCTTCGAATCGCAGAACGAGAAAGGCGAGATCGTCGGCTTCGACATCGACATCGTGCGTGCCGTCGCCGCCAAGGCCGGGCTCGAGGTGAAGTTCGTCAACACGCCCTGGGAAGGCATCTTCAACGCCCTCAAGCAGGGCGATCGCGACCTGCTGGTCTCGTCGATCACGATCACCGACGAGCGGCGCCAGACGATGGACTTCAGCGCCCCCTACTTCGATGCGCACCAGCTGATCGCCGTCAAGGCCGATTCGAGGGTGACGCGCTTCGAGGATCTGAAGTCGCTCAAGGTCGGCGTGCAGACCGGCACGACCGGCGACGAGACGGTCTCGAAGCTGCAGGGCAAGAACAGCACCGACATCAAGCGCTTCGAGGCCACGCCGCTGGCGCTCAAGGAGCTCGAGACCGGCGGCGTCGACGCGGTCGTGGCCGACAACGGCGTGGTCGTCAACTACGTGAAGAACAACGCCGGCAACAAGTTCAGGACGGTCAACGATCCCGCCTTCGTTCCCGAGCAGTACGGCATCGCCGTGCGCAAGGGCAATGCCGAGCTGCTTGCCAAGCTGAACCAGGGGCTGGCGGCGATCCGCGCCGACGGCAGCTACGACCGGATCTACGCCAGTTACCTCGGCGCCGTCGTGTCGGCCGCGGCGAGCGCCCCGGCCGCGCCCTCCGCCGCGTCGAAGTAGGCCTCCCGGACGCCCGACCCCGTGGGCTTTGCCGACCTGCGGTGGGACATCCTGGTCGGCTACGGCCCGCTGTTCCTGCAGGGCCTGCGCATGACGCTCGAGCTGACCGCCGTCTCGTTGAGCGGCGGCCTGGCGCTCGGCGTGCTGCTCGGCCTGATCGCCAGCACCACCGACAGCCCGCGGCCAAAGTCCGCCCTCGGCGCGGCGGCGTGGCCGCTGCTGCGCGGCGCGACCCGTGCCTACGTGGGCTTTTTCCGCGGCACGCCGCTGTTCGTGCAGATCCTGCTCGTCCACTTCGCGCTCATGCCGATGCTGGTGCAGCCCGACGGCGGCCTGCTGCTGAGCGGCGAACCGGCGCGCGAGTTCCGGCAGAACCACGGCGCCTTCTTTTCCGGCGCGCTCGCGCTCACCCTCAATGCCGGCGCCTATGTATCGGAAATCCTGCGCGCCGGCATCCACAGCATCCATGGCGGCCAGACCCAGGCCGCCTACAGCATCGGCCTGACCCACGCCCAGGCGATGCGCTACATCGTGCTGCCGCAGGCACTGCGGCGGATGGTGCCGGCGCTGGTGAACGAGGCGGTGACGCTGGTCAAGGACTCGTCGCTGGTCTCGGCGATCGGCCTGGCCGAGCTTGCGCTGGCGGCGCGCACCGTCGCCGGTGCGTACTCGCGCTACTGGGAGCCCTACCTCTTCATCTCCGCGATCTACCTGCTGATCACGCTGACCCTGTCGGCGCTGGCGCGGCGGCTCGAGGCGCCGGCCCACCTTCGCGGGCGCTGAGGCACTCCGGCCGCGTATGAGCGAGCGCGGCGAGGCCTTGCTGCAGGCCGCCGCCGAGATCGCGGGAACCAGCGGGGCTTCGGCGATGTTCAGGAAAAAGGCGGCCTGAGTTCGCGCGGCCGCAGAATCGCTCTTCCCCCCATGCTGGACCGGACGATCGCCCGATGACCTACCGGCTGCTCGCCGTCGACTGGGGCAGCACGTCGCTGCGCGGCGCGCTGCTCGACGAGGCCGGCGCGGTGCTGGCCGAGCGCAGCGCCGCGCGCGGCATGCTGAGCATCGCGCCGGGCGGCTTCGCCGAGGTCTTCGAGCAGCACTTCGCCGACTGGATGGACGTGCCCGGCACCCGCTGCCTGATGGCCGGCATGGTGGGCAGCAAGCAGGGCTGGGCCGAGGCCGCCTACTGCCCGTGCCCGGCCGGGCTCGCCGAGATCGCCGCCGCGCTGCGGCCGCTCGGCCCGCTCGCCGGGGCGGGCCGGCGCATCGCCATCGTGCCGGGCGTTTCGTGCGAGCGTGAGGGCGTGCCCGACGTCATGCGCGGCGAAGAGACCCAGGTGTTTGGCGCGCTCGAGTTGCTCGGCGTGCACGACGGATCGTTCGTGCTGCCTGGCACGCACAGCAAGTGGGTGAGCGTCGAGGCCGGCCGCATCGTCGCCCTGACGACCATGATGAGCGGAGAGTTCTACGACCTGCTGCGCCGCCATTCGATCCTGGCTCGCTCGCTCGGGCCGGCCGACGCGCCACATGCACCCGACGACGCGGCCTTCGATCGCGGCGTGCGGGCGGCGCTGCATGGCGGCAGCCTGATGCAGACCGCGTTCGGCGTGCGCGCGTTGGCGCTGTTCGATCGCATGGCCGCCGGCGCGCTGGCCAGCTATCTGTCCGGCCTGGTCATCGGCGAGGAGCTGCGCTGCCGTGGCCTGCCGGCCGGCGCCAGCGTCGTCGTCATCGGCGCGCCGGCGCTGGCCCGGCGCTTCGAGCGGGCGCTCCGCCTGCAGGGCGTGGCGGCGACCGTTCTCGGCGACGCGGCCGCCTGGCGCGGCCTGCACACCATCGATGCGCGGGCCCGCGCGCTGTCCCCGCTCCGGGAGTAGCCATGGACCCGCAAGCCCGCTTCGACGAGGCCGTCACGCAACGGCCGCTGATCGCGATCCTGCGCGGCCTCGAGCCGCGCCACGCGCTGCCGATCGGCGCCGCGCTTGACGCCGCCGGCTGGCGGCTGATCGAGGTGCCGCTCAACTCGCCGCAGCCGCTCGCCAGCATCGCCGCGCTGGCGCAGGCGTTCGGCGAGGCGCTGGTCGGCGCCGGCACGGTCATGAGCGCGGCGCAGGTGCGCGACGTCCATGCGGCCGGCGGCCGGCTGGTCGTCGCGCCCAACTTCGATGCTGCGGTGGTGCGCGAGGCGGTCCGCCTCGGCCTGGTCTGCCTGCCCGGAGTGGCGACGGCGAGCGAGGCGTTCGCCGCGCTGGCCGCCGGCGCCTCCGGCCTGAAACTGTTCCCGGCCGAGATGATTCCGCCGGCGGCGGTGAAGGCGCTGCGCGCCGTGCTCGACGTATCGGTGCGGCTCTTTCCGGTCGGCGGCATCACGCCGGCCAACGCCCCGGCCTACCGCGCCGCCGGCGCGACCGGCTTCGGCGTCGGCTCCGACCTGTTCCGGCCCGGCATGAGCGCCGCCGAGGTGGCCGCCAACGCGGCGCGCTGGGCGTCCGCCTGAGCCGGGGCGCGACCGCGGGTCGAGCATGGCGAAGCCGGCGACCGATCCCATGATCGTCCACGTCGTCGACGGCACCTACGAGCTGTTCCGCCACTTCTACGGCCTGCGCCGCTTCAACAAGGGCCAGGACGAGCCTCTGGCCGCCGCGGTCGGCGTGCTGCAGTCGCTGCTCGAGATGATCGAGCAGGGCGCAACCCATCTCGGGGTCGCCACGGACCACGTGATCGAGTCGTTCCGCAATGATCTGTGGCCCGCCTACAAGACCGGCGCCGGCATCGAGCCGGCCTTGTTCGCGCAGTTCCATCCGCTCGAGGAAGCGCTGGCCGCGATGGGCATCGTCGTCTGGCCGATGGTCGAGCTCGAGGCCGACGACGCGCTCGCCGCGGCGGCCCGGATCGCCGCGGCCGACCGCGCGGTGCTGAAGGTCTGCATCTGGACCCCCGACAAGGACCTGGCGCAATGCGTCGTCGCCGACCGGGTGGTGCAGGTCGACCGGCGCGGCCGCACGATCCGCGATGCCGACGGCGTGCGCGAGAAGTTCGGCGTCGTGCCGGGTCTGATTCCCGACTACCTCGCGCTGGTCGGCGACGCTGCCGACGGCTATCCGGGCATCGCCGGGATCGGCGCGGTCGGCGCCGCGCGGCTGCTGAACCGGCACGGGCCGATCGAGGCGTTTCCCGCTTCCGTGCTCGGCGAGCGGCGCGAGCTCGCGCTCCTCTTCAAGCGCCTGGCGACCCTGCGCAGCGAGGGTCGGCCGTTTCGCCGCGTCGCCGAGCTGCGCTGGCGCGGGCCTACCGCGGCCTTCGCGCCGTGGACCGAGAAGGCCGGCGCGCCGCGCCTGCTCGAGCGCTGCCTGAAGGCGCAAGCGGCGCTCGCCTGAGAAGCTGTGAAGTACTCCCCCGGCGCGGGGCACGATCGATTGCTTCACATCTTCTGAGCAGTCCCGCCCCAAGATCGCTGACGGCGTCGCCCCCCAAGCCGTCTCGCCTCGGGGCACCGTCGCGCCCCTGCTCGCCGCCGGGCCCGACCCCCATTGACGCGCCGCAAGGTCTGGCGACACCATCGCCGAAACCCAGGCGCCCGCTCCCCGGTCGCTGCACAACCGCAGGTCGCGCGCCCATGGCATTCCGGATCGCATTCCCTCGGCCCGTGGCCGTGCGCCTGGCGCTGCTCGCCGGCGCCAGCCTGCTCGCCGGCGCCGCCCAGGCGTGGAGCAACCACGCCCTGTGCACCTGGCCGGCCTTGTCGGTGCTGCCCGAACTGGCCAACCGCCCGGCGGTGAAGGTCGAGTCGCTGGCGGCCTTCGTCGCTGCCGACCCGGCCGGCCTGGTCGAGCTGCTGCGCAGCGAGGAAGCGTGGGCGCGCGCCCGGGTGCCGGCCTATCCGGCCCGGCCCGAGGCACTCGCCTTCCGCGCCGAGGCCGCGCCGCCGGCCCAGCTCGTCGCCCGCTTCCTCGCCGCGCTGCGCGTCAATCCGAACGCGCGACTGGCGCTCTACCTGCAGCTGCCGCCCGGGCAGTCGCCGGGCAGCCGGCCGACCCTGGCCAGCACCGACGTGACGGTGATGAAGAGCGACGAGGCGGCCCGCCTCAACACCTTCGTCGGCTTGCGCGAGGGCGAGCCGGTCGCGCCGATCGACGTCGTCGCCAGCGCCGCCGACGAGCCCGACTACGGCTTCGACTTCGGCCTCTGGGAAGACAACGGCACCGCCTACGGCGCGGCCTACGGCTTCGGCCGCCAGCCGTTCGGCAACCCGGCGGTCGAGTGGTCGAGCCAGGGGCCGCTGCACCTCGGCTACTTCCACGAGGCGGCGATCGTCTACCAGGCGGCGCCTTTCCTGCGCCGCGCCTACCCGGAGTACCGCATCCACCTGTGGCGCTCGCTGGCCGCGTTTGCGCTGCGCGGCGGCCACGATTACTGGGCCTGGCGGTTCGCCGGCTGGGGCCTGCACTACCTGCAGGACCTGACCCAGCCGTACCACGCGCGCGTCCTTCCGGGCGTCGGCGTCGCCCGCATGCTCTGGATCAACACGATCGACCTGGCCGGCGTGCACGGGCCGAAGAAGGCGGCGATCCAGCTCGTCACCAACCGCCACTTCGCGCTCGAGAACTTCGAGCGGCACTGGCTGCACGCGGCCCATGCCGGCCCGGCGGCCGGCGACGTCGGCCTGGGCGCACTGCGCGACACCCGGCTCGACCCGGCCGCGCCGTACGACGACGACTGGCCGCGCGGGGTGGTCTCGCGCCAGGCGAGCGAAGCCGCCGATGCGATCGACCAGGCGCTGGTCGCCTGGATGCCGGCGAAGTACACCTCCGATCCGGCCTACGTGTTCGGCGTCACCCAGACCGGCGTCGACAGCCACGCCGATCTGGGCGCGGCTTCGCCGGCGACGCGCGAATCGCTGAAGCGCGCCGTCGCGCCGCTGCTCGGCAAGCTCGGCGCGGCGTCGCGTGCTTACCTGCGCAGCCTGCTCGCCGGCAAGCGCTGATCGCCCGCGTCGTGCGCTCCGGCCCGGGGCCGGGATCGGGTGCGAGGCGCGGTTCGGCAGGGCGGCCCCTGGTCCTGTCCGCGCGGGGCTTGGCAGGTGGGCGGCGTGGTGCTCCAATGACCTTCGCTGCCGAGAGGCCTGATCGGGGAGCCCGCGATGCTCGAGTTCTTGCGTGTGCTGCGCCGCCATGGCGATCTTCAGGTGCGCTTGCCCGGCGTGCTGCTCGCTTTTCTCATCGCCGAGCTGTTCTACAAGTTCCACAGCTTTGCGCTCGAGTGCGGCGCCTTCCTCGTCACCTGGCTGGTGATCGACGTCGTGATCGACGCGCTGGCGCGCCGTCTGCGTGCGCCGGCAGCGAACGCGTCCCACTGAGCGGCGCCGTGCGCAAGCCACGCCCCGATCCGCCCCTGCCGGCCGCGCCGGCTGCGCCGGCCGAGCCGGCCGGTGGGCGCGCCCTGCAGCGGGCGCGCCAGTTCGCGCTGCAGCGCGGCCTGGCGGCTCCCGACAAGTGCGTCGCGCCGGCAAAGCCGGCTCCGGGGGGCGGGCGTCCGGCACGCAAGAAGGCCTGAAGCGCTGCCGTCGCGGCGCGCCGTTGCCTTGGGAGAAGTTCCATGAAAACGCCTGAGACACCCACCCGGACCCAGGTGGTGATGGACGTGCCGGCGCGCGCCGCCGAGGTCGCCCCCTGGGGTGCCGGGAGCGGGCGGATCGCGGTCGAGCGCCCGGCCGTGGCCGGTGCCCGGAGCGCGCGGTCCCGGCTGCGCGACAAGGTCGAAGCCGAGCACCCGGAAGGCAAGGCCACGGCACGCCGCCGATACTTCGGCCAGCAGCGCGGCCTGGCGGGCGAAGAGAACGTCGGCGACGCCGCATCTGCCGCTGTCGTCGCGCCGAGGGTGAAGCGCGCCCGGGCGCAGGCCGCCGAGGCCGCCGCCGGCGCCGGCCCGGCAGCGTCGTTCACGGCCGCTGCCAGGACTGCGTTGCCCGCCTGGCGCGACCTCGGCCCGACCCTGATCCCGCACGGCCAGACCTACGGCAGGGGGACCGGTTCGACGCCGTCGGTGTCGGGTCGCTGCTGCGGCGTGATGGTCGACCGGGTCAACCCGCGCCACCTGGTGCTGTGCACGGCGGGGGGTGGCCTGTGGGGCAGCCTCGACCAGGGTGCCACGTGGTCGCCCCTGACCGACCAGCAGCCGACGCTCGTGATGGGCGCCATCGCCCAGTCGGCCTCGGCGCCGGCCATCGTCTACGCCGCCACCGGCGACGGTGACGGCCAGATCCCCTACGGCATCGGCCTGCTGCGCTCGAGCGACGGCGGCGCCAACTGGACCAGCCTGCCGATCGCCGCCCTCGCCGGCACCGGTGCCTACGACCTGGCCGTGAGCCCGGGCGACCCCTTGCGCGTCTGGATCGCCACCGACAAGGGCCTGTTTGTCAGCCGCAACGGCGGGCAGACGGTGCAGGCGGCGATCGGCGGCTTGTGCTGGAGCGTGTCGATCCACCCGAGCGTGCCGGGCGAGCTCTTCGCGGCCGTCTCCGGGGGCCTGATGCAGAGCGCCGACGGCGGCAGCACCTGGGCCGCGGCCGTTCTGCCCGGCATCCCGGCCAACACGCGCTTCAACCGGCTCGAGGTGTGCCACGCGCCCGGCAACGGGGCGGTGGTGTACGTGGCCGGCTGCGTCGGCGCGCTGCCCGTGCTGTGGCGGCGGGCCAGCGCCGGCGGTGCGTTCCAGACCCAGAACGTGCCCTCGGGCATGAAGACCAGCCAGGCCTGGTACGACTGGTGCCTGGGCGTCGCGCCCGACGATCCCGACTTCCTGCTGTGGGGCGCGATCGACCTCTACCGCGGTCGGCGCAGCGCCGCCGGCATCGCCTGGAACAACGTCTCGTCGCGCGTCAACGGCGATTCGATCCACCCCGACCAGCACGGCGTGGTCTTCGACCCCGCCAATCCGGGCGTGGTCTATTCCTGCAACGACGGCGGCCTGTACCGCTCGGCCGACCGCTGCGAGCACTGGAGCTCCCTCAACCCGGGCCTCGGCATCACCGAGTTCGAGTACCTGGCCCACCTCGACAGCGACGCCGGCTGGTTGTTCGGCGGCACGCAGGACAACGGCTCGCTTTCGCTGGCCGGCCCGCGCCGCTGGGACCAGGTGGCGCTCGGCGATGGTGGCGATTGCGCGGCGCTGGAGCGCGGCACCGGAGCAATCGTCTTCCACAGCTACTACGACATGCCGGTCGAGCGCGCGGCTGCGCTGGGCGCGAACGCCTTCGACTGGAGCGACGCCAGCCCGCCCAGCCCCGACGGCTACAACTGCCTGTTCTACCCGCCGCTCGAGGCCCGAGGCGGGGTGCTCGTCAAGGCCGGCAGCAGCCTGTGGGTCTCGACCGATGACGGCAACCATTGGGACGAAGTCCTGCTGCCGCGGTCGGCCGATCCCGATCCCGACCTCGTGACCGCGCTGGCCATCGTCAACGACAAGCTGATCCTCGCCGGCACGCTCAACGGCCAGGTGCTGAAGGCGTTGCGCGGCGCGGGCGGCTGGGCCGTGGCCCGGGTCAGTCCGCTGGCCGCGTTGCCCGGCTACGTGAGTGACATCGCCGTGGTCGGCACCACCGGCAAGTCGGTCTGGGCCACCTGCTCGCCACGCGGGAGCGGACACGTGTTCCGCTCGCTCAACGGCGGCAAGACCTTCAGCGACCGCACCGGCAATCTGCCGGACATGGCGGTCAACGCGCTGGTGGTCGACCCCAAGCACACGAGCCATCTGTTCATCGCCACCGACCGCGGCGTCTGGCGCAGCAACAACTCCGGCACCGCCTGGTCGGCCTTCAACAACGGGCTGCCGAACGCGATCGTCGGCGACCTTCTGCTGCACGCGGCGAGCCGACGCCTGCGTGCCGGCACCCGCGCTCGCGGCGCCTGGGAGGTCGATGTCTGACGTACCTGCATCCGGTCGGCCGGGGGAGTCGTCGAGCGGCAGTCCGCCGGCCGGTGCCAGGGTGGCAGAGCGGGTAGATTCAGAGGCCGAGCAAGCATTGAAAGCGGCACCTACCTCATGACCGAATCCTTCGTTCCGATCCGCGGCCTGCATCACTACGCCTACCGCTGCCGCGACTGCGAGGAAACTCGCGCGTTCTACGAAGACCTGCTCGGCCTGCCGCTGGTCCACGTGATCCGCGCCGACGTCGTGCCCAGCACCGGCGAGCATTGCCCGTACGTGCACATCTTCTTCCGCATGGGCGACGGCTCGCACCTCGCCTTCTTCGATCTCGGCGACGACCTCGCCGCCGAGCCCTCGCCGAACACGCCGGCATGGGTCAACCACATCGCCCTGCGCGTCGATTCGATCGAGGCGCTGAAGGCCGCCAAGGCGCGCCTCGAGGCGGCCGGCGTCGAGGTGCTCGGCATCACCGACCACCACGTCATCGAGTCGATCTACTTCTTCGACCCGAACGGCATCCGCCTCGAGCTGACGGTGCCGACCGCCGGCGCCGAGACGAGCGCGCGCCACGAGCGCGAGGCGCATGCCGCGGTCGCGTCGTGGACGCACGAGAAGCGGATCCGCCTCGTCGACAGAGATGGCAAGGCGCGCGAGGCCGCCGCCAACCTGTCCGACTACGGCGCCATGGACGCCTGAGATCACCAGCCAGTCCTGCGCGATCGTGTAGCCGTCGACGTCGAGGGCGCACCTGGCACGGCCGAAGCTCATCGGCACGTCGCCCGCGGCGTGCGCCATCGGCCGACCCGATGGCGCGGGCGCGCCGCCCGGATCGGCGGCGTCCCTTCCGGCGCGCTATAACCGCGTCATGACGAGCCGGGAAACCTGGAAATTCGCGCCCTCCTACGAACTGCCGCAGTGGCCGTTCGTCGCTCCGCCCGACCTCGCGAACTCGGAGTCGGGCGAGCGGATCCGCTACCCGGTGGTGATCGCCGGCGGCGGCCTGGCCGGCCTCACCCTCGCCTGTGACCTCGCCCTGCGCGGCATTCGCGCGGTCGTGCTCGACGAGGACGACACGGTCGGCGTCAAGGGCGCCTCGTCGCGCGGCATCTGCTACGCCCAGAAGAGCCTCGAGATCTTCGAGCGGCTCGGCATCTACGAGCGGATCCGCGCCAAGGGCATCACCTGGTCGGT
>JBDTUG010000059.1:0-14653 GCA_040007855.1 Caldimonas sp.
CGACGGCGCGCGGGGCGTGGCCGCCGCGGCGATCCACCTCGCCTGCGCCGAGCTGCACGGGCGCCGCACCGATCGCGACGCGGTCGATGGCGCCCTGGCCGCGGCGGTCGAGGCGGCCGCCGGCGGCGCGGCGGCCGGGCCGGCCGAGTTGCTGAACGTGCAGCTGGCGCGCGTCGATCACCTGCGCGAGACCGATCGTGGCGACGCCGCGCTGGCGCTGCTCGACGCGCTGGCGCCCGAGCTGGCGCGGGCCGCGCCGGAGCAGCAGGCGCGGGCGCTCGCCGCGCGCGGCTCGGCCCTCATGCTGCGCGGCGGCCACACCGAGGCGCAGAGCCTGATGAACGAGGCGATCGGCCTGCTCGAAGGCCTGCTCGCGGCACGACCCCGGCTCGCCGCGCTGCTGCTCGAGCTGGCCCGCGCCGCCGTTCGCCGCGGCGACCTCGCCGTCGCCCGCCGCCTGGCGGAGCGTGCGATCGCGGTCCACGAGTCGATCGATGCGCCGAGCGGCCTGGCCAGCGCGCTGACGATCCTCGGCGTCCTGCTCATCCACGGCGGCGAGCGGCCGGCCGCCCTGGCCGCACTGAGCCGGGCCCGGGCGCTCGCGCAGCGCTGCGGCGACGTGCCGGCGCACCGCGCCGCCATCCTCAATCTGGTGAAGATCCTGGTCGACGAGGGCGATACCGAACAGGCCAGCGCCCTGCTCGACGAAGGCGTCGCGCTCGTGCCGACCTTCGAGCACCGGCGCTCCGAGCAAGCGTTCCGCGAAGCCCGTTTCTATCTCTACTATCTGCGCGGCGAGCTGGCGCAGGCGCGCGCCGAAGCCGGTCGCCTGCTGGCGTTTGCCGATCACGGCAGCGGCCCGTTCGAGCGCATCGGCGCGCGCCACCTGGTGGTCGACCTCTACCTGCTCGAAGGCGACCTGGCGAGCGCCCGGCGCGTGCTCGACGCGGCCCAGGCGCTGTGCGACGCCCAGCGGGCCAGCGCCGAAGGCACCCTCTTCGACGCCTCGCAACTCATCAAGCAGGCCTGGCTGGCGCAGGCCGAAGGCCGGGCAGCCGATGCGCTGGCGTGCCTGCCGCGGGCCGACGCGCTGCAGCGGATGGAGGACCGCTTCGCCTGCGCCTGGGTCGGTGGCGCGGCGGCGCGTGCGCTGGGCGACATGGCCGAGGCGCAGCGCCGGCTCGACGCGGTCGACCTGGACGCCGAGGTCGCGCTCGACCAGCTCGCCCCGTGGCTGGAGCAGCGCCTGGCCCTCGCCAGCGCAGAAGGCCGCGTCGACGCGCCGGCGGCGAGCCGCGCCCGAACCCTGCTGGCCGAGCGGCGCGTGCCCGTGCAGATGGCCGAGCGACTGGGCCGCGCCCTCGCCGCGGCAGCGACCGGCGGCGCCTCATAACGACCTTTTAACGCCTGTCTCCTACCGTGCGGGCCTACGCCCAGAACGCACGATGCTCATGGATCAGGCCCCCCCGCACGTCCTGCACTTCGAACTGCTCGTCGAACTGACGCCGCAGCGAGAGGGAATGCAGCCGCTGTGGCGGGCCGATCTGGTCGGCTCGCGGCCCGGGGAGCGGCGGCACTTCGAGTCGCTTCCCGAGCTGACGGCCTTCCTCGCGCGCCTGGGCCCCGACACGCCGCTCCCCCGCGGCATTCGCTGAGGCTCGCCATGACCGCACCTGCTCTTTCCCGGATCGGCTTCGCCCTGCTGCTGTCTCTCGCGCTCGGCGCAGTGGGAGGCTGCGGTGGTGGCGGCGGCAGCAGCAGCCCGCCCCCTCCGGTCGAGCAGACGCTCGGCCCGGCCGGTGGCAGCGTGAGCTCCAGCGACGGCAAGGTCACCGTCTCGGTCGGCCCGAACGCCCTGCAGGCGCCGGCCGTGGTGAGCATCGAGCCGGGCACGGCCGACGCCGCCACCGCGGCCGACCCGGCGCTGGTGCCGGGCACGACGTACGCGTACACGGCGCCCGACATCCAGGTGCCCGACCAGGTGCTGATCGAGATCGAGTCGGCCGCCGCGCTCGCCGCCGGGGTCGACGGTCGCAAGCACGCCCTGTCCCTGCCGATCGGCTGGATGCCGCCGCCGACCTGCCTGGTCAACGGCCAGCTCGGCAGCGGTCAAGTGGCGCAGACCATCTTCGTCAGCGGTCCCGATTGCCCGAGCTCGCCGGCTCCTGCCTGCATCAAGGTCTACGGAACGGCCACGCACGCCTTCTGCGCGCCGGCCAGCGAGATCATCATCGTGCCGGGCGGAAACCTCACCCCCTGCCCTGAAGAGTACCGGGAGGTCACCGGCGATCCTGCGTTCGCCGACCTCGCTTCCCTGCACGCCGGCCAGCGCATCTGCCATCGCCAGACGATCACTTCGCCGCCGCGGCTCGGCCAGGCCGGCGCGCTCTCCAACCTGAACTGCGTCACTTCGCGCGGCAAGTTCCTCTGCCCGGCAACCAAGCTGCCGGTCGGCAGCTACTCGGTGCTCTGGGACAGGACGCTGCCCCCGGTGCCCGACTTCGACGTCAAGGGCTCGAGCGGCGGCACCGGCGTGTTCATGGAAGAGATCGGACCCGGCAGCGTCGTCAACTTCAGGATCAAGGCAGACGATCCGGAGGGTCTCGGTGCCGTCGAGCTGGTCGAGCGGATCGACAACCCCGACAGCGGCCAGAACGGCGCACCGGCGTTCGTCACCCAGCAGCGCTGGCACGCCGACCCGGCCCTGTTTTCGGGCGTGCCGCTGAAGCACTACGACAGCCAGACGTTTCAGCTGCCCTACCTCCAGGGCGATCCGGCCAAGCGCCATTTCTTCGCCCGCGTCTACGACCGCGCCGGCAACAGCGCGCTCGCCTACAACAACCTGATCGTGCAGAGCTACATCAGCACGATCACGATCGACTCGTTCACGGTGACGCCTGCCTCGGTGCAGCTTCCGGGCGGGCCGGTGACGATTGCCTGGAGCGTGCGCGGCGCGGCGGCGGCGAGCATCGACCAGGGTGTCGGCGCGATCGCGGTGACCGAGGCGACCGCGCTGCCGAGCACCGGCTCGCGCGTCGTCGACGTCGCCGCGGGCACGACCTTCACCCTCACCGCCACCCATCCGACCCGCAACACCAGGCTGGCGGTGGCCAGCGTGACACTCGGCGCCGACACGACCGCGCCGACGGTATCGCTCGCCGCCGGCCCGGCGATCGTCGTCGCGCCCGGCACGACCACGCTCACCGCGACGGCCAGCGACATGGTCGGCGTGACCCAGGTCGAGTTCTACCGCGGCGCGACCCTGCTCGGCACCGACACGACCACGCCCTACACGCAGTCGGTGGCGTTCACCGCGGCCGACATCGGCAGCGTCGCCTTCACCGCCCGGGCCTACGACGCGGCCGGCAACAACGCCACCAGCGCAGTCGTCAGCGTGAGCGTCGGCGCCGACGTCACGCCGCCGAGCGTGAGCCTGCTGGCCAGCCCGGCGACCGTGCTCGTGCCGGGCTCGACCACCCTGCAGGCGACGGCGAGCGACGCGATCGGCGTGACCCAGGTCGAGTTCCATCGCAACGGTGTGCTGATCGCGACCGACACGACGGCGCCGTTCCAGCAGAGCGTGAGCTTCACCGCCGCCGACGTCGGCAGCGTCAGCTTCACCGCCAAGGCCTTCGACGCCCAGGGCAACAACGCCACCAGCGCGCCGGCGATCGTCACGGTGAGCACGCCGACCTCGGGCGACACCTACGCCGGGCCGAGCGGCATCGATGCCGGCAACACCACCTGCGCGCAGGCGACGCCGTGCGCGTCGATCGCCAAGGCAGCGAGCCTGGCCCAGGCCAACAAGACGGTCTGGCTGCAGGACGGCACGTACACCCAGGCGACCCAGCCGGCCTTGATCGACATCCCGGCCGGCCTGACCGTGCGGGCCCTCACGCCGGGGATGGCGGTGCTGCAGCAAAGCCTCGTGCTGCAGGGCAGCGCCACCGTGGTCGGCATCGTCCTCGACCGCGGGCCGGGCAACAACTACGGCACCTCGATCCAGGCGTCGAGCGGCAATGTCACGCTGGACGGCCTCAAGTTCACCGGCCTCCTGAGCACCGCCAGTCCGCCGCTGGCCATCGGCGGCAGCGCCATCGTCACCTTGAGCCCGGGCAACGTCGCCGACTACACCGGCACGCTGACCGGCGGGGCCGGCGGCGGGAACATCTTCGCCATGCTGACCGGCAATGCGCAGCTCACGATCAACGGCGGCAGCCTGGGCGGCAGCGGGCTCGGCGGTGGCTCGGCATTCGGCTTCGCCGCTGGCGACGCCGCGTTCCAGCTGCAAGGCAACTCGCGCCTGGCGATCAACAACGCCACGGTCAGCATCAACACCAACGGCATCTACCTGAACGGAGCCGCGACCCAGCTCAGCATCAGCAATTCGACCCTGACGTCGATTGCCATGCAGGGCATCGGCCGAGGCATCAACGTCGCATCCGGAACGCCGGTGGTGACCCTGGTCGGCACGACCGTTAGCGGCTTCGTCTACGGCGGCGGGTCGGCGGCGCTCGGCATCGGCCTGTCCAGCCAAGCCGGCCCGAACGCGACCGTGTCGCTGACCGACGTCGTGCTCTCGGGCAGCTCGATCGGACTGATCGTCGAGAACGGAGCGACTGCGACCACGGTGACGATCACCGGCAGCAACCTGGCGGTCAAGAACAACTACTTCGGCGGGCTGGTTTGCTTCGCCGCATGCGCCGTCGACCTCACGGGCGGCGAGGCCAGCGGCAACGGGACGACGATCCCGGGCCTGGCCGGCGGCTACGGGTTCTACGGCGGCATCTGGCAGGGCGCCACGGACAAGATCTACAGCGCGAAGCTGCGCAATGTCTCGGTCATCAACAACACGAGCCTGTCGACCGGCAATACCAACACCGCCGACAACTCCGGGATCACGCTGGCCGGCAACGCGGCATCGAGCTACGACCTGGGCACGCTCGCAAGCCCGGGCGGCAACGTCTTCACCGGCAACACCACGGGCAACCAGACCAGCGGGATCAACGTCAGAGCGGCGGCGGGGGTGACAGTGGCGGCCGCGGGCAACACTTTCATCGCCAGCGTGCAGGGCGCCAACGGGGCCGGCAAGTACGCGCTCGGCACGAGCCCGTGCGGCGCCTCGACATGCACGGTGACGAGCGGTGCGGGCGCCAACTACCGGGTGACGAGCGGGGCCCTGGTGCTGGCACCGTAGCGGCGTCAGGGTCAGGCTGCCGGCTGCCGGCTGCGCCGCCTGCCCTCTTATGATCGACCGGGATGTCCGAAGCGTCGCCCCGGCTGCTGCAACTGCACTTGCTCGACCAGCCGCGGCTGCTGCGCGACGGCCAGGCCGTCCACGTCGGCTCGCGCAAGGCGCTGGCGATCCTGGCCCTGCTGGCCCTCGACGGCGGCACGACGCGGGCGAGGCTGACCGCCCTGCTGTGGGCCGACGCCGATGCGGCCGCGGGCCGGCGCAATCTCCGCCGCGAGCTGTTCCGGCTGCGCGAGCTCGGCCTGCCGCTGCGCGAAGCTGCCGACGGCGCGCTCGCGCTCGATTCCGTCGTCGACGTCGATGCCCATCGCCTGCTCGACGACGACAGCGTCGCCGTCGGTACGGGCCTGGTCCTCGACGGCCTCGACGGCATCGGCAGCGCCGAGCTCGACGAGTGGCTGCAGCGCTGGCGCAGCGAGCTCGCCGGCCGCCTCGGCCAGGCGCTCGACCGGCAGGCCGGGCGCCACGAAGGCCGCGGCGAGCTGGCCGCGGCGCTGGCGCTGCGCGTGCGGGCATGGACCGCCGACCCGCTCAACGAGCCGGCCGCGCTGCACGTCATGCGCCTCAAGGCGGCGCTCGGCGACCGTGCCGGCGCCCTGCAGGCCTACCAGCGCCTGGTCGAGGCCCTGCGCGATGAGCTCGACATCACGCCGTCGGCTCCGGCGCAGGCGCTGGCGCGGTCGCTGCGCGGCAGCGATCCCGACGAGGTCGCGCCGACCTCGGCCGTGGCCGCCGCCGGAGCGGCCGGCGAGCCGGTGGTCGGCAGCGACCTGGGCCGGCCACGGCGCGCGGCGACAGGCGGTCTGCCGGCGATCGTGCCGTTCGTGCCGCGCGGCGCGGTGCAGGCGCAGATCGAGGCGGCCTGGGCGCGCGGCCAGCGCGTCTACCTGCACGGCCCGGCCGGCACCGGCAAGACCCGCCTGGCCAGCGAGCTCGCGGCAGCGCGCGGCCCATGGCTGCGCGTCGCCTGCGAGCCGCAGGACGGCGAGCTTCCCTACGCCTCGGTGGTGCGACTGCTGCGCGCCCTGCGCGAGTCGGCGCCCGGCGTCGCGCTGCCCGACTGGGTGCGGCGCGAGCTGGCGCAGCTGATGCCCGAGCTCGGCGAGCCGCCGCAGGCGCTCGCCACCGATGAGGCCAGGCAACGCCTGCTCGCTGCCGTCGCCGAGGCCTGGCGCCTGCTGATGCACGACAACTTCAGCGCCCTCGTGCTCGACGACTGGCACTGGGGCGATCCGTCAAGCGTCGAGCTCTGGTCGCGGCTCGACGACACGGCGCCGGTGGCCGCCGGCAGCGTCGTCTGGATCGTCGCCTACCGCAGCGCCCAGTTGCCGCTCGCAGCGCTCGAGCGGCAGCGCGCCGACCTCGACAACCGGCGCGGTGTCGCGGTCGCCCTGGAAGGGATGGACAAGGACGAGGTGCTGGCCCTGACCCACGCCCTGTCCGGCGCCGCCGGCGGGCGCCTCTTCTCGCAGCGCCTGCACGACGCGACCGAAGGCAATCCGTTCTTCCTGCTCGAAACCCTGCGCCACCTGTTCGAGCAGGGCCTGCTGACCGCCGACGCGCAGGGCTGGAGCACGCCGTTCGACGATCGCACCGAGCGCTACGAGGAGCTGCCGGTGCCGGCCAGCGTGCGCGGTGCCGTGCTGGGCCGGGTGCGCGCGCTGGGCGCGCCGGTCCAGCGCCTGCTCGAGGTGGCCAGCCTGGGCGGCGACGAGATCGAAGCGCACCTGCTCGCCGCGGTCGGCGAGCTCGACGAGGAAGCGGTGGTTGCGGCGCTCGAGCATGCGACGGCGGCCCACCTCGTCCAGGACACCGGGGCCGGCTGGCGCTTCGCCCACGACCTGGTGCGCCAGTCGCTGGCGCAGGGCTTGTCGGCCGGCCGGCGTCGGCTCCTGCACGAGCGGCTGGCGCGCCGGCTCGAGCCCGAGGGCCGCTTGCCGGCGCGGGTGGCGGCGCACTGGGAAGCGGCGCAACGGCCCGCGGCGGCGGTCCGCTGGCGGGTCGCGGCGGCCGAGGCGGCCCTGCGCGTCCATGCCCTGAACGAAGCGCTGGCGAGCTACGCGCAGGCCCTGGCCGACGGCGCTGCGGGCGGCACGGCCGCGGCCATCCATCTGGCCTGCGCCGACGTGTACCGGCGCCGCGCCGACCGCCCTGCCGCCGATGCGGCCTTCATCGCCGCGGCCGGCGCCGCCGCCAGCGACCCGCTGGCCGGCCCGGCGGAAGTCCTGAACGTGCAGCTGGCGCGGGCCGAGTACCTGGGTGTCAGCGACCGCATCGACGAGGGCCTGGCCGCGCTCGACGCGCTCGCGCCCGAGCTGGCCGGGGCGGCGCCGGCGGTGCGCGCCAAGGCGCTGGCGGTGCGCGGAAACGGGCTGATGCGGCAAGGCAAGTACAACGCCGCCGCGGCGCTGATGAGCGAGGCCGAAGTCCTGCTCGATGACCTGCCGCAGGCGCGCCACGAGCTGGCGGCGCTGCTCCTGAACCAGGCGCGCTGCGCCAACTGGCGCGGCGACGTCGAAGCGTGGGGGCGCCACGCGCGGCGCGCCATCTCGGTCTACGAATCGATTGCCGACGCGGCCGGACTCGCCATTTCGCTTTCCCTGCTCGGCCTCTTCCACAAGTACGGCGGCGAAAGCGAGAAGGCGATCGCCGTCGGCGAGCGGGCCCGCAGCCTCGCCGCGCGCTCGGGCCACGTGCCCGCGCACCGCAGCGCGAACTTCATGCTGCTTCAGGCCTACATGGACTCCGGGCACACCGACCAGGTGCTGCTGCTGATCGACGAAGGCGAGGCGCTGGCACCGGGCTTCGAGAACTACCTGGTCGAGCAGAACTACCAGGCCGCCCGCTTCTTCGTCCACTTCCTGCGCGGCGAGGTGGCCGAGGCGCGCGCCGCGGGCGCCCGCCTGCTCGGGATGGCCGAGCGCACCGGCAACGCGGTGGCCAGGATCGGCTACCTCCACATGGTCGCCGACCTCTACGTCGACATCGGCGAATGGGCCGAGGCGCGCCGCCTCATCGACGAGGCGCAGGTCGCCTGCGACGCGCAGCGCGCCGGCGGCGACGACGTCTGGTTCACGATCAACCAGGCCACCAAGCAGGCGACGCTCGCCCTCGCCGAAGGGCGTCCGGACGACGCGCTGGCACTGCTGTCGGTCGGGCCACTGGACGAGGTCGACACCCGCTTCCACGTCGCCCATCTCGGCGCCGCCGCGGCGCGGGCGCTGGGCCGGCGCGACGAAGCGAAGCGCCGTCTCGACACGGTCGGCTTCGACGAAGCGGCGCCCGCCCATCCGCTTACCTGCTGGCTCGAGCAACGCCTCCTTCTGGCTGCCGAAGGCGGCGCAAGCGACGCCGCCGCGGTGGCCCGCGCCGAGGCGCTGCTGGCCGAAGGACGGGTTCCGGTCCTGCTGATCGAACGACTGCGCCGCGTGCTCGCCACCTCGCCGCGCCCCTGACCGGCGCGCAGCGCCCGGCCTGCTCCGGCCGGGTTTCAACGCTCTTTCAACGCCGGCTTCCTATCGTGGCGTCATGCCTCCAGACACCACGATGGACACCCACCCGGCGGCCCCGCGAGCCTTGCACTTCGAACTGCGCGTCGCCCTGACGCTGCAGCCCGACGGCCTTCGGCCCGCCTGGCAGGCCGACCTGCTCGGCCCGGCGCCGGGCGAGCGGCTGCACTTCGAGTCGCTGCCGGCGTTGATCCGCTACCTCGCGCGTCTGGACCCGCATCTGCCGTCCTCGCGCGGCATCCGATGACCCGGCCGGACCCGATGGCCAGGCACGCGCTCACAGGCGACCTTCGACACGCACTCACAGGACGACCATCATGACCTCACTCGCCACCACGCGCCTCGCCACCACGCGCCTCGCCATGGCGCGCATCGCAAGGGCGCTAGTCGCCTCGATCGCAGTCGCCGGAATGGCAGCTTGCGGCGGCGGTGGCGGCGGCGGCGCGCCGCCACCGGTCGCTGCCACGACGCTGGGGCCTGCGGCGGGCAGCGTCGCGTCGAGCGACGGCATGGTCACCGTCTCGGTGGGCGACAACGCGCTGCAGGCGCCGGCCCCGATCAGCATCGAGCCGGCAACGCCCGACGCGGCGACCGCCGCCGACCCGTCGCTGGTGCCCGGAACGACTTACCTCTATACCGCGCCCGACCTCCAGGTGCCGGAGCAGGTGATGATCACGATCGAGTCGCCGCTGGCAGCGTCGGCCGCGCAGGCTCCGGATCGCAAGCACGCCCTGGCGCTGCCGCCCGGCTACGTGCCGCCGCCGACCTGCCTCGTCAACGCGCCGGGGCTCTTCAATCCGCTCCAGGAAGTCCGCAACATCACGGTGACGGGGACCGAATGCCCGCAGTCCCCGGCGCCCGCGTGCATCAAGATCTTCGACGTCATGGGCCACCATTCGGTGTGCGCGCCGGCGATGGAGATCATCTTCGTCCCGCCGGTGTTCGGCCCTTGTCCGGCGAACTACCGCGAGGTGACCGGCGCGCCGGAGTTCACCGAGATCGCGGCGAACAACGGCACCTCGCGGATCTGCCAGCGCGACCAGGTGTCGGCGTCGCCGGTGCTCGGCAAGTCGGGCTCGCGCGACAACGTGGCCTGCTCGGTCAAGAACGGCAAGTTCCTCTGCCCGGCGACCAAGTTCCCGAGCGGGCTGCTCTCGATCTTCTGGGACAAGACGCCGCCGCCGCAGCCGACCTTCACGGTCGGCGGCCCGTTCGGCGGCCAGTTGCTCGCGGTGCCCGAGGTCGGCGTCGCCCAGGACATCCACGTCAGCCTGCACGCGAGCGATCCGGACGGGATCGGCGGGATCGTCCTCGACGAGGTCGTCGACTCCTACGTGGCGGACAGCGACAGCGGCTACACCGAGTGGCAGACGGTGCAGCGCTGGAAGGCGCCGCAGGCGCAGTTCGAGGCGGCGACGCCGGTGAAGCAGTTCGACAGCGGCGACATCGTCCTCCCGTACACGCCGGCCGATCCGCTCTACCGGCGCTTCCGGGTGCGCGTCTTCGACAAGGCGGGCAACAGCACCGCATCGCCGAGCTACAAGTGGGTGCAGCGCTTCACGCCAACGACGACGATCGATTCGTTCACCGTCACGCCCTCGACGGTTCAGTTGCCCGGCGGGCCGGTGACGCTCGCATGGCACTCCGACTACACCTCGGGCTCGACCGCGACCATCGACAACGGCGTCGGGGTGGTGCCGCAGATCGGCAGCAAGGTCGTGGACGTCGCTGCGACGACGACCTTCACGCTGACGATCACCAATCCTTCCTACCTCACGAAGTCGGCGACAGCGACGGTCACGCTCGGTGCCGACGCGACGCCGCCGACGGTGTCGCTGGCGGCCAGCCCGGCGAACGTCGTTGCGCCCGGCTCGACCATGCTCACCGCGACGGCGAACGACCTGGCCGGCGTGACCAAGGTCGAGTTCTATCGCGGCGCGACGCTGATCGGCACCGATACGACCGCGCCCTACGAGCAGACGGTGGCGTTCACGCCGGCGGACATCGGCAGTGCCGCCTTCACCGCCAAGGCCTTCGATGCGGCCAACAACAACGCCACCAGCGCCGTGCTTACCGTGACGATCGGCGCCGACGTGACGCCGCCGACGATCAGCCTGCTCGCCAACCCGGCGACCGTGCTGGTGCCCGGCTCGACCACCCTTCAGGCGATCGCGACCGACGCCATCGGCGTGACCAAGGTCGAGTTCTGGCGCGGTGCGACCCTGATCGCCACCGACACGACTGCGCCCTACCAGACGACGCTGAGCTTCACCGCCGCCGACCTGGGCACGGTCGGCTTCACCGCCAAGGCCTTCGATGCGCAGAACAACAACACCACGAGCCCGGTGGTGAACGTGCTCGTCACCACGCCCTCGGCCGGCGACACCTACGCCAGCCCGACCGGTGTCGACGCCGGCAACAACAGCTGCTCGCAGGCCGCGCCCTGCCAGACCATCGCCAAGGCGGCCCAGCTGGCGCAGGCCGGCAAGACCGTGTGGCTGATGAACGGCGACTACACGGTGGCGACCCAGCCGCAGCCGATCCCGATCCCCGCGGGCCTGACGCTGCGCGCCTTGACCCCGGGGCTTGCCGGCGTCGGCCAGGGCATCGTCCTGCAGGGCGACGCGACGGTGGTCGGCGTTGTCGTCCGCCGCATCTCCGCGTTCCTCGGCGACCAGGGCTGGATCGAAGCGTCGAGCGGCACGGTCACGCTCGATGGCGTCAAGGTGATCGGCTCGGCGTTCACCGGCGGCGGCGGCGCGCTGATGCTGAGCGGCACGGTTCATGTGACGATGAGCCCGGGCAACATCGCCGACTACGCCGACCAGCTCTCGCCCGCAGGCCAGGGCGCCGCACCCTACGCGAGCCTCACCGGCAGCGCGTGGCTGACGGTCAACGGCGGAACCTTCGGTGGCGCGGGGCTGGGCGGCTCTGCCGACGCCTATCCCAAGACCGGTGCCTTCACCCTCGGCGGGACGAGCCGGCTCGACCTCAACAACGCGATCGTCGGCGTCGATTCCTATGGCGTCGTCATGAACGGGACGACGACGCAACTGCACATGAGCGGATCGACGCTGCATGCGAACCTCAACTCGGGGTTCGGGGTCGGAGTCTTCGCCCTCGCCGGATCACCGCAGATCTCGCTGGTGAGCTCGACCATCTCCGGCTTCACCACCAACGGCGGCGGCTCGCGCGGGATCGGCATCGGCCCGGTCGGCAACGTCGGCCTGCCTGGCGTCGCGGCGACAGTGACGGTGGCCAACGCGTCGCTGATGGGCAACGACCTCGGAGTCTGGGTGTTCGACGGCACGACGCCCTCGTCGCTGTCGCTTACCGGAACCAACCTGACGGTGGGCGCCAACACCTTCGGCGGCGTGGTGTGCTATTCGGCCTGTGCGGTCGACATCGCGGCGGGCGAAGTCAGCCAGAACGGCACCCAGAACCCGGCCCTGGTCGGCGGCTACTCCTTCTACGGCGGGCTGTGGTTCGGATCGGCCGCCAAGGACTACCAGGTCAAGCTGCGCAACGTGCAGGTGATCGACAACAAGAGCCTGCTCGGCGGCAACTCGAACCAGCCGGGCAACTCCGGCATCACGATGGCCGGCACGGCGGCGTCGAGCTACGACCTGGGAACGCTGGCCTCGCCGGGCGGCAATCTCTTCCTGGGCAACACCACCGGCAATCTGAGCACGGGCATCAATGTCGAGGTGGCGGCCGGGGTGACCGTGAATGCCGCCGGCAACAGCTTCGCGCCCAACCTCCAGCAGGCGGATGCCCAGGGCAAGTACAAGCTCGGCACTTCGCCGTGCGGCTCCGCAAGCTGCAACCTGACGGCGGGCACCGGCACGAACTACCGCATCATCAGCGGCACGCTGCGGCTGGCGCAGTGACGAGCAAGCCAGCCCATCGACGAGGAGCATGACCATGCAGGTTCGCCACACCGGTCGCCGCCGCGCGATCATCGCCCTTGCCGCGACGATGACGCCGGGACTTCTGCTGTTTTCTGCGAACGCCCGGGGTGGGGCGGCGAGACCGCCGCAGACGCTCACCGGCGCGGCGGCGCAGAAGTCGGCGCAGGCGGACGTCTTCATCGCCTACGAGAACGCGCTGATCGACGGCGGTCTCGAGGCCGCCGCGAAGCACGCGGCGCCGTCCAAGGTGAAGGAGAACCAGGAGATGCTGAAGGCGTTCGGCGCGCCCGGGTTCGAGCAGATGCGCGCCGAGAAGAAGAAGGCTCGGCTCGCGCCTGCCGAGCGGCGCAAGCAGATCAAGAAGGTGGAGGTCAGCGGCGACTACGCCTACCTCGAAGCCGAGAGCGAGAGGAAGGGTGTGCTCGACGTCGCCGGTTTCGAGAAGACGGGCGAGGGGTGGAAGGTCGCGCCGGTACGCCGCTGACGGGCGACCGGCTCTGCGCGCCGGCAGCAACGGCCGGCAATGACGACAATCGCACCCTGACTCCTGGAGCGGAAGGTGCGGCTGGACGACGGCATCCGCAAGCTGGGCTTTCGCAAGTGGTACGAGGGCGAGCTGACGCGCAGCCATCTGCGCCTCGTGCTCGTGCTGCTGTGCGCGATCGGCGCCCTGGGTACCCTGGAGCTGGTCAGCCGGCAGGCACCGATGACTGACCGCATCGGCAGCTTCGTCCTCCTGATCGCCTGCGCCTGCATCGGCGCCGTGTCTCTGCGGCGTTACGTGTTCCTGCTGATGCGCGCCGAGAACGCGGCCCGCCAGGCGGTCTGCCCGCAATGCCAGGCCTACGGCCGGCTCGACCTTGTGCGCGACGAGCCGCGGCACGAGCGCATGGAGGTGCGCTGCCGGAGCTGCAGTCACACCTGGTGCATGTCGGACCCCGGCGAGGAATGAGTCCCGCCCCGGCTACTTCGCGCCGGCCCGCTCCAGCTGCTGAACGATCTCGGCGTAGCCGCGGCTCTTCGCCAGTTGCAGCGGCGTCTTGCCGGCGCGGTCGGCCAGCGCGGTGCTGGCCCCCGCCTTCAGCAGGGCGGCAACGGTGGCCTGGTGGCGCGCCTTGCCGTCGCCCAGCACCACGGCTTCGATCAGCGCCGTCCAGTGCAGGTTGTTGACGTGGTCGAGCGGCGCGCCGGCGGCGATCAGCTGGCGCACCACACCGTCGTGGCCGAGGTGGGCGGCCGCGATCAACGCGGTGCCGTCGTAGCGGCTGGTGACGAGCCTGGCGCTCGCGCCGAGCGCGAGCAGGAGGCGCAGCGTTTCCTCGTCGTCCGCGACCGAGGCGATCGTGACCGCGTCGTAGCGGTCCTTGTCGAGGGCAGCAGTGTCGGCGCCGGCCTGCACCAGCGCCCGGATCGCCTCGCGTTGCCTGGCGAAGGTGGCGACGTGCAAGGGCGTGCGGCCGTTGCCGTCGCGCACGGCGAGCGCCGGCCTGGCGGCCGCGAGCCGGCCGATCGTCGCAAGGTCGCCCTGCCGGGCGGCGGCATGCAGGCCCTGATAGGCAGCGATCTCGGCCGGCGAGGGTGGTGTCTGCGCCGACGCCGCGGCGGCGGCCAGGGCGGCGGAGAGAGCGAGGAGCGTGCGCGTCATCGCCGCACGCTAGCACGTCACGACGGCAGGAAGTCGACCGGGTAGCTGACCACCATCTGGTTGACGTCCTTGGCGCCGAAGTCGAACTGGCGGATGCGCGCCAGCAGCTCGGCCTCGAGCTCGGGCGTCTTGAGGTCGCTCGATTCGATCCGCACCTCGATGACGTTGCCCTCCGGTGCGATCACGAGCTTGAGGACGACCTTGCCCTGCAGTCCCGGCTCCTCGCGCAGGGCCCGGTTGTAGATCGCGTAGATCGCGCCTTTGTTGCGCTCGAACACCAGCCGCACGTCCTCGATCGAGCGCGAGGCCTTGCCGCCGCCGCCCTTGGTGACGT
>JBDTUG010000060.1:0-14446 GCA_040007855.1 Caldimonas sp.
GCCACAAGACCAACCCGCGCCTGGCGACGCGCGACGACTACGTGCGGATGCTCGAAGACTCGATGTAGATCGTCGTCTCGATCGATGCGACTCCGGTTTCGCCGGCGGCCGCGCCGGCGTTCGAAACCGGCATATCCGATGCGTCCGTCGCCGCCGGCGTGGTGGCCCCAGCCGTCTCGGTCGAGGGCGGCGACACCACCTCCCCGGCCGGCCACGCCGCCAGGTACTCGCGCCAATGCGGCTGGTCGAGCGCGGCGATCGCGTCGCGCGCAGCGGCGATCTCGAGCGCGTAGCCGGCCTCGTTCAGGCGCCCGCGCATCTTCTCGAAGCGGCACCAGAGCAGGTAGGTGTTCATCGCGTCGGTTTCGCAGTAGCGCCGGATCTCGTCGGTCCGGCCCTCGAGGTAGGCGCCGTAGACCTGCGAGCCGTCCATGCCGAGCTTGCCCGGAAAGCCGCAGAGCTTGGCCATGGCATCGAGCGGCGCATTGCCGCGCGACTGGTACATCGCCAGCAGGTCCATCAGGTCGATGTGACGCAGGTGGTAGCGGCTGATGTAGCTGTTGTAGCGGTACTCGCGGTCGTCGTCGCCCATGTCCCAGTACTTGCCGGCGACGACGCCGTGGCGCAGGCCGCGCTGCTGCAGCACCGGCAGGTCGAAGCCGCCGCCGTTCCAGCTGACGAGCTGCGGGCGATGCCGCTCGACGCGATCGAAAAAGGCCTGGATCACGTCGCGCTCGCGGCTGCGGCCGCCCGCCTCGTCGTCGACGAACGAGCGCACCTGCAGGCCCTGGGCGCCGCGGAACACGCACGAGACCACGAGCACGCGCTGCAGATGCAGCGGCATGAAGTCGCTCTTGTTGCGGGAGGCGCGCTCGGCGATCTCGGCGGCGTAGACCTCGGCGTCGGTAGCCGCCGGATCGGCGCCGCGCAGCGCTCGCAGGCCGGCGACGTCGGGAATGGTCTCGATGTCGAAGGCGAGGACAGGCGCCAGGACGGGCATCGAAGGCCCTAGCGCGGCGGCAGCAGCCGGGCCGGATCGATCGGCTTGCCTTGCCGGCGGATTTCGAAGTGCAGTTGCACGCTGTCGGCGTCGCTCGAGCCCATCTCGGCGATCTTCTGGCCGCGTCGGACTGCCTGGTCGTCCTTGACGAGCAGGGCCTGGTTGTGGGCGTAGGCGGTGAGGTAGGTCGCGCTGTGCTTGAGGATCACGAGATTGCCGTAGCCGCGCAGGCCGGAGCCGGCGTAGACGACTCGTCCGTCGGCGGCGGCCAGCACCGGATCGCCGGCCTTGCCGCGAAACACCAGCCCCTTGTTGCGTGCATCGTCGAACGGCGTCGAGACGGCGCTGGTGACCGGCCAGGCCCAGGCGATGTCGTCGTCGGCCTCGCGAGCCGGGGCCGGGGCGGGCGCGGGCGGCGGCGCAGCAACCACGACCGTCGCTGGCACGGAAGCGCCCGGCGCAACCGGCGGCAGCTTGGCGTCGAGCGGGCGCGGCTCTACCCTGGCCGTCGTCACCGGCCGGCTGATCGCCGCGGCCGGGTCGACCCCGGGCGCCACCACCCGAAGCTGCTGCCCGACTTCGATGAGGTTCGGGTTCTCGAGGTTGTTCCAGCGAACCAGGTCCTTCCAGTTCTGGCCGTTGTCCAGGCCGATCCGGATCAGCGTATCGCCCGGCTTGACCGTGTAGTAGCCGGGTCGCGCTCCGCCCTCGGTGGCGGCACCGGGCTTGACGGGCTCGGGGGCAGGCGCGGCCGGGGTGAGTGCCGGGCTGGCCGCGGCGACGGTCGTGCGCGGCGTCGCCGAGCGTTCTTCGACCGGGGCGCGGTTCGGCGCAGTGGAGCAGCCGAACAGGCTGAGCGCCGCGCCAGCGAGGGCCGCCCCGCGCAAGAGCCGCAAGGCGGGTAGGTCGATCAGGCGCATGGAGCCGTTTCGTTCTTCATCAGGCAAGGCCCGATTTTAGGGGGACGAAGCGGACCGCCTCGTGGACACGCCGGTCATAGCCCTCCTCGTGCCGGTCGACGACGACCAGCGCCTGCCCGCCGCCGGCCTGCTCGACCGGCGAGACCAGCCGGCCGCCGATCGCGAGTTGCTCCAGCCAGGCCTCGGGAAGCGTCGCTCCGCCGGCGGCAGCGACGATGCTGTCGTAGGGCGCGCCGGGCGGGTGGCCGAGCATGCCGTCGCCGAAGACGAGGCGCAGCCTGGCCGAGCGCATCGGCGCCAGCAGGGTCCGGGCCTTGTCGTGCAGGGGCTTCAGGCGTTCGACCGACACCACCCGGTTGGCCATCTCGCTCAGCAGGGCCGCCTGGTAGCCGCAGCCGGTGCCGATCTCGAGCACGTTGCCGAGTCCGCCCGCCCGGCGTGCATTGGCACCGCCGAACAGCAGCTCGAGCATGCGGGCGACCACCGAGGGCTTGGAGATGGTCTGCCCGTGGCCGATCGGCAGGCTGGTGTCTTCGTAGGCCTGGGTCGCCAGCGCCGCGTCGACGAAGGCGTGGCGTGGCACCGTTGCGAAGGCCGAGAGGACGCGCGGCTCGACGATGCCGCCCTGGCGCAGCCGCTCCGCCATGCGCCGCCGCACGTCGGCAGAGTCGAGGCCGAGGCCGGCCGGCGTGTCGCGCCGGTGCGTATCGGCATGGGCGGCGGCCAGGTCGCGTTGCGGCCGCAGCATGGCGCGCGGCATGGCCGAAGTAGCGCCGGCCAGGCGGTCGAGCTGCAGCGGAAACTTGGCGCGGGAGCGTTCGCCCGCGCTCATCCGGTCTCCTTGCCCGCCCACTCACGCCACGCTGGAAGGGTGGCGTGATCGGTGAGGTCGACGTGCAGCGGCGTGATCGAGATCTCGCCGTTGGCGGTCGCGTGGAAGTCGGTACCCGGGCCGGCCTCGCGGGCGTTGCCGGCCGGGCCGATCCAGTACAGCGTCTCGCCGCGCGGGCTGATCTGGCGGATCACCGGCTCGCTCGAGTGGCGCCGGCCGAGCCGGGTGATCCGCTGCGGCAGGCGATCGGCATCGGGACGGTTCGGGATGTTGACGTTGAGCAGGAAGTGGGGCGGCGCGGGCGGATTGCGCAACACCTGCTCGATGACGCTGCGCGCCACCCGGGCCGCCGCGTCCAGGTCGGTCCAGCCCTTTTCAACCTGCGAGAAGGCGATCGCCGGAATGCCGAACAGGAAGCCTTCCATGGCCGCTGCCACCGTGCCCGAATAGAGCGTGTCGTCGCCCATGTTCGCGCCCTGGTTGATGCCCGAGACGACCAGGTCCGGCCGGTGCTCGAGCAGTCCGGAGAGGGCGAGGTGGACGCAGTCGGAAGGCGTGCCGTTGATGTAGCGCCAGCCGTTGCTCGCGGTATAGAACGACAGGCCGCGATTGAGGGTCAGCGAGTTCGAGGTACCGCTCGCGTTCTGCTCGGGAGCCACGACATCGAGCTCACCGAGCCCCTGGCACGCCTCGACCAGGGCCGCCAGTCCCGGCGCCAGATAGCCGTCGTCGTTGGCAATGAGAATGCGCATCGGCGGATTGTAGGGAGTCGTCCCAGAGGCGCCGCGGCCGCGCCCCTTCGCTGCGTATCATCGATCGCAGCCGCGCCGACCGGGTGCGGCAACCCGCCAGGAAGGGCTCTCCCACATGCACGCATGGCTTTGCGAAAACCCGATCGGCGTCGAGGCGCTTCAGTGGAAGGAGCTGGCAACGCCGGAGCCGAAGGCCGGCGAGTTGCGGATCGCGATCCGTGCCGCCAGCCTCAACTTTCCGGACTTGTTGACCGTGCAGAACAAGTACCAGATCAGGCCGCCCCTGCCGTTCGTCCCGGGCTCGGAATACGCCGGCGTCGTCGAGGCGGTGGGCGAAGGCGTGAAGCATCTCAAGGTGGGCGATGGAGTCGCCGCCATCGGCGCGAGCGGCGGCTTCGCCACCCACGCCATCGCCAACGCGGCGACTGTCATGCCTCTGCCGCCCGGCTTCGCCTTCGACGACGCCTCGGCCTTCGTCATGACCTACGGCACCACCCATCATGCCCTGCTCGACCGCGCCCAGATCAAGGCCGGCGAGACCCTGCTCGTACTCGGCGCGGCCGGTGGCGTGGGCACCGCGGCGATCCAGATCGGCAAGATCGTCGGCGCGCGCGTCATCGCTGCAGCATCGAGCGACGAGAAGTGCGAGTTCTGCAAATCGATCGGCGCCGACGCGACCGTCAACTACACCACCGGCAACATCCGCGACGAGCTCAGGAAGCTGACCGACGGCAAGGGCCCCGACGTGGTCTACGACCCGGTCGGCGGCGATCTCGCCGAGCCGGTGCTCCGCTCGATCGCCTGGCGTGGCCGCTACCTCGTCGTCGGCTTCGCGCAAGGCGGCATTCCCGCCTTGCCCTTCAATCTGGCGCTGCTCAAGGGCGCGTCGATCGTCGGCGTGTTCTGGGGCGACTTCGCGCGCCGCGAACCGAAAGCCAATGCAGCGGCCCTCGCCGAGCTGACGCGCTGGTATGCCGAAGGCAAGGTCAGGCCGGTGATCGACCAGCGCCTGCCGATGACCGAGCTGCCGGCCGCCTATGCCCGCATGGCCAGCCGCAAGGTGCTCGGCAAGCTCGTCATGACCAACGGGTGAGTGGGACGGCGGCGCCTGCGCAGCCGCCAACTTCCGGTCACCCTTGGTCACAGCAGGCGACGCGGCCCGCGCCTAGAGTCGACGGCATGATTGCGCGCTGCCTTCTCCTTGCCGCTTGCCTCCTCGTCGCCATGCTGCAACTGGAGGCCCGGGCTGCAGCCGGCGACGTGATCGTGCCGGCGCATCGCAGTAGCAACGGCACGATGATCCCGGCGAACGTGCCCCCGTCTTCGGGCGGGACCTACATGCCGCGCGTCGGGCACAAGCTGCGGGCGAAGGTACCGCGTCCGGTGAGCCGGCACCGGGCCGGCGCGGCGCCAGTGCCGATGTTCGTGCAGGCGCGCTCGATCAACCGGTAGGCAAACGCGGCAAGGACTGCCGCGGGGCGGGCTCTGCGACGCAGAGCCGGGGTCAGGAGGTGGGGTGGCTGATGGGGCTCGAACCCACGACAACAGGAATCACAATCCTGGACTCTACCAACTGAGCTACAGCCACCACCGAGCGATCGATTGTACAAGCGGCCTTCGCGGCCGCTTCGCCTCGAGCGAAGGCGCGATCAGGGCGGCGCGCTCGCCGCCGCGGCTGCAGATTCGTTGATCGTCGCCTTGTAGCGCGCCCTCAGGGCTGCGTAGTAGGCCTGCCCTTCGGCATCGCTCCAGATCTGCGCGTACTGCTCTTTTGCCTTCACAGGATCGGCAGCGCCGGGATCGCGGCCCAAAAGCCTGGTGATGCGCGCGACCGCATAGCCCTGCTCGCCGAGATCGACGCCCACGAAGGCCGGCAAGGTGACGGCGGGCGCCTTCAGCACCGCGTCGAGCAGCGGGCGCGGCAGCTCTCGCGGCTGGGCCCGCGAGACGATCAGGCTGTTCTCGGACAGGGTGGTGGCCGGCGCGGCCCGCGCGGCGGCGAGCTTTTCGGCACCCAGCTTCTTCGCCATCGCCGCCGCCTGGCTGGCGACGAGCTGCTGGCGAACCCGGTCCTTGACCTCGGCCAGCGGCAGCTGGTGCGGCGCCACGTAGCGCACGACGCGGCCTGCGGCCAGCTTGCTGGCGCCGATGTCGATCGCCTTGGTGTTGCGCTTGTTCTGGGTCGAGTCGCTGGCAAACAGCGCTTCGAGGAACTTCGGGTTGGCCAGCGCGCCGGTCGCCGCCGGGCCCGGCTCGCGCGTGACGTGGTCGGCCTTCTGGATCTCGAGCTTCCAGCGCTCGGCCGCCGGCTTGAGGCTCTCCGGCTGCTGGTAGACCAGGTCGTCGAAGTCGACCGCGGCCTGGGCGAAGAGCTTTTGCGCCTGCTGGTTGCGAAGCTCCGACTCGATCTCGGCACGGACCGCGTCGAAGCTCTTCTTCTGGCCGCCGCGCACTTCCTTCAGCTGGATGACGTGGTAGCCGAAGTCGGTCTCGACGACGCCGCTCATCTCGCCCGGCTTGAGCGCGAAGGCGGTGTCCTCGAACGGCTTGACCATCGCGCCGCGGCCGAAGAAGTCGAGGTCGCCGCCCTTGGCCGCGGAGCCTTCGTCATCGGAATTCTTCTTCGCGATCTCGGCGAACTTCGACGGGTCCTTCTTCAGCTCGACGAGCAGCGCTTCCGCCTTCGCCCTGGCCTTTTCGCGATCGGCCTTCGGCCCGTCCTTGTCGGCCTTGACCAGGATGTGGCTGGCGCGGCGTTCCTCGATCGCCGTGAAGCTCTTCTCGCTCTCGGCGTACTTCTTGCGCAGCTCGTCCTCCGCAATGACGATCCCCTTCTTCAGGGCATCGAGGTCGAGGACCAGGTACTCGATCGCCGCCTCCTCCCGGGCCTGGAACAGCGCCGCATGCTGCGGATCCTTGTAGAAGGCCTCGATCTCGGGGTCGGTCGGGACGATCCTGGCGAGGTAGTCCTTGGTGTCGAAGCGCTGCACCTGCACCTCGCGCTGCTGGTACATGGCGTCGAGCGCCGCCGAGGCGGCGGTCGCGGGGGAGATGACAGAGGCGGTCAGGCCCTGCATCACCTGGCGCGCCGAGATGTCCTCGCGCAGGCGCTGCGCGAAGCCCTCGGACGACATCCCCAGGGCCGAGATCACGGCCGGGTTGGCGAAGCCGTCGGCGTCGCGCAGCTGGGCGAACTGCGGGTCGGTCTTGAACAGGCTCTTGACGCGCTCGTCGGTGGGTGCGAGGTGGAGCTTGTCGGCGGCGACGTTGAGCACCTTGTCTCGAATCAGCGCCTCGATGGCCATCCGCCTCATCTCGGGCGACTCGAACAGCTTCGGGTCGATGCCGGGCATCTGCCGCCGGGCCCGCTCGACCCGTTCGCGGATGGCGTTGTCGAGTTCGGCCTGGCTGATCGTCTGGCCGGCGACCTTGGCGACCCCTTGCTTATCGGCGCCGCCGGAGCTGCTGTACCCCTGGATGCCGAAGAAGACGAACGACGGGAATACGAGCAGCACCAGGACAAACTGCAGTGCGCGGGTGTGACGGCGTAAGAAATCGAACATCGGCAGCCAGATGCGAGAAAGGCGAACCGAGGTTCGCCTTTCGTGGGAGGACGCGCGATTCTAGCCGAGCCCCCTGCCCCGAGGCCGGCTCGGGGGAGCGGCCGGGGATGGTGGGTGCTGAGGGTTTCGAACCCCCGACCTACGCCTTGTAAGGGCGCCGCTCTACCAGCTGAGCTAAGCACCCGGCGCCGGCACGGGGCCGGCGGCGGAATTCAGTTGAGCGCGTCCTTGAGGGCCTTGCCGGGGCGGAATTTCGGAACCTTGGCAGCCTTGATCTTGATCGCCGCGCCGGTGCGCGGGTTGCGGCCACTGCGAGCCGCACGCTTGCCGACGCTGAACGTACCGAAGCCGACGAGCGAGACCGTGTTGTTCTTTTTCAGGCTGGTCTTCACGCCGCCGATCATGGCTTCGAGGGCGCGCGAGGCGGCAGCCTTGGAAATGTCGGCCTGCCTCGCGATGTGCTCGATCAGTTCAGTCTTGTTCACGAATGTTTCCCCCTCAGGAAGCTCGGTATCTCGATGGAATTCGGTGGAGTGGCGCGAGGCGGCGGGCACGGCGGCCAGGGCGAAACGATTACATCGTCGGTGCTGTTCAGTGTCAAGCAGGGTTCGCGATTCTAGGGGTCCCCGCGAGCAGGAAAATGTTTCGCCGCTCGTGCGGTTGGTCCTTGACTTCCGGTGACGAAAGACTAGGCGCGTCGCACCGCTTCGGCGATCGCGCGGCCAAGGTCGGCGGTGCTCGCCTTGCCGCCGATATCGGCCGTCCTCGGCCCGCCCGAGCCCGGATCGAGCACGCTCTCGATCGCCGCGAGCACCGCATCGTGGGCAGCCGGATAACCGAGGAACTCGAGCATCTGCGCGCCCGACCAGATCTGGCCGATCGGATTGGCGATGCCCCGGCCGGCGATGTCCGGGGCCGAGCCGTGCACCGGCTCGAACAACGACGGATGGGCGCGCGTCGGGTTGAGATTGGCGGAAGGCGCGATGCCGATCGTGCCGCTGCAGGCGGGGCCGAGGTCGCTGAGGATGTCGCCGAACAGGTTGCTGGCGACGACCGTGTCGAAGAACTGAGGCCGTTGCACGAAGTGCGCGGCGAGGATGTCGATGTGGAAGCGATCGACCTTGAGGTCGGGAAAGCGCGCCGCCATCGCCTCGACCCGCTCGTCCCAGTAGGGCATGGTGATCGAGATGCCGTTCGACTTGGTCGCCGAGGTGAGGTGCTTCTTCGGTCGTGACTGCGCCAGCTCGCAGGCGAACTTCAGCACCCGATCGACGCCGATGCGCGACATCACCGTCTCCTGGACGACGATCTCGCGCTCGCTGCCTTCGTACATGCGACCGCCGATGCTCGAGTACTCGCCCTCGGTGTTCTCGCGCACGATCATCATGTCGATGTCGCCCGGCTCGAGCCCGGCCAGCGGCGAGCGCACGCCCGGCATCAGGCGCGCGGGCCGCAGGTTCACGTAGAGATCGAACTCGCGGCGGAACTTGAGGAGCGACCCCCAGAGCGACACGTGGTCGGGAATCTTCTCCGGCCAGCCGACCGCGCCGAAGAAGACCGCGTCGTGGCCGCCGATCTGCTCCTTCCAGTCGTCGGGCAGCATGCTGCCGTGCTTCTCGTACCACGGCCAGCAGGCGAAATCGAAGTGGTCGAAGCGCAGGTCGATGTCGAACCGGCCGGCGACCGCCTCGAGGACCCGCACGCCCTCCGGCATGACTTCGGTGCCGATGCCGTCGCCGGCAATGACGGCGATTCGGTGGGTTGCCACGGTGTCATTCCTCCTCGAACGCTCGATCCTGGCGAGCCATGCGCCGGCCCGCTTCTGCCGGCAGGCTTCGACTGTGCCATGGGCGGCGGTGAGCGAGCGCAAGGGTTTTCGGCCGCGCGGCCGGGTCGCCGCTGCCGCGCCTTGGTCGGCCCGCGCCGGACCCGCTACGCGCCTGACGCGCTCCGGTCGCGCACGACGATCGCGACGCCGGCGACGGTCAGCGCCATGCCGAGGGTCATCAGCGGCGTGAAGGCTTCGCCGAACATCAGCCAGGCCATCAGCGCGGTGCACGGCGGTACGAGGTAGAGCAGGCTCGTCACCGCGGTCGCCTCGCCGCGCTGAATCAGCAGGTAGAGCAGCGAACTGCCGCCGAGCGTGAGCACGCCGACCGACCAGGCCATCGCCGCGATCAGGTCGCGGTGCCAGTCCATCGCCTCGGGCTCGAAGAGGGCAAACGGGGCGCTGATCGCCAGCGCAGCGAGCATCTGCACCGCGCTCGCGCTGCGCACGTCGCAGCGTGCGACATGGCGCTTCTGGTAGAGCGTACCGATCGTGATGCTGAACAGCGCCACCGCCGCCAGGGCCAGGTTGGCGGGCGTCACTTCGCCGGTGCCCAGCTTGGGCCAGACCACGAACACCAGTCCGGCAAAGCCGAGCAGCAGGCCCAGCCACTGGCGCAGGGGAACCCCCGCGGTCGCGGGGGTGCCCCCATCGCGACGTGCCGCGGTGGCGGTGACCCAGAGCGCCGTCAGGACCGGCTGCAGCCCGACCAGCAGGGCGACGGTGCCGGCACCGATCCCCGATTTCACGGCGGCCCAGACGCCGCCCAGATAGCCCGCCTGCATCAGGGCGCCGGTGACGGCGAGGTGCGCCCACTGGGCCCGCCCCACCGGCCAGGCGGCGCGGGCGAGCGCGATCCAGGCGAAGAAGCAGAGCGCCGACAGGGCGAAGCGCACCGTCAGGAACGAGAACGGGGGCGCGTGCGGCATGGCCAGCCGGGCCACGACGAAACCGGTGCTCCAGATCAGGACGAAGACCCAGGGCATCGCCCTGACCGAGAGTCGCACGTTCCTAACGGACCCGGGCACGGATCTCCGGCAGGGCCTTCTGCAGGTAGTAGACCATCGACCAGATCGTCAGGACGGCCGCGATCCAGATCAGGACCGTTCCCCAGCGCTGGGTATCGATCAGGCCGAACAGGGTACCGTGGTAGAGCAGGAACGGGATGGCGATCATCTGCACCACCGTCTTCAGTTTGCCCAGCATGTGCACGGCGACGCTGCGCGCAGCGCCGATCTGCGCCATCCATTCGCGCAAGGCCGAGATCGCGATCTCGCGGCCGATGATGACGAGGGCGACCAGGGCATGGAGCCGCTGCAGGTGGACCAGGACCAGCAGCGCGGCCGTGATCAGAAACTTGTCGGCGACCGGATCGAGGAAGGCGCCGAACGACGAGGTCATGTTCAGCTTGCGCGCCAGGTAGCCGTCGGCCCAGTCGGTGAGCGCGACCAGGACGAACAGCACCGTGCCGACCAGGTTCTGCGTCTCGGCCGGGAGCGTCGTATAGAACACGCCCACGACGATCGGGATCGCCAGGATGCGCGCCCACGTGAGCAGCGTCGGCAGATTGAAGAACATCCGGCGATTGTGGCGCCCGATCCGGCGCACCGTGGCTGCAGGCCGACCGGGCGGCCCTGCGCGAGTCGAAGCGGCCCCGACGGGTTGCCTTGCGCGACTCAGTGATCGAGCGTGCGCGGCTTGAACTTGCGGTCCTCGTTGAAGAGGAAGGTCTCGACGAACTTCCACGGCTTGGGCAGCCGGGAGACATCGCCGAAAGGCGCAGCGCGGCGCACCGCGTCGGCCGCGGTCTGCAAGGTGTCCTTGGCCTGACGGGGCGGGCGGAGGATCTCGATCCTGCGCACGCTGCCGTCGCTGTTGAGCTCGATCTCGAGCACCGGAATGGCGAGCAGCTGGTCGGGCACCTTGCCCATGTAGGTGATCTCGGGATTGGCGGCGACCAGGCGCTCGGCCGCCTGCTGGCGAACCTCGACCCACGAGCGCATGGCGCGGGGCGCGGGCAGCGCCGACTTGCCCTGGGCGGCGGCAGGCGACGGCGCGATCGTCTCGAGTGGCGGCGGCCTGGCCGGCGCCAGGCTGGGCGGCAGGGGCGTGCGGACTTCGCCGGGGCCGCGATCGGAAGAGTTGCTGCAGCCGGCGACGGCGAGCGCCGCGATCAGGGCCGACGCGGCCAACCGTCGGCACGCCAGCACATTCTCGGGGTCAGTGAAGCGCACGGTAGATTTCCTCGGCAAGTTCTCGCGAAATACCTTCGACGGTGGCGAGGTCTTCGACGCTCGCGTGGCCGACCCCGCGCGCGCCGCCGAAGCGCTGCAGGAGTTTGGCGCGTTTCTTCGGCCCGACGCCGTCGATCTCCTCGAGCCGGCTCGCTCCGGTGCGCACGCTGGCACGGCGGGCGCGCATTCCGGTGATCGCGAAGCGATGCGCCTCGTCGCGGATCTGCGCCACCAGCATCAGCGCCGCCGATTCGCGCCCCAACCCGATCTTGGACCGGCCATCGGCAAAGACAAGCTCCTCCCGGCCGACTTTCCGGCCCTCGCCCTTCTCGACGCCGACGATCCGGGCGATCTCGATGCCGAGCTCCTCGAACACCTCGCGCACGACCGACACCTGGCCCTTGCCCCCGTCGACCAGCACGATGTCGGGCAGTCGTGCCAGGCCCTGGCTGGCCGCTTCCACGAGCTTGGCGTAGCGCCGCGACAGCACCTGGCGCATTGCCGCATAGTCATCGCCCGGCGTGATCCCGGCGATGTTGTAGCGGCGGTACTGCGCGCTCTGCATCTTGTGCGCCTCGAAGACGACGCACGACGCCTGGGTCGACTCGCCAGCGGTATGGCTGACGTCGAAACACTCGATACGAAACGCGTGCAGGTCCTCGACCTGCAGATCGAGCGCGTCGACCAGGGCGCGCGTGCGGGCCTGCTGCGAGCCTTCCTCGGCGAGCAACTGCGCCAGGCGCAGCCCGGCGCCCTTGATGCACATGTCGAGCCAGGCGCGGCGCTGCTCGCGCGGCTGGTGCTGCACCGCGGTGCGCGCGCCGGCCTGCGCCGCCAGCGCCTCGACCAGCGACTTGTCGACCGGGTGGCTGACGACGAGCAGCGGCGGCAGCCCGCCGTCGAGGTAGTGCTGGGCGATGAAGGCCTCGAGCACCCGGACTTCCGCGGCCACCGGCGGCTCCTGTGACGCGTCGTCGGCCGCCTCTTCGCGCGCCACCTCGATGGCGTTGTCGACGTGCTTCGGAAAGTAGGGTCGGTCGCCGAGATGCCGGCCGCCGCGCACCATCGCCAGGTTGACGCAGGCCCGCCCGCCGTCGACCTTGACGGCGAGGATGTCGGCGTCGCGGGTCCGGGCGCCGGTGTTGTCTTCGACCGCCTGCTGGTGCAGCACGCGCGACAGCGAGCCGATCTGGTTGCGGATCTCGGCCGCCTGCTCGAACTGCAGCGCCTCGGCGCGCGTCATCATCTGCGCCTGAAGCGAGTCCATCAGCTCCTGCTGCTCGCCCTGCAGGAAGCGCTCCGCGTGGGCGACGTCGCGGGCGTAGTCCTCGGCCGCGACGTAGTCGACGCAGGGCGCCGAGCAGCGCTTGATCTGGTAGAGCAGGCACGGCCGGGTGCGGTTGGCGAACACCGTGTCTTCGCAGGTTCGCAGGTGAAACACCTTCTGCAGCAGCTGGATCGAGTCCTTGACCGCCCAGGCGCTCGGGAACGGTCCGAAGTAGCGATGCTTCTTGTCGACCGAGCCGCGGTAGTAGGCGACCCGCGGGAAGCGATGTGATTCGATCTTCAGGTACGGGTAGCTCTTGTCGTCGACGAAGCGGATGTTGAAACGCGGCGCCAGCGTCTTGATGAGGTTGTTCTCGAGCAGCAGCGCCTCCGCCTCGGAACGGACCACGGTGGTCTCCATGCGGGCGATCCGCGAGACCATGTGGCCGGTCCAGATCGCCGCTTCGCTGCCGGCGTGGCGCTTGTTGAAGTAGCTCGAGACGCGCTTCTTCAGGTCGCGCGCCTTGCCGACGTAGAGGACCGCACCGTGGGCGTCGAAGTAGCGATAGACGCCGGGCAGGTTGGGCAAGGCCGCCACCTCGGCCAGCACGCGTTCGCGACGCTCGGCAGGCGAGCCGGGAACGGGGTCGACGGCGGCGTCGTTCATCGCCGGCGATTGTGCCGCCCGGGGACCTGGCGGCTCGCCGCGATGGCGCGCATCCGCACCCGCGCACGAGGCGGTTTGGATAATCGACGGATGCGATGGAGCATCTTCTGCCGCGTCGTCGACAACTTCGGCGACATCGGCTTCGCCTGGCGCCTGGCCGCCGACCTGGCCGGGCGCGGCGAAACCGTCTGCCTGGCGATCGACGACCCGAGCGCCCTCGCCTGGCTCGCCCCGACCGGCACCGCCGGCGTGACGGTGGTCGACTGGGACGACGCAGCCGCGCCGCGCGGCGAGGTGCTGGTCGAGACCTTCGGCTGCGGCTTCCCGGCGCAGGTCGACGCCGGGCCGGGCGCGGCGCCGCCGCTGGCAGTCCGGATCAACGTCGAGCATCTGAGCGCGGAAAGCTTCGTCGAGCGCTCGCACGGCCTGCCGTCGCCGCACTTCACGCCGCGTGGCGACCCCTGGCCGATCTGGTTCTTCTACCCGGGATTCGGCGAGCGAACCGGCGGCCTCCTGCGCGAGCCGGGATTGCTCGAGCGGCGGCGCGCGTTCGGCCACGGCAGCGCCTGGCTGGCCGCGCGAGGCATCGAACGCCGGGCCGGCGAGCGCTGCGTGAGCCTGTTCTGCTACCGCAATCCTGCGCTCGACGCGCTGCTCGAAGCGCTCTCGGCGCAAGCGACGCTGCTGCTCCTGACCCCGGGCCCCGCCACCGAGCAGGCGCTGGCGCTGCTCGGGCCCGGCCTTCGGCGCGGCGGTCTGCGCGCCGTGCGCCTGCCGGCCCTGGCGCAGCCGGACTTCGACCGCATGCTGTGGTCGTGCGAGCTCAACCTCGTTCGCGGTGAGGACTCGCTGGTGCGCGCCCTCTGGTCGGGGGCGCCGTTCCTGTGGCAGGCCTACCCGCAGGAAGACGCCGCCCAGCATCGCAAGATCGCCGCCTTCCTCGACCGCTTCCTGGCCGACGCGCCGACGCCGCTCGCCGGCCAGTTGCGCGCGCTGTTCGCCGCATGGAACGCCACGGGCCACGGCGCGGCCGCGTCGGCCGTGTCGTCGCTCGCGTGGCCCGATGACGCCGCCTGGGCAGCTCTTTGCCGGCGCTTTCGCGACCGGCTCGGGGCCCAGCGCGATCTCGCCGCCTCGCTGCTCGAGTTCGCCGTCTCGGAACGCTAGAATCGAAGGCTTTGCGCCGCCTCAAGCCGCGCCGCAAATCCTTTCAACGCTCAAGATCCGCCCATGAAAATCGCTCAGGAATTTCGCGCCGGCAACGTCATCATGCACGGCAAGGACCCGATGGTCGTGCTGAAGACCGAATACAGCCGCGGCGGCCGCAACTCCGCCACCGTGCGCATGAAGCTGAAGAGCCTGCTCAGCAACTCCGGCACCGAGG